>JBCDHQ010000216.1:0-7948 GCA_038749815.1 Pseudomonadota bacterium | reverse complement strand
CGGTCGCTCGGGCTGAGCGACACACACGCGGGTATGATCCTGCTCTACACGGCGGTGAACCTGTCGCTCTCGGTCTGGCTCCTCAAAGGTTTTATCGATGAAATACCGCGAGAGTACGAAGAGGCGGCGCTCATCGATGGCTACTCGCGGTTTCAAGCCTTCTATAAGGTCGTCCTGCCGCAGGCCGCGACGGGCATCGCATCGACGGCGATCTTCTGCCTGGTCTTCGCCTGGAACGAATACGCCTTTGCCGTGCTCCTCACGAGTGGAAATGCGCAAACGGCGCCGCCCTTCATTCCGACCATCATCGGTGTCGGCGGCCAGGACTGGCCCGCCGTCGCGGCGGGGGCCTCGATCTTTCTCGTGCCGGTCATGGTCTTCACCATCCTGCTGCGCAAGCACCTCCTGAGCGGGATCACGTTCGGAGCGGTTCGGAAATGAGCGCGTTCTTCAGGAACCTCATGCGCCTCCGCCGCGGCCCATGGGAGATCGTGGCCTCTGTCCTCATCGCGCTCGGGGTGATCATGCTGATGCAGCCCTTCGTTCTCTGGGCCTTCACGTACTCCTTCATCGTCACGCTGGTGGGCACCGTCATGTTCATCATCGTCAGTCATTTCCCGGAGTAGACGATGGCCGATATTGTCGTTCAAAATCTGCGGAAAGAATTCGGCTCCTTCACGGCTGTTCAGTCTTCGTCGTTCGAAATCAAGGACGGTGAGTTCTTCATGCTGCTCGGCCCGTCAGGGTGCGGAAAGACCACAACGCTCCGGATGATTGCGGGTCTTGAGCTGCCGACATCGGGCGACATCTACATTGACGGCGCGGAGGTCGGACAAAAGCCGGCGAGCCAGCGTGACATCGCCTTTGTGTTCCAGATGTTCGCGCTCTACCCGCACATGAACGTCCGCAAGAACATCAGCTACCCGCTGGTCAGCCAGGGCATGCCGCGGGCAGAGGTCCGCGAGAAGGTGGCCGAAGTGGCGCGTATCCTCGGGATCGAGGACATTCTCGACCGCCCGGTCGGCGGTCTCTCCGGGGGGGACCGACAGCGCGTCGCGCTCGGTCGGGCCATTGTCCGCAAACCGGCCTGCTTTCTGATGGACGAGCCGCTTGGCGCTCTGGACGCCGAGTTTCGTGAGCGGATGGCGGAGGAACTGCGTGCGCTCCATGACCGGATCGGGGCAACCACAGTCTATGTGACCCACGATCAGCTCGAAGCGATGCAGATGGGCGACAAGATCGTCGTGATGAACAACGGCGTGATCGAGCAGTTCGGCACGCCTCAAGACATCTATGACAAACCGGCGACGTTGTTCGTGGCGGAGTTCATCGGCTCGCCGCACATGAACTTTCTCAGGTTCGAGGCAAGCGGTGCGCCGGGCGAACGGACGGTGCAGCTGCACGATCAAACGCTTGGGATCCCGGCACTTCGCGAGGGTTTCGACGGCAACATGGTCTACGGCGTGCGCCCGGAGCATGTCCGGCTTTCGGAGGGCGCCGCCTACCGGGGTGAGATCATCGCGACCGAATACCTCGGCACGACCCAGATCGTCACGCTGAAGACCCACAACGGAGACGTGAAGGCCCGGATCGCATCGGACCAGCCGGCGACTGTCGGTGAGACCGTGGGGCTCGACTTCAACGCCGCGACGGTGACGCTCTTCGACGGTCAGTCCGGGCGTGCCATCCGGTCTGAGCTCAACGATGGGGCGCTGTCCAATGGCTGATGTGGCGCTTCGGAATGTGAGCAAGTCCTTCGGGGACACGGTCGCCCTCGACACTGTTACGATGACTGTTCGCGATGGCGCGTTCGTGGTTCTGCTGGGACCGACCGGCGCGGGCAAAACAACGGCGCTGCGGTTGATCTCCGGCCTGGAGCGCCCTGATGGCGGCGACATCCTCATCGATGGCCGCTCGGTCGTCAGTGAAACGCCCGCACAGCGCGACGTCGCGATGGTGTTTCAACAGTACTCGCTCTACCCGCATATGACGGTCCGGGACAATCTGGCCTTTCCGCTCAAATCACCGATCCTCAAGACGCCCAAGGACGAGGTGAAGCGGAAGGTTGAAGAGGTCGCCGAAGTCCTGCGGATCGCACATAAGCTCGACAACAAGGCGACGGCGCTCTCGGGCGGGGAAATGCAGCGTGTCTCCATCGGACGTGCCTTGGTCCGCACACCCTCGATCTACCTGATGGACGAACCGCTCAGTTCGCTCGACGCGAAACTGCGCGCCGACCTCCGCGTTGAGCTCAAGCGCATTCAGGCCAGTCTGGGCGCGACGCTCCTCTACGTCACGCATGACCAGATCGAGGCCATGACCATGGCAACCCAAGTTGGCGTCCTCGACAGCGGGCGGCTCGTGCAATTCGGCAGCCCACGCGAGATCTATGAAGATCCGTCCAGCCTCTACGTTGCGGCGCGTCTCGGCCTGCCGAGGATCAATGCGCTGCCTGCCGGTCTGTTTGCGGGTGCGCCGAGCGGGGCAAAAACCATCGGTCTGCGGCCAGAGCACATTCAGCACGGCGAAGGCAAGACCTCCAAGGTCGTGCGCATTGAGCATCTCGGCGACCAGACGCGGTTGCATCTGACGCTGGACGGCCACGACATCGTCACGCTGACGGACGTGCACACCGATCTGGAGCCTGGCGACACGCTGGCCATCCAGCCCCGCAACGCCCTTTATTTCGACGCCGCCGGTGCTCGGATAGCCTGAGGAGAAAGGTCATGAGACAGTTCATCAACACCAAGGAGACGCTTGTCACCGAGGCAATTGACGGAACGCTGCGGACGGCCGGCGGCCGCCTGGCCCGTCTGGATGGCTATCCGCACATCAAGGTCGTCGTTCGGACGGACTGGGACCGCTCGAAGGTTGCCCTGGTCTCCGGCGGCGGGTCTGGTCACGAACCGAGCCATGCCGGTTTTGTCGGGCAGGGCATGCTGACCGCGGCAGTCTGCGGCGAGGTGTTCGCGTCGCCCTCGGTCGATGCGGTGCTTGCCGGTATTCTCGCGGTCACCGGAAAGGCGGGCTGTCTCCTGATCGTCAAGAACTACACCGGCGACCGCTTGAACTTCGGCCTTGCCGCAGAGCGCGCGCGCGCGCAGGGGCTGAAGGTCACCATGGTTGTCGTGGATGACGACATCGCCCTGCCGGATTTGCCGCAACCGCGCGGCGTTGCCGGCACGCTCTTTGTTCACAAGATCGCGGGCGCCTTGGCGGAGCAGGGCGCGGATCTCGAGGCCGTGACTGAGGCGGCGCAGCGGGTCATCAAGGGCGTCGTGTCGATCGGCATGTCCCTCGACACCTGCACAGTGCCGGGCTCACCGAAGGAGGAGCGTATTCCGGCTGGACGAGCGGAACTCGGCCTCGGCATCCACGGGGAAGCCGGGATCGAACAGGTCGAGTTCTCGACGGCGCGGGAGGCGATGGAGATGGTGGTCGAGAGGCTTGTGCCAACCATCGGTCCCGGGCCTCACGTCGCGCTCTTGAACAACCTGGGCAGCGCGACGCCGCTTGAGATGGCCGTTTTGGCCGAAGAGCTCACGCGGTCGAGGATTGGTGAACAGATCCGGTGGTTGGTGGGGCCGGCGCTCTTGATGACGTCCCTCGACATGCGCGGGTTTTCGATTTCGATGCTTCCGGCCACAAAGGCCGACGAGAATGCGCTGATCGCGCCCGTGGCGCCGTGGGCCTGGCCCGGGTGCCTCGCCGTTGGCGAGATCGCGGTTGAGCCCTTGCCCGACGGGTTGACGCCGATCCAGCCGATCCCATCCAAAAACGACGAGACGCGCGCGTTTGTCGAGCAGTGCTGCAAGATCCTGATCGCCGCCGAAGCGGACCTCAACGCCTTGGATGCGAAATCCGGCGACGGAGACACCGGCAGCACGCTTGCGACGGCGGCACGGGCGCTGGTCGACGCGCTCGACCGCCTGCCGCTGGCGGATCAGACGCAACTTCACCGCGCGATTGGGCTTGAGCTGAGCCAGACCATGGGCGGGTCCTCGGGTGTCCTGCTCGCGATCTTTTTTGCAGCTGCCGGCGATGCCTCAGCGGCCGGAACGGACTTGATCGGGTCGCTGAAGGCGGGGCTCGACCGGATCCAACAGGTCGGCGGTGCGAGACCTGGCGACCGCACGATGATCGATGCTCTGTTTCCGGCTCTTGATCATCTCCATCTCGGGCTCGATGCCGCGGCACGAGCCGCGCGTGCGGGCGCGGACGCAACCGCCAGCATCACTCGCGCGAGAGCCGGGCGTGCGAGCTACCTCTCAGCGGACAGTCTTGCCGGGCACAACGACCCGGGTGCCGAGGCCGTGGCACGCCTCTTCGAAGAGCTGTCCGGCGCGACTGCGCCGGCCCGCCAAGATGCGTGATCAACCTCCACCCGCGGTGGGATGCTGACCGAGCGCCACAGAGGCACGTGGATGCCGCCGCTGCGCAGGCGGCGCCACCCCGGGGACCGCTCGATCGTCGGGCCGGGGCCCGCGCATCCGACCCAGGCCATCCATCTCGTGCTCGGCATGCTCAGCAATGGGTCGGCGGGTCGGTTCAAAGCCACAGGGCGCCGGAAGGTTCTCTAGGCAGAGCCAGACCCGGCCGCATGGGGCGCCCGTTCCTGAAGCTTTGAAGCCGATTTGCGCTTCAACGCCATGGGCTATAGCATGCGGGACGCGTACCCTCCCGGAGCGACGCACCAAGGCGGATGGAAACTGGTCTCCGGATCGACGTTCGAGACCTCAGAGCCTTGCCCCGCGCACCGCTTTCTGAGATCTCGGCCTCGGATGGTGCGGCAGCGATCAGACCGGATCGAAGGGGCCGTTCGGGTTCAAGCACTCTGAGGGGATGAGCGTGACCGCTACAAGCTCGACCGACAGGATCTTCGTCTTCGACACCAGCTATGCGCGGCTGCCCCAGCGGCTCTTTGCCAAGGTCGCGCCCGCACCGGCGCCGGCGCCGCGGCTGTTGCAGCTGAACAGAGCTCTGGCGGAGGAACTCTCGGTCGATCCTGAGCAACTGGCGAGCCCGGCTGGCCTCGATCTCCTGTCGGGTCACAGCACCGTGGCAGGCTCCGAGCCGATCGCCATGGCCTATGCCGGGCACCAGTTCGGCAACTGGGTGCCTCAGCTCGGCGACGGCCGCGCCATTCTGCTCGGCGAGGTGATCGACCGGCACGGCCGCCGCCGCGATGTCCAGCTCAAGGGCGCCGGGCGCACCCCCTTTTCCCGCATGGGCGACGGCAAAGCGCCTCTGGGTCCAGTCCTCCGCGAGTTCATCGTCAGCGAGGCGATGGCGGCCCTCGGCATTCCAACCACCCGCTCTCTCGCGGCCGTCGCCACGGGCGAACAGGTCCACCGCGAGACAGTGCAGGAGGGTGCGGTGCTCACGCGGGTCGCCGCGAGCCATGTGCGGATCGGCACCTTCCAGTACGTCTACGCTCGGCAGGACGTGGACGCCCTGCAGGCGCTCGCAGACCATGTCATTGAGCGCCACTACCCCGAATGTGCGGAGGCTGAGACACCGGCTCTCGCCCTGCTTGAGCATGTGATGGCGCGGCAGGCGGAGCTTGTCGCCCGTTGGATGAGCGTTGGCTTCATCCACGGGGTCATGAACACCGACAACATGACACTCTCGGGCGAGACGATCGATTACGGCCCCTGCGCGTTCATGGACGCCTATCGCGAGGGGCAGGTCTTCAGCTCCATCGATGTCGGCGGCCGATATGCCTATGGCAACCAGCCCCGGATCGCCCACTGGAACCTCGCCCAATTGGCGCAGGCGCTGCTCCCGCTTCTGTCCGAGACGACCGAGGCCGCCGTCGAAGCGGCACAGGAAGTCATCAACCGTTTTCCCGACATGTACCGGGACGCGTGGCTTGGTGTGATGCGGCGAAAGCTCGGGCTCTCGAGGCAGGCCGAGGGCGATGCCGCGCTGATTTCGGATCTTCTGTCGTTGATGGAAGGCAATGAGGCCGATTTCACGCTCACCTTTCGCCGGCTGTCGGACCAGGCATCCCCTGACGCCCAGCACCGACCGGCCCCCCGGGAGCTCTTCCGCGAGCCGGCCGCGCTCGATGACTGGACCGAACGCTGGACGACGCGCTGCGCGGAGGATCCGCTTGCCCCGGCCGAGCGCCGCAGCGCGATGCGTGCGGCCAACCCGCTGTTCATCCCTCGCAATCACCGGGTCGAGGACGTGCTTGATGCCGCACAAAACGGCGATCTCGGGCCGTTCGAGCGGCTGCACAAGGTCCTTGCACATCCCTACGACGATCAGCCCGAGCATGCCGATCTGGCACTGCCGCCGCATGCCGATCAGGCCGTCAGCCGCACGTTCTGCGGCACCTAGGCGTTCACCGTCGGGCAGAGCATATGGTGTTGCTCGCGAGGGCCCGGAAGGGGGGCGCAGGCGCTTTGAACCTCACTCCCACCGGACCGCACGAGCCGCGTCGCGCACGGTCCTGGAGGAGGTTGGCGTGACCAGATCGATGCCGGCGCCAAGCGGGGTGCGGGGGGCCTGAGCCTTAATGAGCGTCCTGGTGCCAGTCCTCGTGGATGGGATGTCAGGCGCGGCGCTGTCGGAGACGGGAGCGATCTTAGGCAATCTTGCCGACTGGAGCTCTCGCCCAACGCCACCCTCGGTGCACCACGATGGCCAGGGTTGTATGAGGCAGGAGCCACTCTCACCCGGGATCCGGACCGGGCCCTTCAAGCCCCACCAAGCCCACCGCGTGCCCACCACCAGCTGACGAACTGGGCGGAGCAGGGGGCACGGGCCTGTCCCGCGCAGCGCCGGGTCTTGCAGTGAACGCGGGCTCACCATGGGTCCGAGCACCGCGCGACGGCGCTCGAGGGCTGGGTCACACGCAGGCGGGGGACGTCGGGCGGGCAGCGGAGATGCTCGAACCTGGCGCTCGAGGCGCCGCTCGTCCTCGGGGCAGCGTTCAGGCGGCAGCTGCGCCAGAGCGAAGGCGTCATGCGCTCTCCTTGGGCTCGGGTTGCCGGTGCCGGTTAGCTCCAGCCTCGTTCGCGGCCGGCGGTTGGTGGCCGTGGACCCGCAAGCGCCCGGACGGGTCTCGGTGCTGACATCCACGGGCCTTGAGGTCTTCGGCCCGGTCGAATGAGCGCACAGTAAAGCAAGGCGGGACACGCCGATCCTGGCGCAACGTGCACATCGCCGTCGATGTCGAGACCGGCGAGAGTCTTGCCCACGCACCCACACACGAAGGTGAGCCATCCACGCCACTGGGTCGAGGGGATCCGCGAACGCCGATCCGTCCATGGCGGTCCGGCTCGTGGGCACGGTCCGCGGGCACATCCGCCGCGTCCTGGCAGTCGCCAGCCGGTCCGCACGGGGCCAGCGACGGCGCGCGGCCCGTGCTTCGGCCCGGAGGATCCCGCTTCCGCCGCACCGGTCCCCGATCCCCGGACCTCGCACTGTCTGCGGCTCGGAGCGCGACCGTCATGCTCTCCGCATCGCAGGGGCCCGCCACATGCACTGACGAAGGGACACCGGTTGCTGCCTGCGAACCATGGTCCAGTTTGCGGTGTCTCGGCCAAAGCAGATCCTCAATGGCCACTTCACGGCGCGGAGACGGCAGAGATCCGTGTGGGGCGACTGGGTCATCCGAGCGGCGAGCCGCACGCTGGGGCGGGTGCGGTGAGGCGAGGTCGATGGTATGACAGCGGCTCTCTGGGGATTTGCATCACGGCCTTGGTAGACGAGTCTGCCGATCCGTTTGCCATCGGTGCGCAGGTCGCTATCCCGCCCAGTGCATTCAGCGCACACTCTAGTTTCGGATACAATCGCACTAGGTCATGTTGACAAAAGGGATTCACTCGGGCGCTGGAGCGTGATTCAAGATAGCTTTCGGAAGGGAGGCTGTCTTGGCGCGAGACCTGATGTCGGATGCGGAATGGGCGTTCTTCGAGCCGTTCATCGTGGCGATCCG
>JBCDHQ010000215.1:0-7976 GCA_038749815.1 Pseudomonadota bacterium | reverse complement strand
TCGCAACGCGATACGACAGATGCCCCAAGGTCCACCTCTCAGCCGTCGCCCTCGCAGCACTCGTCATTTACTCGCTATGAGCCCTGAGCCTAGAGAGTCCAGCCCTTTAACGGCGGTCCTTTCGTAGTTGATGGGTGACTTGTAGCCCAAAGCCGAATGACGGCGAGAGGGGTTGTACCAGCCTTCGATGAACTCGAAGCAGGCGACGCGTGCTTCAGCTTTTGTCTTGAACTTCCTTCGGTCGAGCAGTTCGCATTCAAGGGTGGCGAAGAAGCTCTCGCACATGGCGTTGTCATAACACTCACCAACCGATCCCATTGACAGGCGTACGCCCATTTCTTTGCAGCGCAGCCCGAATGCGACGGACGTATATTGCGATCCCTGGTCGCTATGGTGAATGACGCTGTCAGGTTTGCGCTGCGCGACAGCCATATTCATCGCATCGATGACAAGCTGCGCTTTCTGATCGTTGCCCATAGCCCAGCCGATGATCCGCCGACTGAAGGCATGCAAGACGACGGCCAGATACAAAAAGCCTGCCCAGGTTGGTACGTAAGGTGATGTCTGCAACCCAAAGTACATTGGGCGCATCCGCATAGAAGTTGCGGTCGACCAGATCACTTGCAGGTCGGGCGCGTGGGTCCCGTTCTGTCGTGACCACGAACTTGCGGCGACTGAGGCCCCTCAAGCCTTCGGCTTTCATCAATCGCTCGATACGCTTGCGGCCAACATGGACGCCTTCATCAGCCAGCTCAGCGTGGATACGCGGCGCGCCATAGGTTTGCTTTGACACGTCATGAATGGCGGCGATCCGGTCGGTCAGCGCGTCATCCGCAACCTGCCGATTGCTGGGCGAGTGGCTGTGATAGGCATAGAACCCGCTGCGGGAAACACCCAGTGTGCGTGACATCATCTGGATAGAATACTCGGCCTGGTTCACGGTCATAAACTTGAAGACCTCCGCGATGTCACGTCGTTTTGTGCAAAACAAGCGTCGCCAGTGCTTTCTCGAACCAGTGGCGCAACCACTGGCAACCCTTTGAGAGTATGTCCCGTTCTTGCCGAAGCTGCCTGACTTCTTTGCGAAGTTGCCGCAGTTCATCCAATTCAGCGCCGCTCAGGCGATCATCACGTTCACCTTCATCCGCACCGGCCTGCCTAACCCAGTCACGAATCGTCGCGGCGCAGGGCTCATACTCCCGCGCAAGACTATCAACACTGCGCCCAGCTCGCGCCAGCGCAACCAATTGTTCCCTAAATTCCGTCGGATACGGGTTCCTCGTTCTCGCCATGAAAAACACTCTCCTTCATCAGTGAAAAATGTCCATCAAACCGGGGGAACTCCAGAGACAGAGCTGTGTCGGACCCAGACATAGGCGGGTATGGGAGGGACATAGTGCGCCGTGGGCATGGCTTATCACAGCGCCTGACGGATGCTTCGAGGCGGTCTGGAACGACCAACGTTGCTGCCAGGAAATCGACCTCTTTGGTTCCGGTGGCGCTGAAGACGGTCCTCTTTGCAGCACACTCGATGGGATCTCGACACGCAGAAGACGAACCTCTGGGCGCGACGCAGGGGACGCCCTTCACCCCTGCTTCCGCAAGGATCGCCCGCTTGAAAGTGTGCTCCGGTCCAGGACACAGACTGCCCGCGACCTGCCGGAATTCACCCACGCACGGGGTCCGGCCCACATCGCCCCAGCTCCCCGAGTGCAGTCCGTCGACAGTGTGTGGCGCGCGATCCGTCCCGAATGCCCGCTTGCCCCCGCGCGCGAACCGTAACAAGCTGGTCCTCGCAGACGAGGCGAGACCGCATGAACCTTCTCGACATCCGCGACCTGACCGTTGAGTTTCCCACGCGCCACCGTGTCTTCGTCGCGGTCGATCGCGCCAACCTCACCGTCAATCCGGGCGAGATCCATGGGCTTGTGGGGGAGTCGGGTGCCGGAAAGTCGACCATCGGCGCCGCCATAATGGGGCTCTTGGAGCGGCCGGGCTTCATCGCTGCCGGCGAGATCGAGTTTCGAGGAAACCGGATCAGCGGCCTCGATGCTGAGGCCATGCAGAGCCTCCGCGGCAAGAAAATCAGCACGATCTTTCAAGACCCGCTGACAAGCCTCAACCCGCTTTTCACTGTGCGCGAGCAGTTGGTCGAGACGATCCAGGCGCACCTGCCCGTGTCGCAATCGGAGGCGGGGGAACGCGCCCGGGCCTTGATCGCGCGGGTCGGCATTCCGGATCCCGACAGCCGGCTCGAGCAGTATCCGCACGAGTTCTCGGGCGGCATGCGCCAGCGGGTCGTGATCGCCCTCGCCCTCTGTTCTGAGCCCGACGTCATCATCGCGGATGAGCCCACGACCGCCCTCGACGTGTCGGTCCAGGCGCAGATCTTGGATCTGATCAAGGAACTTGCGCGCGAGCGGCGGGTCGGCGTCATTCTGATCACGCATGATATCGGCGTGATCGCCGACACCACCGACCGCGTGACGGTGATGTACAAGGGGGCCATCGTCGAAAGCGGGCCGACGGCCGAGATCCTCGGCGCGCCGCAGCACACTTACACCAAGTCGCTGATCGCCGCCGTGCCGCGCCCGACAGTGAAGTTGAAGCGCTTTCCGCAGGTCAGCTATGGCGGGCGCGCGACGCGGTTTGCGATAGAGGACATGAGCCGGGACTGGCCGGCCGTCGCCCACGATCCGGCGAAACCGCTTCTCGAAGTCAAGAACCTCACCAAGATCTTCACGCTCCGACAGAGCATCTTTCCGGCGGCGCGGCGCTATCTCACGGCGGTCGACGATGTCAGCTTCGACATCCACCCGGGCGAGGTCTTTGGTGTGGTGGGCGAGTCAGGATCCGGCAAGTCCACCATCGCCCGCATGATCAGCGGGCTCTTCAACACTGATGGCGGCACGGTGAGCTTTGACGGAACCGTTGTCAGCGACCGTCGGAACAAAGCGGCACAAGACGCCTATCGCAGGAAGATACAGATGATCTTCCAAGACCCATATTCCTCTCTCAATCCGAGGATGCGGGTCGATGCCATCATTGCCGAACCCATCCGCCACCACCGCCTTCTCGACGGTGCAGCAGTCTCAAAACGGGTCGATCAGCTGTTGGAACAGGTGGGCCTCGGGGCGGAGGCCGGCCGGCGCTACCCGCATGAGTTCTCGGGCGGGCAGCGGCAGCGGATCTCCATTGCCCGAGCCCTCGCCACCCAGCCTGAGTTTTTGATCTGCGATGAGCCGACGAGCGCGCTCGATGTCTCGATTCAGGCACAGATCCTCAACATCCTGAAGGACTTGCAGGAGCATTTGGGTCTCACAATGCTCTTCATCAGCCACGATTTACCGGTCGTTCGGCAGATGTGCGACCGCGTCGCGGTGCTCAAGCAGGGCAAACTGGTGGAGCTGCAGGACACCGAGAGCCTCTTTGGCGCCCCGAAGAGCGCTTACACGCGCGAGCTCCTGACGCTGATGCCGAAGC
Organism: Pseudomonadota bacterium; assembly: GCA_038749815.1. Classification (GTDB taxonomy): domain Bacteria; phylum Pseudomonadota; class Alphaproteobacteria; order Rhodobacterales; family Rhodobacteraceae; genus Algicella. The sequence continues at coordinate 4,493 of JBCDHQ010000215.1, read as the reverse complement.
TCGACGGCCTCTCGGATGAAGGGCTCTCCGAGGCGACGTGATGCAAGGGTTCGACAGGGGGCCGGTCCTGGTGACGGGCGCGAGCGGTGGCATTGGCGGCGCGACGGTGAGCCACCTCGTGCGGGCCGGCGCCGAGGTCATTGCCAGCGGGCGCAACGAGGAGGCGCTTGCGGCCCTCGCCGCAGAGACGGGGTGCCGCACCCTGCCCTTCGACCTCACATCGGAGGAGAGCGTGCGGGATGCGCTCGACGGCCTCGATCTCTACGGTGTCGTCAATTGCGGGGGCTTTGGCGGCGAGATCGCGACACCCATGGAGACCGACATCGCGGTCTTCGACAAAGTGATCTCGATCAACGCCCGCGGCGCGCTTCTCGTCACGAAATACGCCTCCCAATCGATGATCCGCCTCGGCAAGGGCGGCGCCATCGTCAATGTGTCGAGCCAGGCGAGCCTCGTGGCGCTCAAGGGTCACATCTCTTACGGGGCGAGCAAGGCGGCGCTCGACAACATCACGCGGGTCTCAGCGCTCGAACTCGGCCCACACGGCATCCGCGTGAATGGCGTGCACCCCACCGTCGTCATGACGCCGATGTCGGCCTGGTATTGGGGCCGCCCGGAGATCGAGACGCCGTTCCTCGAGACGATGCCCCTTGGGCGCTGGGCGACAGTTGACGAGATCGCCGCCCCGATCGTTTTCTTGTTGAGCGACGGAGCCGCGATGATCTCGGGCGTGTCCCTGCCCATCGATGGCGGCTACACCGCCGTTTGACCCGGCACAACGATCGCGCGCACCTCGCCTGCGCGCGGCGGGTTGGCAATTGCATCCGGGGCCTCCTCGATCGAGAGCGTTCGGCTCACGAGCGGTGCGACATCGATGGAGCCCTCGGCAATCATCTGCGCCGCGCGCTCATGCGTGAACGGGTTGAGGAAGCTGAAGTGGATTTGGATCTCGCGGAAGAGGAGGTCGAAGGGTTCGATCGACACCCGCTCCCCCTGCGGCAGCACGCCCAGGACAACCACGCGGCCGCCGGTCCGTGTCAGTGCGGGCGAAGTTTCGACGGTTGCGGCGACGCCTGCGCACTCGACCACCAGATCGGCGCCCTCGGGCCAGACCTCCCGCACCTCCTCCGGCGTTCCGGCCACAAGAGCGGCACCGAGGCGCTGGCCGAGGGCCTGCTTCTCGGCGCTCCGCGTCAGAAGCATGACGGTACCACCGGCGCGCGCCGCAAGCTGCACGGCCAAAAGCCCGATCACCCCGCCGCCGATCACAAGCACCCGCTCACCTGGAGCGGTTTGGCCGATGTCCATGCCATGGAGCGTGCAGGCCAGAGGTTCGCAAAACGCACCGTGGAGGGGGTCCAGGTTTGCCGGAAGGCAATGCGCCTTGTGGGCCGGGAACGCGCAATACTCGGCAAACCCGCCATCGCGCGCGATCCCGGTCGCCACGTTCCTCGAACAGAGGTTGACCCGCCCCGCCCGGCAGTGCGGACAGGAGCCGCACCAAGTGTTCGGGTCGCAGGTGACCCGCGTGCCGATCTTCAGATCAGAGGTCCCCGCATCGACCACCGTGCCGGAGAACTCGTGGCCAAGTGTTTTGCCTGGAACCGACGGGAACTCCCCCTTGAAGAGATGACGGTCGGTGCCGCAGATCCCGGCGGCCTCCACGGCAATGACGATGTCACCGGGATGGGGCGTCGGTTCTGGAACCTCGACTGTGCGGATGTCCCCGACATCAAAGAGGCGTGTGGCGCGCATCATCCCGACCCCCAAATCCGTGTTCTCTGCCATTGGCGTGACCGCGCCGCGCGCGATGCAGCCTCACGTCATGTGCCGAGCCTCCGACCGTTGCCTCCGGCGCCACGGCCCCTGGCTTGACATCGGTCAGGACAGAGCGCCGAGGCGGCTCGTCCGCCCCGGCAAAGCGCGTTCGATCATCCGACCGCGAGGGTGCCCACGAGGGAGCCGCCCCTTTCGCCGCACTGCGAGTGGAGACCGGGGCCGCGCTTTGGCCGAACCGAGCTCTGCGGAGACGGCGGCCCGAAACGATCGCGGGCCTCATGTCGCACCCACGAGATCGAGGCTGCGAAGGGGGGGTATCGCTTCGGTTGCGGTGACACCTTTGAGGGAGGAGCGTGCCGTCGCATTCGCCAACGCCAGCACTCGATCCGGCGCCCACCCCTCGTGGAGCGCATAGAGCAGACCGGCGCAGAATGCATCCCCGGCGCCAAGGTGGCTGGCAATCTCTTCGGACGGCAGGGCCTTCGCCGGTGCGTGCAGCATCGCGCCGTCGGCCCCGGCCCAGATCGCGCCCTCTCCGGAATGGATGACGACGCACCCTTTGACACCCTGCGCCAGGAGCGCCCGCCCCATCTCAGCAAGATCCGCCTGATCCGGCGTGCCGGCCCCGACAGCCGCTCCGGTCGCACGCGCCGCTTCGACCTCGTTCAAGACCAGGTAGTCGATGAAGGGCGCCGCGGCCTCGACGATGGGTTGGAACGCCGGATGCTCAACCGAGACCAAGTCCACGCATGTCCGCAGCCCGGCCTTCTGCGCGCGTTCGAGCACCCGCGCCGCGTCGGTCATGCCGCGGGCGTCAAGCCGGTCCAGCGTGCCGAGGAGCGTCAGGTAGCCGAGGTAGAAGATCCGCGCCGTCGTCGACGCAAACGTGCCCGCGGGAAAATCCGCCGCGCTCAACATGTCGTTCGCGCCGCCCTGGTAGAAGAAGGTTCGGCTTCGACCGGCGACCGACATGACATGCGTGTGCGCCGTGGCCACGCCCGCCTTGGCATGCAATTGCGTCGTGGGGAGCCCAAGGGCGCGGCAGGCCTCCAGAACGAAGGTCCCGTAGTCATCGTCACCCACTGCCCCCATCGGCCAGAGCGGCAACCCGGTCTCGAGCTTTGCGAGCGCCATAATCACATTGGCAGCCCCGCCGCCAACGCCGCGTGTTTGCGCACCAATCCGGATCAGATCGCTCTCCGCCGGCCACTGCTCCAGCTCGTGGACCAGATCGACGATCCAGTTGCCGGCGCAAATGATGCCGGACCGGTCTCCGCTCACCGGTACGCGACGCGTGCCACGCGCCCCTCGGTTCCGGCTGCGAGCGCAGCGGTCAGGATGGCGTGATGGTCCGACGCCTCTTCCGGTGTGACACAATGGAAGCCGTTCGCGTCGCCGCCCGCGAGCTCATCGAGATAGGCGGCCCACATCTGTTGGAGCGCATCCGGGAAGCCAAACTCGAAAATCCCGCCCGTGATCGCCGGGAACAGGGTTTGAAACCCGAGATCCTCCGTCTGCCAGACCTGCGCGCCGCCAGAATAGGTCATCCACTGCCACTGGCGCGGGCTCTGAGTGGTGAACCAGGCGCTGCCCCGCGTGCCGAGCACCCGCAGGCTCCAGGTGTTGGAGTGGCCGGGGGCGATCCGCCAGGTTTTCAGGACGAGCGGGAAGCCGCCGCCTTCATCCTCAACATGACCGGTGATGGTCGCGTTGTCCCAGGTTTCGCAGGGAACCAACTGCCCTGTTCCATCGGGCCGGGTGCGAAAGCGGTTGACCAGAGCGGCTGAGACCCGCGTTGGCCTCCACCCGAGGCGGAGCGGGACATGCACGACATGCATGCCGAGATCGCCCATGGCCCCATAGGCTCCGTTCACCTCGACCATCCTCTTCCAGTTGATGGGCTTGGCCGGGTTCAGGTCGGACGAGTGGAGGAAAGCGGCCTCAACCTCGATGATCTCGCCGAGGTCGCCCGCGAGGACGAAATCGATCACCTTCTGAGCGCCCGGGAAGAACGGCATTTCCGAGGAGCATCGGACCAGGAGACCCGGGTGGGCATCGATCGCCGCCTGGATCTCCGCATTCGCTGCCGCATCGATCCCGAACGGCTTTTCGCCCAATAGGTGTTTTCCGGCGGCGAGGATGTCGGGATACATCCTGTGGTGAAGGTTGTGGGGAACGGCGCAGTAGACGGCCTCCACGTCCGGGTCTGCGAGGAGGGCGCGGTGGTCCTCGGTCACGTGCGCGACTGTGGGGACGTTGTCGGAGAACCAGGATGTGAGCGCCGGGTTCAGGTCACACACCGCGACGATCTCGGGGCGCGCTCGTGTGTCGGTCAAGTGCAGCCAGCGGGCGGCGGCCGATGCGAACTCCCGCCCCATCAGCCCGCAGCCGATCACGCCGAACCGGACCACCCGTGTCACGTGATCATCGCCAAGGCATCCGCAACGGACGCGCGGTCGTGGACGATCGCCATCAGCGCGCGCGTCATGCCCGCCGGAGTGGCGTGATGGATGACGTTGCGTCCGTAGACGATGCCCTTCGCGCCTTGGTCCATCAGCGCATGGGTGCGGCTCAGGATCTCCTCGTCCGACACTTTGCCACCGCCCCGGACCAGCACCGGAACACCCTGTCCGATCTCGACCACCCGGTGAAAGGCGGAGACGTCGTCGCATGGATCGGCCTTGATGATGTCCGCGCCGAGTTCCACAGCTTGG
>JBCDHQ010000214.1:0-7989 GCA_038749815.1 Pseudomonadota bacterium | reverse complement strand
CGAGAGGGAAGCCCGAAAGATCATTCATCAGCCGGGGCCCTTGCCCCTGCTCAAGAAATGCGCGAACCATCCCCGGGGCAGCTGGGATTGGGGGCAGACGATGCGGGCATGGGATCAGGTTTACCCGGAGATCGAGCCCTTTCGCACGCACCGCCTCGCCGTCGACCCGCCCCATGAGCTCTACGTCGAAGAGGTTGGGGCGCCCGACGGACTGCCTGCAGTCTTTCTTCACGGCGGTCCGGGCGGTGGGGCAAAGCCGTTTCAGCGACGCACGTTCGACCCAGGCCGCTTTCGCGTCGTGCTATTCGACCAGCGGGGCTGCGGACGCTCGACACCCTCGGCGGAGCTTGGTGGCAACAACACCGACGCGCTGATCGCGGATATCGAGCGGGTGCGCATGCATCTCGGCATCGACAAATGGCTTGTGACCGGTGGATCCTGGGGCAGTTTCCTGTCCCTTGCCTACGCCATCGCGCACCCAGAGCGGTGCCTTGGCCTGCGCCTACACGGTGTGTTCCTCGGGTCCCCGGGCGAGGTGCGCCACTGGTTTAAGGGGATCGGCCTCCTCTTTCCGGAGGCGCATGAAGCCTTTGCCGGACACATCCCTGAGGCCGAACGAGGCGACCTTCTGGCCGCCTATTTTCGCCGGCTGACCGACCCCGACCCCGCCGTCCACGGGCCAGTGGCGGAGGCACTTCGCAGCTACTCGGCTCAAACACAGACCCTGGTGCCGAGCCCCGCACACATCGCAGCGTTGACCGAGCCGAAAGCGGCGCTCGAGATCTCGCGCATCTTCACGCATTTCTGCACCAACGGCTTTTTCCGGCCAGATGGCTTTCTCCTCGAGAATGTGGGGCGCATCCGACACCTCCCCTGCGAGATCGTCCAGGGCCGATACGATGTCGTCACCCCTCCGACGGCGGCGTATCGGCTGGCCAAAGCCTGGCCCGAGGCAGCGTTTCAGATCGTCGATCGGGCCAATCATGTCGCGACCGACGACGCACCCGATTTGGCCCTGGCCATGGCCGATGCCACCGACCGCCTTGCAGACAAGCTCGCGCCGGGTATGCCCTCTCTCAACGCGTTTTTCGACGCGCCGATGGATGGGATGGCGGCTGTTTCGAGCGACGGAACACTCCTCGCCTATGTCTCGGACGAAACCGGGATCGGCCAGATCTGGACCAAAACGCTGCCCGATGGGGAGCCCGCGCTGCGGCTCGCAACGGCCGAGCGTGTGACCGGCCTCAGCATGCGACCGGGCGGTCGAGATCTGCTCTTTACCACGGATGCGGGCGGCGATGAGCGTCACCAGATCTGGCTTCTCGAAGATGGCGCCGCTGAGGCCCGTGCACTTCTCCAGGATCCGCGCTTTGTCCACAATTGGGGCGCGTTCGATCCCGAGGGGTCGCGCATCGCCTGGTCCTCCAACGCGCGGGAGCCCGCGTCCATGGACGTGCATCTCCTGGATCTGGCGAGTGGTGCGCAGCGCACGCTTCTTGAGGCGCGGGGCTGGCGGACGCCCAAGGCCTTCACGCCCGACGGACGCTCCCTCCTTGTGGAAGACAACACGGAGGGCATGAAGACGCCCGGTCTCTTGCTGATCGATCTGGAGAGCGGCGCGGTGCGCACACTCCTCAATGCCGAAGAGGGCGAAATCGCCGCGCTGCGCGTCGCACCAGATGGTCGCACCCTCTACCTCGCGACAAGCCGCGGGCGGGAGTTCGTCGGGCTTGCCGCGCTCGACCTCGAGAGCGGGGATATGCGCTGGATCTCGACGCCCGACGGCGACGTTGAGCAGATCGCTCTCCACCGGGCAAGCGGTCGGTTGGCACTGGCAGTGAACCGGCGCGGGGTGTCCAGCCTGATCGAGCTCGACCCGGAGGCCGGCAGCGAGACGCCCCGAGAGAGCCCGACCCGAGAGAGCCCGACGGGCCGCATTCTGTCGCTCGCCTACCGGCCGGACGGGGCGCTGACCGCGACCATCGCCTCATTCACCGCGCCAAACCGCATCTACACGCTGCCGGCAGAGGGTCCCGCCTCACCCATGGTGGAGCGTCCGGCGCTTGGGGCAGCGCGTGCGCCGGACGAAGTGCTGATTTCCGCTGATGACGGCGTTGAAATCCCAGCCTTTTTCTGGGAGGGCAGCGGGCCTGCCCTTGTCTGGATCCATGGCGGGCCGGAATCGCAGTTCGCCGCCAACTGGCGGGCGGACCTCCAATACTTGATCTCGCGCGGATGGAGTGTGCTTGCACCCAACATCCGCGGCTCTTCCGGTTATGGCCGCACCTGGATGGCCGCCGATGACCGCGAGAAACGTCCCCGCGCGGTCGCCGATGTGAAAGCGGTGCGGGACTGGATGGCGGCGCGCGATCCAAAGGGGCTTGCCGTCGGCGGGCAGTCCTATGGCGGGTACATGACCCTCGCGACGCTGACGGAGCATCCCGATGACTGGGATGCCGGATGCGATATATTTGGTTTTGTGGACTTCTGCCGGCAGCTCGAGACCACGGCCCACTACCGCCGAAAGCTCCGCGCTGTTGAGTATGGCGACCCGACAGACCCTGCCGACCGGCCTTGGCTCGACGCGCTGTCCCCCATCCACAAGCTGGATGACATGAAGGCGCCGCTCTTTATTGCGCACGGGCTCGAGGATCCGCGCGTGCCCCCGTCCGAGTCCGAGGTGGTCTCCACCGTTCTTCGCGGCAGAGGCCATCCGCATGAAATCCTGCGGATCCCCGGCGAGGGACACGGCTTCCAGCACCGCGCGAACCGCAAAAAGGTCTTTGGCCGTATGACCGGCTTTCTCATCTCACATCTCGGAGGCGCATGATGCAAAACACCGACCCCCTATGGGAGCGCATCGATGAGAAGGGCCCGATCTTCACGGCCCTTGCCGACCGCGTCTTCGACACGCCAGAGATTGCATATACCGAAACCAAGTCGGCCGAAGAGCACCGCCTCGCGCTCGAGGCAGAGGGATTTCGTGTGACGCCTGGCGTCGCCGGTCTGCCGACCGCGGTGATGGGCGAGGCCGGGGACAGCGGCCCGGTGATTGCTATCCTCGGCGAGTATGACGCCCTCCCGGGGCTCAGCCAGGAGCCGGGCATCGCCGAACACCGCCCGCTTGAGGGACCGGGGCACGGGCATGGATGCGGGCACAACCTTCTCGGCGCGGCCGCGCTCCTGGCTGCGTCGGCCGTGAAGGACTGGCTGGCGGAGGCCGGGATCGAGGCGCGTGTTCGCTATTGCGGGTGTCCGGCGGAAGAGGGGGGCGCCGCCAAGGCCTTCATGGTGCGCGCCGGCGTCTTCGACGATGTTGACGCCGCAATCACCTGGCATCCCTCAACCTTTACCGCCGTGGCGCGGCCCAAGTCCCTCGCAAACACGCGGATCGACTTCAGTTTCCATGGCAAAGCGGCGCATGCCGCCGGCGCACCGCATCTCGGCCGATCGGCCCTTGACGCGGTCGAGCTCATGAACATCGGCGTGAACTATATGCGCGAGCACATGCCCGATGACGCGCGCGTGCACTACGCCTACCTCGACGCGGGCGGGATCGCCCCAAATGTGGTGCAGGCCAAGGCCACCGTCCGCCAGCTGATCCGCGCACGAGATCTGCCCGGCATGCGCGCGCTGGTCGAGCGCGTGCGCAAGATCGCCGACGGCGCCAGCCTGATGACCGAAACGCGGGTCGAGCCGAAAGTCTACACCGCTGTCTCGAACCTCCTCGCCAACCGCCCCCTCGAGGAGGCGATGCAGCGGAGCCTCGACCGGCTCGGCGCGCCGGCCTTCGACGCAGAGGACCGGGAGTTCGCCGAGACCATGCGGGCGACGCTGACAGCCGACGACATCGCGGCGTCATTTGCGGCGATCGGCATGACCCCTGACCCGAAGCTGCCGCTCTGCGACTTCGTGGCGCCGCTCGACGTTGCGGGCGCCGGCGGTGAGGGATCGACGGATGTCGGCGACGTGAGTTGGGCCGTGCCGACCGTTCAAGCGCGGGTCGCGACCTGCGCCGTCGGAACGCCCTTTCACACGTGGCAGCTTACAGCCCAGGGGAAGGCAGGCGCTGCCAAGAAGGGGTTGGTTCACGCTGCAAAGGCGATGGCTGGCGTCGCGCAGGAGCTGGTGCTGCGCCCCGAGACGCTCTCCGCCGCGCGTGCAGCCCACACCGAGGCGACGGCCCGGACGCCCTACGTGTGCCCGATCCCCGACGACGTTCTGCCACCCGTCAAGACAGTGGCCTGATCGCGCGACGGACCCAGTCGGTCTGAGACCACTCCCTGCAGCCGTCGGACACGTCTCTGGTCCGATGGCACGCACGGCGCTGCCCTGCAGAGCTTGCGCCGCACGAGGCGGGTGGCGTCAGTCGGTGCAGGCGCCAAGCGCCATCGCAACGGCGGCTTGAACCGGGTCAATCACAGGGCGGCCGAGCGCCTCCTCCAGGGGTGATCTGTGGCGCGCCATGCCGGCGCACCCGAGGACAAGCAGATCTGCACCGTCACCGATCAGCTCCCGCCCCACGACCTCCATGCGCTGAAACGTCTCGCCCCGCGCGCTTTCCGCAACGGTGAGGCCAAGCGCACGCTCACCTGCACAGCGCTCCAGAACGCCCATCCGGCGCATCGCGGCGATGTGGCGCCGGATTGAGGCCTCTGCGATCGCAATCACGCCGAACCGGTCGCCCCGCGCAAGGGCGGTGAGGACGCCCGCCTCCTGGATGCCGAACACCGGCACCGACGTCGCCTCGCGGCAGGCGGCAAGGCCCGGGTCCGAGTAGCAGGCGATGATGAAAGCCGCAGCGTCGGGGCGCGCGTCCACACGACGGACGAGCGGCAGGACCACGCTGTCAGCGTCCCGTTGGCTCTCGACGCCAAAGGGGCCCTCCGCCAGCGTTTCGCACTGGATCTCCGGCCCGCCGGTCCGGCGAAAGCCATCGAGCGCCCGGTCCATGGCCGCCGTCACCTCAGCGTTGGAGTTGGGGTTGATCACCAGGATCGGGCCGCTCATGGCAGGATCTCCGCTCCGAAATTCTGCGCGGGGTCCGCCTCGGCCGCCCGGTGTCCCGGTTGAGCACCGAGCCCCGCCGGCACGCGCGCGATGAACTGCCCATGACCGGCTGGCGCGACGACCGAGCCGCCCTCCACCACGCGCACCCCGCGGGAGAGCACTGTCACCGGCCAGCCTGTGACGGCTCGCCCCTCATAGGGCGTGTAATCCATGGCGTCCCCCGCGTCGGCGAGAGTGAGGTGTCGCTCTGCCGTGGGGTCCCAGATCGCCAGATCGGCGTCCGCGCCGATTGCGATCCGGCCCTTCCGGTCCAGTCCATACAACTCCGCGACAGTGCCGGCGGAGAGCGCGACGAACTGCTCGAGGGTGATCCGCCCCGCCACCACGCCCTCCGAAAAGAGCAGCGGCAGCCGAAAGGCAATCCCCGGCATCCCGTTCGCAATGCCCTTGAAGCTGGCCCCCGCCCCGCCCGAGAGCTTGCCGCTTGCGTCGTAGCGATAGGGCGCGTGGTCCGAGGAGACGGCGGCGAACGTGCCGAGGCGGATGTGGCGCCACAGCGCCTCCTGCGTTGCCTCGTCGCGGAGCGGGGGGGAGCACATGAACTTGGCACCCTCCATGCCGCGATCCAGATCATCGCGGGTGAGAAAGAGGTACTGGGGACAGGTCTCGCCAAAGACCCGCGCGCCTTGTTCTTGCGCCGAGCGGAGGAGTGCCGCGCCCTCGGGCGTGGAGACATGCACGATAAAGAGCGGCGCATCCACGAGCTTGGAGAGCGCGATCGCCCGCCCGATCGCCTCCTCCTCGGCGAGTGCGGGATGGCTGATCGCGTGATAGCGAGGCGCGCTGTTGCCGCCGGCGAGGAGCCGATCGGTCATCCAGCCGATCATCCCGTGGTTCTCGGCATGAACCATCGTCAGCGCCCCATGGGCGCGCGCGACGCTCAAGATGTCGAGGAACTGCCGGTCGTCGATCCGCATCCGGTCGTAGGTCATGAAGACTTTGAACGAGGTCACGCCCCGCGCGAAGGCTGCGGGCAACTCGGCGAGCGCGGCCTCCGTCGGATCGGCAACGATCAGATGGTAGGAATAGTCGATGACCGACTGCCCATCCGCACGGCTGTCATAAAGCGCCAGCGTCTCGCCGATCCCCATGCCCTTGTGCTGGGCGGCGAAGGGCACGAAGCTCGAGTTCCCGCCGAGCGCGGCACTCGCAGAGCCCGTGCGGTAGTCATCGGCCGTCATAAGGCCCGACGCGCTCTCCTGCGCGATGTGGCAATGCGCCTCGATGCCGCCTGGCAAAACCAAGTGGCCGCGCGCATCGATCACGTCCTCGGCTGAGAGATCTTCGGCGAGGGCTGTAATCCTCCCGCCCCGTACACCGACATCCGCCTCGAAGCTGCCGGCAGGCGTCGCCACGCGACCGCCCTTGATGACGAGGTCGAACATCATCCGAGCTCTGCCAGGCGCCGCTCGAGCCGCGCCATGAGGCGACTGAGCTCCTCATGATCCGCGCTCGAGAGCTTGGGACCGGGCGCGCGCACCGTGGGGGAGGCAATCAGCCCGCGGCGGCGCAGGATCTCTTTCCGAATCGCAAGCCCGATGCCCGGCTGTTGGTCGTAGCGCACGAGCGGCAGATACGCGTCAAAGAGATCGTCGGCGCGGTCCGGACTGCCCTCGGCATACGCGCGCACCACGTCGACCATCATCTCGGGATAGGCAAAGCCCGTCATCGCCCCATCCGCACCGCGACCAAGCTCGAGCGGCAGAAAAAGCCCCGAGTTGCCGGAGAGGATCGAGATCCTGGGCACATCGCCCGTCTCGCTCCCCGCCCGCACATCCGAGAGCTTGGCGAGCCCCGGGTAATCCTCGTGCTTCAGCATCACGACCTGCGGCACATCCCGAGTGATGGCGAGAAGCGTCTCGACGCTGAACTGGACACTGGTCGTCTGCGGAAAATCCTGGAGGCAGATGGGAACGCCCTCGCCCAGCGCCGCGGCCACCTGCGCGTAGTAGCGGCGCTGGCGATCCTCCGGCGAGAGGCCGCGGGGCGGGGCGACCATCACTCCGGCGGCACCCGCGTCCATCACGGCCGCCGTCAGCGCGGCCATCATGTCGAGCCCTGCGCCCGAGACGCCCACGATCACCGGGACGCGGCCATTCACCCGGTCGAGGACCCGGGCTGCGAAGCTGACGCTCTCCTCGGCGGTGAGCTTGGGCGCTTCGCCCATGATGCCGAGGATCGTCATGCCGTCGACGCCCATGGCGAGGTAGCCGTCGACCATCCGGTCCGTGCTGTCGAGATCGAGCGCGCCCGTCTCCGTGAAGGGCGTCGCCGAGATGACATAGACGCCGCGTGAATGTCGGTTGATCAGTGTGGTCATGGGGGTCTCCTCCGCCCGCGTACCCTGCCCCGCAAGAGGCGCTGACGGCAAGCTCACGCCTCGGGCGGCTCCGCGCCGATCTGGGCGGTGATCCGGCCATAATGCTCGGGCCGGCGGTGGCGGGCGAAATCGAAGATCGTGGTCTTTCCAAAGGCGCAGGCGTCCATGTCGCAGGCATGGACGATCAACTCGTCCGCTTCGCTCGTGGTGCGTGCCACCACTCGGCCATCGGGGTCGACGATCACGCTGCCGCCGATCAGCGGATGGCCGTCCTCGACCCCCGCCTTTGCCACCGCCACGGCCCAAGTGGCGTTCTGGTAGGCGCCCGCTGTCATCGAAAGCTCATGATGGTAGAGCCGCATCTCAGGCCCCTCCGCGGCCGCCTGGCTGTTGACCGACGGGGTGTTGTAGCCAAGCATCACAAGCTCAACCCCCTGCAGACCGAGAACCCGCCACGCCTCTGCCCAGCGCCGGTCGTTGCAGATCAGCATGCCCATCACGGCGCCTTGGCTCCGCCACACGGGAAAGCCGAGATCGCCCGGCAGAAAGTAGCGCTTTTCGAGATGCTGGAACGCCCGATCCGGATCATGCTCGGAGTG
>JBCDHQ010000213.1:0-8027 GCA_038749815.1 Pseudomonadota bacterium | reverse complement strand
TGTGACGGCGATCGAGCGCGACCCGCGATGCCTGCCCGCTCTGGCCGACATAGCCGACGCATTTCCCGGGCGGTTGACCGTGCTCGAAGGGGATGCGCTCCGGCTCGACCCGGGTCCAACGTTGACGCCGCCCGTTCGGGTCGTGGCGAACCTGCCCTACAATGTTGGAACGGAACTTCTGATCCGTTGGTTGATCCCACCCGCTTGGCCCCCGTTCTGGCAAAGCCTCACGCTGATGTTTCAACGCGAGGTGGCTGAGCGGATTGTGGCCCAGCCCGGCAGCAAGGCCTATGGCAGATTGTCGGTGCTGGCTGCCTTTCGGACCGAGGCGCGCATCGTCCTGAACCTTCCGGCTGCTGCGTTCACTCCGCCACCAAAGGTCAGTTCCGCAGTGGTTCATCTCATCCGCCGCGAGACGCAACCCTACACGGCCGACCCGGCCCTGCTGGAACGCGTTGTGGCGCAGGCCTTCGGGCAACGCCGAAAGATGCTTCGCACAGCACTTCGCAGTCTCGGACCACAGGTCCAATCCGCCCTCGAGGAGGCCGGGATCCCAGGAACGAAGCGGGCGGAAGATGTGGATCTCGAAGCGTTTTGCGCCCTCACCCGGGCGCTGAGCGCGCGCGGCGCCTGAGGTCAGTCAGCCGCTGAACCGGTGTCGGCGTCCCCGGGGGCCGGTGCTGCCGGTTCCTCCGCCGCTGCCTTCTTGGTCCGGGTGCGGCGCGCGCGTGGCTTTTTGGGCGGCGGCGCGTCAGCGGCGGCACCCTCCGGCGTCTCCACGAGAGAGGCCGGCTCTTCGGTTTCGTCATGGCCGTTCAGGGGCGGCATCATCACAGCGGCATTCGTCCCGTTCTCGTAGACCGGAGCCTCAACCTCCGCCGGCGCTTCGGGAGACGTGTCATGGCCGTTCTCGCGCTGTGCTTCGCGCTCCTGGTCCCTTTGACGCTGCGCTTCCTGGGCGAGGCGGTCGGCCTCCTGTCGCTCCGCCTGCTCGCGCATCGCCTCATTCAGCATGCGCGCATAGTGCTCGGAGTGCTGCAGGAAGTTCTCAGCCGCGACGCGGTCGTTCGAAAGCTGCGCATCCCGAGCGAGCGTCTGGTATTTCTCGATGATCTGTTGCGGCGTGCCGCGAACCTTGCCCTCGGGACCAGCGCTGTCGAAGACGCGATTGACAATGTTGCCGACGCTTCGGTTACGGTTGTTGTTCTTGTTCCTCGAACGCGACTTGCTGGAAGATCTCATGGGTCTCGATTTTTTGTCGTTCAGGGATTTTGGCAGCTAAGCTGCCGTGGTGCCCAGTCCCAGAGAGCCCGAAAACTCCGCTTCTCACGCAAGCGCCTCAAAACACAGGCTGGCATGAGAACTCTGACCGCAGCAGCACTTGATCTATAGCTGCCGGAGCACGAAAGACAACCTCTAAGTTTGGATTGTCAATCTGATCGACGGTGGACTTCGAGCACACGGTCTCTTTGGTCGAGATCCGGAAGAATGCGCACCACAAACCCGAGCTCGTGAAAAAGACCCGCAGCCCGGACCCCCTGCTCGGCTCCGATCTCGAAGAGCGCGCGCCCCCCGGGCGCGAGCCGTGCCTCAAGCCCTGCGGCGATCGCACGGTAGGCGTCGAGGCCGTCGCCGCCCGGCGTCAGCGCCATCTGCGGCTCCCAGAGCCGTATCTCCGGTGCGAGACCCGGCATTTCGGAGGCCGCTATGTAGGGCGGGTTTGAGAGCACGAGATCGAAGCGGCCCACAACGCTGTTCCACCAGCTGCCCTCCGCAAGGCTCAAGCGATCCGAGACGTCGTAGGCCTCGGCATTGCGCGCGGCCACCTTCAGAGCCGCGGCGCTGAGATCGGTCGCCAGACCTCGGGCCGTCGGCCATTCCGCCAGAAGCGTCACGGCGATGCATCCCGAGCCCGTGCCGAGGTCGATCAGGCGTCCGGGCGCGTTGCCCTCGAGAGCGGCGGCAATCAGGGTCTCGGTCTCCGGTCGCGGGTCGAGGACATCGCTGCTCACTTCGAAGGAACGCCCCCAGAACAGCCGGGCACCCGTGATCTGGGACACCGGCCGCCGCTCCAACCGAGCGGCAAGGAGCGGCGCCAAGAGCGCCTCCGCCCCGCTGACGGGATGGGAGAGCATCGGCCCGACCCGGTCCGGCGGGACGCTGAGCGCATGCGCAAGGAGCCAGCGCGCGTCTCGCTCCGCACCATCAATTCCCGCCGCACGGAGCGTGCGAACGGCTTTTGCGAGAACGTCCCCGAGGGTCACCCCTGGACCTCGGCCAGACGCTCAGCCTGATCGGCGGCCATCAGAGCGGAGATGACCTCGTTAAGCGCCCCTTCCATCACCTGATCGAGTTTGTAGAGCGTCAGGTTGATCCGGTGATCGGTGACGCGGCCCTGGGGGAAGTTGTAGGTCCGGATCCGCTCCGACCGGTCGCCCGAGCCAACTTGACCTTTGCGCTCCGCCGCGCGTTCAGACGCTTGTCGCTGCCGCTCTATGTCGTATAGCCGGGCGCGGAGGACCGCCATCGCCTGCGCGCGGTTCTGGTGTTGGGACTTCTCGGAGCTCGTCACGACGAGGCCGGTCGGCAGATGGGTGATCCGCACTGCCGAGTCCGTCGTGTTGACATGCTGACCGCCCGCCCCGCTGGCCCTCATGGTGTCGATGCGAATGTCTTGGGCGGGGATGTCGATATCGACCTCCTCGGCCTCCGGCAACACTGCGACGGTGGCCGCGGAGGTGTGAATGCGCCCGCCCGACTCGGTCGCCGGCACGCGCTGGACCCGGTGGACGCCGCTTTCGAACTTGAGCTGCGCGTAGACGCCCTCGCCCCGGACCACAGCGATCAACTCGCGAAGACCGCCGAGCTCCGTTGCGACCTCGGAGAGCACTTCGAACCGCCAGCCGCGCGCCTCGGCGAGCTTTTGGTACATGCGTCGGAGGTCGGCGGCGAACAGGGCCGCCTCATCGCCCCCAGTGCCCGCCCGGATCTCCAAAATGGCGGGACGCGCGTCGGCCGCGTCTTTGGGCAAGAGGGCGACGCGGAGCGCATCCTCCCGCTCAGGCAGCTCCGCGCGGAGGCGGGTCAATTCCTCCTCGGCGAGGGCACGGAGGTCCGGATCGCTCAACATCTCCTCTGCACCGGAGATCTCTGTCAGGTGCGCGCGGTACCCCGCGACCTCAGCCGCGACAGGGCGAAGCTCGGCATACTCGCGACTGACATCCGCGAGGGTCTGCGCGTCGAGGGGCTCGGCCAGACGCGCCTCGAGATAGGCGAAGCGGTCCTGGATCTGCGTGAGGGTCGCGTCGGGGATCATGCACGACCCACTGCCGCCTCGGTGGGCAAGGGTCAAGTCGAGACTCCCCTCGATCCGCGTGACCTGCTAAAGAGGTGATATGGAGATGATGATAGCAGCCACCCTTCTTTTGAAGGTTGAGGTCACCCAGGCGGCCCCGCCCCTGAAGGAAATCGAGTGCTATTGCACAGACAGCTGGGGCTCGCGCCGTGAGCTCGGCGATATGGTGTGCCTTGAGATTGGCAGCCGGCGCTTTCTGGCCCGCTGCGAGATGTCGCTCAACAACCCGATCTGGCGCGAGGTGTCCGATGCCTGTGTGGGCGTCTGAGACCTACTGGGCAAAGCTCTCGATTGAGGCCAGCCAGTCGCGGACACGGGCCTCGTTGACGCCCATGTCGCCGTATCCGAAGCGTGATCGCGAGTAGAGGGCTAAGGTGGAGGTCCCGGCCGTCCCGGCGGCGCCGTCCTGAGCCGTGATGTCGAAGAACTGCACGGTGATGTAGTCGGGGAACTGCAGCGCTTCGGTCCGCTGAACGTAGGTCAGGTGGCCGGTCTCGAGCGAGCCCGCCACGCGCTCAACCCGCGGCTGAGACATCACGAATGCATCGAAGGCCTGCGCCAGCTGCTCGGCCGAGACTTCGTAGATCGGCGCCTGCATGTCGATTGGCTGCTCGGTGATCTCGGGCAGCGCCACGCGGAAGGAGTTCGGCGTGGTCGAGGGCGGCACGGCGCGAGGGTCGACATGCCAGACCAAAGGGTCATGCGGAACAGTTCGGATGTAGAAGATGCCGACACCCGTGATCGCGAGGACGCCGATCAGTATAACAATGGCCATCACGCGCATCGCCTACTCCGCCGCTGCCGGCGTGGCGTCAAGCTCCGCGGCCTTTTTTTCGACTTGCTCTACGATGTGGTCGATCATCTGCTCATTCGACATTGTGTGGGACTGTTTCCCGGCCAGGTAGACCATACCTCGCCCTGCACCACCACCGGTGAAACCCACATCCGTCATCAGCGCCTCGCCAGGTCCATTCACCACACACCCGATGATCGAGAGAGACATGGGCGTCTTGATATGCTCCAGGCGGCGTTCTAGCGCCTCAACCGTTTTGATAACGTCAAAGCCCTGTCGCGCGCAGGACGGGCACGAGATGATGTTGACGCCGCGGTGGCGGAGGCCGAGCGCTTTCAACACCTCGTAGCCGACCTTGACCTCCTCGACCGGATCGGCGGAGAGCGAGACGCGGAGCGTGTCGCCGATCCCCATCCAAAGGAGGTTGCCGAGCCCGATCGACGACTTGATCGTGCCGGACATGAGCCCGCCCGCTTCGGTGATGCCGAGATGGATGGGCGCGTCGGTCGCCTCGGCGAGGCCCTGATACGCCGCCGCGGCGAGGAAGACATCCGACGCTTTGCAGGAAATCTTGAACTCGTGGAAATCATTGTCCTGGAGGATCTTGATGTGATCGAGACCGCTTTCGATCATGGCCTCGGGGCACGGCTCTCCGTACTTCTCAAGAAGGTGTCGTTCGAGGCTGCCGGCGTTGACACCGATCCGGATTGAGCAGTCATTGTCTCGCGCCGCCTTGATCACCTCGCGGACACGGGTCGCGTTGCCGATGTTGCCGGGGTTGATCCGGAGGCAGGCGGCACCCGCCTCCGCCGCCTCGATCCCCCGCTTGTAGTGAAAGTGGATGTCGGCGACGATCGGCACGGGGCTCTCGCGGCAGATCTCGCGCATCGCGGCAGTCGAGGCCACGTCGGGGCAGGAAACCCTGACAATGTCCGCCCCGGCCTCTGCGCAGGCCAGAACCTGTTCAATCGTCGCTTTGGCGTCCGACGTGTCGGTGTTGGTCATGGTTTGGACCGAGATCGGCGCGTCGCCGCCAACCTCCACGGAACCGACGCGGATCTTGCGGCTCTCACGGCGGTAGATGTTCCGCCATGGGCGCACCGAGTTGAGCGACATCTGTCCTCCAAAGGCTATGGGCTGCCGACACGCTCCGGTGATACCCCGGCGCCTCAGACTTGTCACGCTGGGCTGACGTCACTCCTCCGGGCGGTCTGGCAGGCTGGCCGAGAGGGCGGCCTCCATCACCTCGGGCACTTCGTCGAGCCGGCCGAAGCGCTCAAGCACATCATCCGGAAGCAGCGAGATCTGTTTGGCAACGCCGGTGCCCTGTCCAATCGGGCCGTAGAGTGCTCGATCCACGCCCACAAAGACAGAGCCCGCATTGCCAGCGCGGAGGAGGGGTGCCTCAACCGCCTGCGGCAACGTGTAAACCTCGCCTGTCTCGATGATTTTCTCAAACAGGACCGTGCCATCGCCGAGATAGACCCGGATCCACGCGGGCTGGCGGGCGAGGACGGTTATCGCCGGCGCACGCGTCTCCTCACGCACTTGGGGGTCCGGTATGGGATCGACCGCCGACGCCTTGAGCGCATCGGCCACGTGGCCCGCCACCGGTTGAGGCGGCTCGGGCGGGCGCGCCTGGTCCGGATCGATCTCGACAATCGGGCCGTCCCGCGTCTCGACCACCGGAAGCGCCAGCTCCCGCGGCTGGTAGAGCCGCGCCAGATCGGCGTCATCCGGTGCCTCAGGCGCGCTGTCGAGGAGGACCCGGTCCGTCCCGAGCCCCGGTGCGACGATCTCGGTCACTTGCGCCAGCGGCGTCGGGCGCTGGTTCACCGGCTCGATTTCCACACGCTGAATGTCGCGCAGGACCTGCATGCCACCGGCCACGAGCCCGACAATCAGGATGATCAGCACCAAGACCGAGCCCAGGGCGGAGAGCGAGAGGTCCGAGAGCCAGCCCCCGGTCACAGCGCCTCGCGCCGCAACCGGCCGAAACAGCGGGTCGTTCCGGTCGATCCGTATGGGCCCGGACAGCGTCTTCGTGCCGCCGGACCGTGGCTTCCGAACCAGATCGGCATTGACGCCGTCAAAACCGCTCTCCTCCGAGAAACGCCTGAACACTTCGACGGGATCGAGCTCCAGATAGCGGGCATAGGACCGCACATAGCCGGCGATGAACCCCTTATTGGGGAACACATCGGGGTCGCAGTTTTCGATCGCCGCGATGTAGGTCGCCTTGATCCTCAGCTCGCGCTGAACGTCGAGAAGGGATTTTCCGAGCGTTGCCCGTTCGCCTCGCAGCTCATAGCCGAGACGCACCTCGAAGGAATCGTAGCCACGAAGAGCTTGAGGAGCCTGCTCGCCTTCCATGACTTCTGCGAGACCCTTTCTGCCCGAAATTCACCGTTTTCAGCGCGAATCGCACTCCTTACGGTCTGTTATCTATTTTACTCAAGCTAACATGAAAACCGCAGCATGGCGAAGCGGCTAATTCATAAGCTGTTGACCAAACGACACCGTCTCGCCCAACCGACAAATCCAGTTCACGCCCCGCAACGTATTCCGACCAACAAGGAAATAGGAGTGCAACGTGGGTGACGCTTTGGCCGTGTGGCTGATTGGTCTGACCGGGTTTTTGGTGCTTTGGCCGATCAGCCTTTGGCGTCGGGATGCAAGCGTCGTGGACTTCTGGTGGGGGCCCGGCGTGGGGGCGATGGTGCTCGCCGCTTGGATCGGCGCCGGCCTTCCAATGGGCGCGGATGTCCTGATGATCGTTGCGCTCTCGGTGCTCTGGTCCGGGCGGCTCGGGATCCATCTCGGAGTCCGGCGACTGCGCGAGGGGTCGGAGGACGCCCGCTACGCTGAGATGCGGGCGGCACGGAACCCCGGCTGGTGGTGGAAGAGCCTCATGATGGTCTTCGTCTTGCAGGCGGTCCTGCAGGGGATCATCACCTTGCCGCTGATCGCAGCGGTCAGCGTGGGGAGCGACACGGCCTTCTCGGCTCTGATCCTGGTGGCGAGTGCAATTGTGCTTTGGGGCATCGTCCTTCAGACCGTCGCCGATCTCGAACTTGACCGCCACCGCGCGCGCCGGGGTCATGGCGGCTTGCTCATGACTGGGACCCGCTCCATCGTTCGCCACCCCAACTACTTGGGTGAGATCGCCGTCTGGTTCGGGCTGTCCTTGCTGGCGCTCAATGCCGGAGTGATCTGGGCGCCGATCTCCGTTCTCATTGTGACGCTGCTCCTGCGCTATGTGTCCGGTGTCCCGATCATCGAAGAGCGGATGGAGCGCACGCGTCCGGAGGTGTTCCCCACCTATCGCGCGCGCGTCCCGGCACTGGTTCCGAGGGTCATCGACCTTCCGCGTCTTCTCGGCTCCAATTTGCGGCCCGATGTGCGGTAAGCGCCTCCAGAACCTCGCTCAATGCGGTGCGGGGTAAGAGGATCAGGGCGCCGGGCGCGTCGAAGGCCAGTTCAACGGGACCGCTCGTCTCATTCGATGTGCCGATCTGGCCCGTCGGGCACAGGGTCAAGCCTTCCACACACCACCGGAGCCCGCGGCAGTGGGTGCCCCGGACCCGCTTGAGCGGGAAAATCGAGAAACGCGTGCCGGGCGACAGAGTGAGCGCCAGACGCTTCGGGCAGTGAAACACCACGTCCTCGGCGCCGAGGGCGACAATCGCGCGGTGTGCGTAGCGGGCCATCACCGACAAGACCGCCAGCTCGTGATCAACCCGCCCGCCAAGAAATCCGACTGCCAAGGTCAGGGGCGCTGAGGACGAGTAGAGACACTTTTCGAAGTCAGTTGTATCCTGTTCCGCGAGATGAAGAACGGGCGTGCCCAGAGACTGCCAAAATTCACGGCTACTTAAC
>JBCDHQ010000212.1:0-8036 GCA_038749815.1 Pseudomonadota bacterium | reverse complement strand
TGCGCGCATCGAAGAGGTGCACGCGGAGCGTCGGGTAGTGCGCCCGGGCCAGGTGGGCCATGGCAGAGATCTTGCGGCGGCGCTCCTGCGCCCGTGTGCCGCGCCAGATGCCGCCGCCGAGGGCCAGCGCTTCGAACCGTTGGAGCGGCATGGCAAGCTCGACATCGGTGTCGTCGAGATCCGCATCGCCCAAAAGGGCCTCCCCTGCGCCGCCGATCCCGCTTTGCTCCAGAAGGTCGGGGAGGAGCGTGGGCACATAGCGCAGCTTCAGCCCAGCCGCCTCGCGCCGCCAGGCCTCAACGGGGGTGGAGCCATCGGGCCCCTCCGCCCGTTCGACCATAAGGCTTGACCGGATCTCCTGCCGGCCCTCGGGCGCGTTCTCAAGCCCGAGAAGCCAGTCGACCGAGATCCCCCGCGCGGCCGCGATCCGGCGGAGCGCTTCGGCCCGCGGCAATCGATCGCTCTCCGGGTTCAGGAACTGCGACAGGGCGGAGCGATCGAGGCCGGTGTCGCGGAGGAACTGCGCTGTTCCGTGCTCCTCAGCTTCAAGGAGTGTCCGGAGGCGCTGTTTAAACAGATGGGAGAGCGCTGTCTTGTGCATTTACAACATACATGTGACTGTACAACAGTCCTGTAGGAATACTGCGAAATCTCCATACTCGCAACGCTTTCACGATCTGGTGAGGTCAGGCCGCTCGTGAAACACTCAAGCCATGACAAAGACATATGCAAGATTGCCAGTTGAGTGGCCGACGTTGGCCATGTTGCTTGCTGTTTACGCAGCATACCTGTTGATCACAGCGGCCGATCTGCCGGCCGCTCTTTCCATCCCGCTCCTCGCGGTCGTCCTTGCGCAGCATTCTTCGCTTCAGCATGAGGTCATGCACGGACACCCGTTCAGACACCGTCTTCTCTCGGAGGCAACGGTGTTTCCGGCCATCGGGCTTGCGATCCCGTATGGCCGCTTCCGGGACCTCCATATGGCGCATCACAGGACGCCGGACCTGACCGACCCCTACGATGATCCGGAGACGGAGTATCTTGATCCGGCGGTGCATGCGGACCTGCCCCAACCTCTCCGGTGGCTCTTTGCCTTCAACCGCACGCTTGCCGGGCGGATGGCGGTGGGTCCTGCCATCAGTCTCTGGCGGTTCTATCGGGCTGACCTCGCGCGTCTCGCCGCGGGCGAGCGTTCTGTCTGGCTGGCCTGGCTTCTTCATATCGCGGGCCTCCTTCCCGTGTTTCTCTGGTTGACCACCTTTGGGACGATGGCGCTCTGGCAGGTCATGGTGGCCGCCTATCTCGCGCTCTCGCTCCTCAAGATCCGGACCTTTGCAGAGCACCGGGCGCATGAGCGCTTTGGTGCGCGCTCCGTCATCATCGAAGATGGGGGCCCGCTCGCCCTCCTCTTTCTCAACAACAATCTGCATGCGGTCCACCATGCGCACCCGGGGGTGGCATGGTACCGGCTGCCGGCGCTCTATGCCGAACGCCGGGCGCGGTACCGCGACCAGAACGGAGGCTACATCTTTCCGACCTACGCGAGCCTCTTTGCGCGCTACCTCGTTCGCCCCAAAGAACCGGTGGCCCACCCGCTCCGACCGCGCGCGTGATCGCAAGCCTGCCAATGTACGACTGGCCCGAGATCCGGGCCGAAACGGATGGACTGTGGCAGTCGGTGCGGGCGGCGCTCGGGCGCGGGCCGGACCGGCTCACGCGGCCCGAAACCGGGTGGATGGATGATGACGTGCTCCTCTCCCAGACATGCGGGTTGCCGTTTGTGACGCGGCTGTCCGCCCGTCTTCGGGTCGTGGGGGCAGGGGATTACGGTCTCGCGGACACACCGCCGGGGTGGTACCGGAGCGCGCTTGTCGTCCGGCGGGACGATCCGCGCCGGACGCTCCCCGACTTCCGCGGTGCGATCCTCGCGGCCAACTCGACGGACAGCCAATCCGGGTGGCAGGCGGTGATGCAGATGGTGGCGCCGTTGGCCTGGGACGGCGCGTTTTTCGGTGCGGTCCGGTTGAGTGGGGCGCATCGGGCCTCAATCCGGATGGTCGCAGAGGGCGACGCCGATCTTGCGGCGATCGATGCGGTCTCCTGGCGGCTTGCGGAGCGCCATGAGCCGGCCGCCGGGGAGCTGCGCGTCCTCGGCCTGACGGAGTGTGCACCGGGTCTGCCCTTTGTGACGCGGGACGCGCCCGACGACATCGCCGAGGCTCTCGCCTCGGCCATCGGATCTGACATTGAGCGGGCACTCGGCCTTCGCAGGGTGGTGCGCCTCACTGCGTCAGACTACACAGTTATTTCCGAGCGTGCCCAATCGGCCCGGCAGATCACGACCCGACATCTGGCGGTGCTGGAGGGTCAGCGATAGCGCTCGACCCGGTCGGCCGAAATTGCGTAGCCGACTTCTGCCACCTCCGTGCCGGTCGCGACCGTGTCAAAAAGGCCCGTCACGTAGACCGGCTCAAAAAGACCCTTTGATCTGTAGGGGCGTTCGGTCGTAACGAAGACCAATTGGTTGGGCGGGGGCGGGGGCACGTGGATGCAGGCGCCGACGAATGGCGCGAGAACGAAGGCGGATGTGCCCGAGGCGCTGAAATCGAGCGGCACGACAAAGCCCGGCAGACGCACGCGCGCGCCGTTGAATTCGGTCGTGAGCTCCGCGTCGCGTTCCTGCGTGAACCCCGTCGAGAGCTGGCCGTGCTGAACCACGCCGATCCCGCGAAGCTGCTCCATCAAGATGGCAGTCTCGCCCTCGGGGATCAGATCGCCCCAGTCGAGATCGATGACGTCCCTCGCCTGACCCGGGCGGGCGAGAGCGGCCGTGGCCAGGGCCAGCGCAAGGGCTCGGCGGCGTGTCAGAGGCGTCATTGTGCGGTCCCTCACGTCCTCAGTGTCATCCCGTCCGCGAGCGACAGCGCATAGGCGCGCAGCGCCGGCACAAGACTTGCGGCGGCGCCCGCGCCGATCACTGCCGCGAGGATCAGGCCCTCGCGCGCGCCGGGCGGGGACAGTTCCAGATAAATCCCAGTGGCCGAGTCGATCCAGCCGCGTGTGATCAAAAGTCCGACATAGAGGAGCAGGACACCGAGAAGCGCGCCGAAGGCTGCAATGGTCACCGCCTCAAGCATCAGCAGGGCGAGGATCGTGCGCGGGCGCGCGCCGACGGCGCGCAGGATCGCCATCTCGCGCCGCCGCGCCTCGAGGCCCGCGAGGATCATCGCGGCAAGACCGAGGAGCGCCGTCACCACCACCATGGCCGACACGGCGAGGAGCGCGGCCTCCGCAACGCCGACCAGGCTCCAGAGCTCAGAGAGGGCAACGCCCGGCAGGATCGCGAGGAGCGGCTCCTCCCGGTACTCGTTGATCGCGCGCTGGAGCGCAAAGATCCGAAGCCGATCCTCGACGCCGATCAGTGCGGCCGTGACGGCGCCGGGCGTGAGGTCCATGCCCCTCACCTCCTCGGCGCTGACGCCGGAGCGGCCGTCGCCCTGCCAGTCGACATGGATCGCTTCGATCGCCTCAAGGCTGACATACACTGTGCGATCGACCGGCGTCCCCGTCGGCTCGAGAATTCCGGAGATCTGGAACGGTTTGTCGGCATGGTCCGAGAACGAGACGATGCCGTGTGCAACGACAATCTCCTGACCAATGCCATAGCCGAGCGTCTCGGCCACGTCCGCGCCCACCACAGCGTCGAAGAGGTCGTCGAAGCGGTGTCCGTCGGCGAAGGCGATGTCGCGACCGCCGCGATACTTGTAGTGGTCGAAGAAGGCGGTGGACGTGCCCATCACCCGGTAGCCGCGATGGCTGTCGCCAAGCGAGATCGGCACCATCCACGCGACCCCGTCCATCGCTTCAATTTCGCGGTAGCTGTCCCAGGTCACATTGTTGGTGGCATTGCCCACCTGGAAGACCGAATAGAGGAGCAGTTGGACGCCGCCGGACCGCGCGCCCATGATCAGATCGGTGTCGGAGATTGTGTTGGCAAAGCTCTCTTTGGCGCCCGTTCGGATCGTGTCGACCGCGAGGAGGAGCGCGACCGAGAGGGCCACCGACGTCACGGTGAGACCAACCGTCAGGTGCCGGCTTGCCAGCGATCGAAGCGCGAGGCGGAGGAGGATCATGCCGCCGCCGATCGCTCCACCCGCGCAATGTCGGCGAGGGCGATTTGCCGGTCAAAGCGGGCGGCCATGCGATCGTCATGGCTGACCATCAAGAGCGTCGCGCCCGCGGCCTCCGCTTGCGCCATCAGGAGGTCGAGAAACGCCGCCTGTGCGGTGGCGTCGAGTGCGGAGGTCGGCTCATCCGCAATCACGAGGCTCGGCCCTCCGATCAGCGCCCGCGCCGCCGCGATCCGCTGTTGCTGACCGATGCTGAGATCGCTTGACCGCCGGGCCCCCACGACATCCGCGTCGAGGCCAAGCTCGGCTGCCAGCCTTCGCGCCTCCGCTTCCGGACGCTCTACGCGTCGACGCCGCTCGGGCGCGAAGGCCAGCGGCAGCAAGATGTTGTCGAGGGGGGGTGCATAGGACAGCAGGTTGAACATCTGGAAGATGACGCCGATCCGCTCTGCACGGAACCGGTCCCGAGCAGGACCCTTGAGGGCGGCCAGATCGGTTCCGTCCACCGACACAACGCCCGTCTTCGGCGTGAGGATCCCCGCAATGAGAGCCAGAAGCGTCGACTTGCCGGACCCGCTTTCGCCCGACAGAAAGACGCGTTCGCCGCGCGCGATGGTCAAGCTGTCAAGGCTCAGACGGAACACGCCGCCCGGCCACGAGAACTCGACCTTCGCAAGCGCGACGGCTGCGTTCACATGAGGCTCGAGAGGTCGAGCCGGGCCGCCTCTCGCGTCACTTCCGCCGCGGATGCGCCGCTTGCCGTGACGATCTGGATGTCGAGCTCCTCCGCCCCGGCGAAGAGCTCAAAGTAAGGGAAGGTGATCGACTGGATGCTCTCTATCTCAGCGCATTCGAGCAGATAGTCCGCCTGGAACTCACTGTGGCTGGCCTCGGCGACCTCGTCATGCCCGTGATCGTCATGCGCCGCATGATCGTGGTCGTGATCATGGTCATCGTGAGCGGCATGGTCATGGTCGTGATCATGGTCATCATGCGCGGCGTGCTCATCTCCGTGATCATGGTCGTCCGGCCCCTCGATGATCAGTTCGACCGTGGCGCGAACGACCTGACACGCCCCCGACGGTTCCGCGACGAAGAGTTGGCTCGGGTCGGAGAGCGTCGCAATCGCCGTCTCGACGGCCGCAAGGTCCTCATCGCTCTTCGCTTCATACTCAAACCCGACGATATCGGCGCCCGGCGCGATCAGAGTGATCGCCATGCGGACGCCGTCGATGGCGATGTTGAGCTCACCATGACCATGCACATGGGCGCTCAGTTCCCGCGTCTCGTCCGCCGTCGCCACACCTGCACAACACAGGGCAACAGCTGCAAGCCGAAGCGTCATGATCCCTCTCCTCTCCAGATGTTGCTGTTATAACATTGCATTGCACCACCGCAAGCCCTTCCCCCGCGCGGCCAGTGTGCTAGGTGCGGCTCCAACGCGCAGCGCGAGGAGGGATCCGATGGCCGATGACGCAACATACGAACCGCCCGAGGTCTGGACGTGGGAGCGGGAAAGCGGCGGGCAGTTCGCCAGCATCAACCGGCCGATTTCCGGGGCAACCCACGACGCGGAGCTTCCGGTGGGCCGTCATCCGTTTCAGCTCTACTCCCAAGGCACGCCGAACGGCGTGAAGGTGACGGTGATGTTCGAGGAGTTGCTCGCCCTCGGCATCGCAGAGGCGGAGTATGACGCCTGGCTCATCCGGATCGGTGAGGGCCACCAATTCGGCTCAGGCTTTGTGGGCATCAACCCAAACTCTAAGATCCCCGCTCTGGTCGACCGGAGCGGGCCGGAGCCCGTGCGGGTCTTCGAATCAGGAGCGATGCTCCTCTATCTCGCCGAAAAGTTCGGCGTGTTCCTTGCCGAGGGGGCCAAGCGCGCCGAGATGCTCTCCTGGCTTTTTTGGCAGATGGGGAGTGCGCCCTATCTCGGCGGTGGCTTTGGCCATTTCTATGCCTATGCCCCTTACAAGATGCAGTACCCGATCGACCGATACGCGATGGAGGCGAAGCGCCAGCTCGACGTCCTCGACAAACGTCTCGGGGAGAGCGCGTACATCGCAGGCGACGATTATGGCATCGCAGACATGGCGATCTGGCCCTGGTACGGGCAGCTGGCGCTCGGTCGCCAGTATGGGGCCGCGACGTTTCTTGATGTGGCGAGCTACACCAATGTCGTGCGATGGGCCGAAAAGATCGACGCGCGCCCGGCCGTCAAACGAGGCCGCATGGTCAATCGGACGGCGGGCGAGCCCGAGACGCAGCTCCATGAGCGTCACGACGCCTCCGATTTCGAGACCAAGACGCAAGACAAGATCGGCTAGTCGCGCAGCGCCGCATTGAGCGCCGTGAGAGTGGCGGTGAGTGTCTCGCCGGCGCGCGCCTCGCTCTCGGCCTCAGTATAGACGCGGAACTCAGGCGCATTACCTGAGGGGCGGAGGTGTACAATCCGCCCGTCCGCGAAGTGCGCCCGCCGCCCGTCGGTTCGGTCGATCGCCACCGGGGCTCCGAGGTTCGGGTAGATCCGCGCCGCGAGTTCATCGTCGCTCTCGAGCGCATCAACGAGGGCGAGCGCCCGCTCCCGCGGGATGTCCGTCAGCCGGTCCGCGGCTGTAAAGCGTGGGGGCAAACCGGCTGCGAGGTCAGCGACGCTGACCCCGCCCTCAACTGCGAGGGTGAGCGGCGCCAGGATCGGCAAGAGCGCGTCGCGCGTCGGCAAAGGCGCGAGGCTGCCCGGCCCCTCAAACCCGAGGAGAAGGCCGCCATTCGCCTCGTAGCCGACCGTCCGCCCGTCGGCCTCGCCCATGCCGGCAATAACAAAGGGTGATCCGATCCGGGTTCGGATGACAGCAAACTCCCCCATCGCGTCGACCAGCGTGTTCGAGGACACGGGCGTGACGACAGTCTCGGCCCCCGCCCAGCGCGCTGTAAGAGGGCCGAGCCGGTCACCGGGGATCACACGCCCCTCGGCATCAGCGAGCATTGGGCGATCCGCATCGCCATCGGTTGAGACGATGGCGTCGAGCCCGTGTTCCCGCGCCCAACCGGCCAAACCCGACCGCATCTCACCCGACAGCGCTTCGGTGTCGACCGGAACAAACGCATCCGCCCGCCCCAGCGCCACCGCCTCGGCCCCGAGTTTCCGCAGCACGTCACCCAGAATGTCCCGCGCCGCGGAGGAGTGCTCATAGACGCCGATCCGAAGCCCCTGGAGCGTCTCGGGCCGAAACGCCTTTATGTAGCGGTCGACATAGGCCTCGCGCGCAGCTGCATCGGGCCTTCCGGCCACCGGGGTCACTGAAAGGGGCGTCACTCGCCCGGCAATCGCCGTTTCGTCCGCCTTCGTGATCTCACCGCTGCCTGAGTAGAACTTCAGCCCGTTGCGGTCGTCCGGGATGTGGCTGCCGGTCACCATCACGGCTGCCGTGCTCCGCTCCATCGCGGCCAGCGCGAGGGCAGGGGTCGGCAGCACGCCGCAGTCCAGAGGTGTATGTCCGCCCGCCGCAACGGCGCCCGCCACCGCGCGCCCGATCCGCTCAGAC
The DNA here is from genome assembly GCA_038749815.1 of Pseudomonadota bacterium. GTDB lineage: Bacteria > Pseudomonadota > Alphaproteobacteria > Rhodobacterales > Rhodobacteraceae > Algicella. Next base: position 361 of record JBCDHQ010000212.1, on the reverse strand, counting down.
GAACTGCGAAGATCGCGTCCGATCAAAACAGTCCCATTGGTGTCTGAGCCCTCGAGAAACGCTGCGACATAACCTGCCACAATGTCATCGTTCAGCTCGACAACGAGGCCTCGAAGCCCGCTCGTTCCGAATTTCGGAGCCATACTGCGCCTCCCTCTGTATCTGCCGGAGGGATACGCGAGGTCTGTCGCAACGTCACCTGCCGCGCACCGCTAAAAAACTGTCATGGGCCGCATTTCGCCCTTGCGCGTCTGATCTGTGTTTTGTATCACCCACGCCACTGACCTGAGCGGGTTGGTTTTACGGAGGTTTCGGGGGCGGTTGCGTCGTTGGATTGACGCGTCGTTTTTTCGTTGTCTCT
>JBCDHQ010000211.1:0-8122 GCA_038749815.1 Pseudomonadota bacterium | reverse complement strand
GGCCGATGACGAGAGCCGGCCGCGGGTTGTCGCGCTTCTCTATGTCATGTTCCTCATCGGCATGGGGATCTCGGCGCTGATCCTGGGCTGGTTGCTTGCGGATTTCTCAAAGCTCCGTCTGATCCAGGTCGTCCAGGGCGCCGCTGTGGTGACGCTGGTCCTCAACCTCATCGCAGTCTGGAAGCAGGAGAGCCTCGCGCCGATGAGCCGGGAGGAGCGTTCGGCGCCACAGCCGAGCTTCCGCCTCGCCTGGGCCGACTATCTCGCGGGGGGGCAGGCGGGCAGGCTGCTTGCGGTGGTCGCGATCGGGACCGCGGCCTTTTCGATGCAAGATGTTCTGCTCGAGCCCTATGGCGGTGAGATCCTCGGGCTTTCCGTCTCGGCCACGACACTGGTTACGGCGATCTGGGCTGCCGGCGCGCTCACGGGCTTTGCGCTTGCCGCGCGCGCGCTCGCGCGGGCCCACGACCCCGTGCGCCTTGCCGCTCAGGCGGCGATGGTGGGTGTTGTGGCGTTCTCACTGGTGATTTTCTCGGCACCCTTTGAGCTGCCAGTCCTCTTCTACCTCGGCGCGGCGCTGATCGGCTACGGCGCCGGGCTCTTCGCTGTCGCGACGCTGACGGCTGCCATGGCGATGTCGCGGGCAACCGGGGCCGGCGCCGGGCTTGCGCTCGGCGCGTGGGGGGCTGCACAGGCGACCGCGGCTGGGATCGGCATCGCGCTCGGCGGTGCCCTCCGCGACGGGGTCGAACGGATCGGTGAGACCCACCTCCTCGGGCCCGCTTTCGACACGCCTTATGTCGGGTACACCGTCGTCTATCACCTTGAGATCGCCCTTCTTTTTGCGACCCTCGTCGCGATCGGTCCGCTTGTTCGTTTCGTCCGCCCAACACAGTCCGAGGCGCCCTTTGGCCTCGCCGAATTCCCGTCCTGAAAGGAGGACTTGCCCATGGAACCGTTCTTCGGCAACTTCGATCTGGCTCAGCTGACCCTGTATCTCTTCTGGGTCTTCTTCGCGGGCCTGATCATCTATCTGCAGCGCGAGAACATGCGCGAGGGGTATCCCCTCGTCGACGATGACGGCAACGCGTCGACCAACCAGGGCCCCTATCCGGTGCCCGATGAGAAGACGTTCAAACTGCCCCATGGTCGGGGTGAGGTCACCGTGCCCGCCGACCGCGCCGAGACGCGCGAGCTCGCGCTGGAGCGGGTCATGCCGTCGGCCGGCTATCCGTTTCGCCCGACCGGTGACCCCATGAAGGACGGTGTCGGTCCCGCGTCCTGGGCGGCGCGCCAGGATTGGCCGGAGCTCGACGGTCACGGTCATCCGAAGATCGGCCCGATGCGGGCGCATCCCGACTACTTCCACGCGGCCGGGCGCGACCCCCGTGGTCTCGACGTTATGGGTCGGGACGGTGCCGTGGTCGGCAAGATCTCGGACATGTGGCTCGACAAGCCGGAGTTTCTGGTCCGCTACCTCGAGATGGAGCTGACCGAAGGCGGCAAGCGTCTCGTGCCAATGACTATGGCACGCGTGACCGGCAAGGGCGTCGTCGTGCGCAACCTGACCAAGGATTACTTCGCAGGCATCCCGACCACGAAGTCGGACAGCGAAGTGACCCTCCTCGAGGAAGAGAAAATCTCGGCCTACATCGCCGGCGGCCAACTCTACGCCGGCTGACCACTGACCCCCGCCTAGGAGAGAGCCGATGGCACAAGACGAGTTCCAGGTCGAGCCGGTCCGCGGATTGCCGGAGGCCTTGCCGGAAGGGGAGCACATCCTCTGGCAAGGCCGCCCTGCGGTTTGGCCGCTCGCGCGCGCGTCCATGAGCGTGCGCCTGGTGGCGGGGTATTTTGCGCTCCTCGCGGTCTGGCGGGGTGCGGCCATCGGGCTCGAGCATGGACAGGAGGCCGGGCTTTGGGCCGCGAGTTGGTACATCATGCTCGGCGTCCTGGCGACGCTGATCCTGCTCTCGATGGCGGTCGTTTTTGCGCGGACGACGGTCTACACGCTGACCACGCACCGTGTGGCGATGCGGGTGGGGGCGGCGCTGACGATCACGCTGAACCTGCCCTATCGTTGGATCGCGAAGGCGGATCTCGCGATGGAACGGGACGGAACCGGGTCGATTTATCTCGATCTCAAAGGCTCCACCCGCTTTTCCTATCTCGTGCTCTGGCCGCATGTGAAACCCTGGGTGATGAACCCGACGCAGCCGACCCTGCGCGCGATCCCAGACGCCCGCCGCGTGGCCGAGATCCTCGGCCGCGCCGCCGAGCAGCGTGTCGCGGCCATCACCTCAGAACTTGAGCCGGAGCGGAGTGCCGCCGCGCCCGCCGCAGTCGCTGCGGAGTGAGCCCGATGACCGACACAACGCCCCGCCTCCGCTCCGACGATGAGTTGCTGATCCCGCGCGTCCTTTTGCGGGCCATGGGCGCTCTCGTCGCGGCCTCCTTTGCAATCGTCGTCTTCGCCGTCGTCACCGGGCGGGAACCCGTGGCCCAGAACCACACGGCACCCGTTGTTGAAAGCCGCATGATCCAGATCAACGCGCGCGACGATGGCGGCACGAAAGTGCTTGATATGGATGGCAGTGTTCTTTTCGATCACCCCTCGGGCGAGCGCGGCTTTATCACCGTCGTCCGAACCGCGCTCGAGTTTGAGCGGCATACGCATCGCATCACCGGGAACCCGCCGGTCGCTCTCATCCGCTTTGCCGACGGCCGCATAGGCCTTCGGGATGACGCGACCGGCTGGAAGATCAGCTTGATCGGATTCGGTCAGGACAACGCGCGGCACTGGAGCGACCTGCTCGAGTGATCCCGGACCCGCGCGGCAGAGAGGAGAGAGAGATGTTTCGGAGGAAACAGGAGGAAGCGCCCTGCACTGTCGAGGTCAGTCACCGCTTCGAGAGCCTGCACGCGCATGTCCGCTTCAACAACGGCGCCGTGATCCATCCAGGGGATGAGGTTTTGGTCCATGGCGCCCCGATCATGGCCGCCTATGGCGAGGTCATCTCCGAGGACCGGACGGCGACGATCACCCGCGCCTCCGCGCTTGAGCGGGCCTGGACCCGGATGACCGGCGATCTCGAGTTCATGGAACTTTGCGAGTTCTCCTTCTCCGAGGAGGTTCGGCTGTGAACGCGCACCACGACATCAACGAAACCGGCGCGGAAATCGCTGCCGAGATCACGTCCGCCGACACCCAGGCGATGGCGGAGGAGACGACCCTCCTCAATCCGCGGTTCTACACGACCGATTTCGACGAGATGGACGCCATCGACGTGTCATCCGTTCGGGAGGAGTGGGACGCGCTTCTTGCGCAGATGAAGGCCGACCCCAACAAGCGCCACTTCAAGAAGACGGCGGACTGGGACGATGTCGACTTTGACGCGATGGATCCCGAGTTGAAAAAGGAGCTCGTGGACTTCCTCGTCTCCTCGCTGACGGCGGAGTTCTCGGGTTGTGTCCTCTACAAGGAGATGAAGCGGCGCGGGTCGAACCAAGACATCTGTGAGCTCTTCTCTTACATGAGCCGTGACGAGGCCCGCCATGCGGGCTTTATCAACGACGCGCTCAAAGAAGCGGGCATCGGCGTCAATCTTGGTTTTCTGACCAAAACCAAGAAATACACCTTCTTCCGACCAAAGTTCATCTATTACGCGACGTATCTCTCTGAAAAGATCGGGTATGCGCGCTACATCACGATCTTCCGCCACCTCGAGGCCAATCCCGATCACCGGTTTCACCCGATTTTCAAGTGGTTTGAGCAGTGGTGCAATGATGAGTTTAGCCATGGCGAGGCGTTTGCTCTTCTGATGCGCACCGATCCGAAGCTTACGTCGGGGGTCAACATCCTCTGGATCCGGTTCTTTCTAGTCGCCGTTTATGCGACGATGTTTGTGCGGGACCACGCGCGGCCGAAGTTCCATGAGGCGCTCGGCGTCGACATTGAGTGGTACGACCAGGAGGTCTTCCGCAAAACGTCAACCATTGCGCGCCAGATTTTCCCGGTGGAGCTCGACATCGATCACCCGCGCTGGCTGCTGCTTCTCCGGCGGATGGAGCGGATCTTTGGCGAGGCGGACGCAGCCAAGGCCCGCGGCGGCCTCGCCGGCCGGGTTGGCAATGCGTGGGCGATGACGCGCGCGGCCGCGACGTTCGCACAGCTCTACCTGCTGCCCGTCAAGCGCAACACGCCCCCGGCCTCGAGCCGCTTGGTGCCGGCCTACTGATGGGGGCATCCCCGCATATCAACCATGCGTCCCTTCGACGGAGGGGCGCATGACGCTCGTGGCGATCTCTGCGGCGCTTTTCCTCTGGTGGTTCTTCACCGGTGCGATCCTCTTTGCCGTGGCGCGTCGGAGGGACGTTGAGGGTTGCCGACGTGCCGTGATCCTCTCCGTGCCGCTCCTATCGCTCGGTGTGGCGGGCGGTGTGGTGACCCTCGGCGACACGTCGGTGTTTGGGGCCTATGCGGCCTTTGTGTCTGCGCTCTGCATCTGGGGGTGGTTCGAGATGGCGTTCCTCGCCGGCGTGATCACCGGTGCCGAGACGCTGCCGGGTCACCCGGATCTCGCGCCGAGGGAGCGGTTCCAGCGCGCGTTCGCCGCCATTCAGTACAGCGAGATCGCACTCGTCATCTGTGCCACCCTCCTCGCGCTTGCGTCCATTGGCGCCGAAAACCGCCTTGCGCTCATGACGTTTATGGTCCTTTTTGTCGCGCGCATCTGCGCGAAACTAAATGTCCATTTCGGTGTGCCAAACATCAATGACGAGTTCCTGCCAGCACCTGTACGCCATCTGACAACGCATTTCCGCCATGGACCGATGAATGCCTTCTTCCCGTGGTCGGTGACGTTCCTGACCCTCGCCACCGGCGCGTTTGCGGAGCGGGCCTGGACCGCAGAGGCGGGCTCCGGCGCGGAGACCGGGTACATCCTCTTGGCCACGCTGACCGCCTTGGCCCTTTTTGAGCACTGGATGATGGTGCTCCCGATCCCGGATGCGGCGCTTTGGCGCTGGATCCTGCCCTCGCCCGGACGGGGCATATCTAACGCGCAACCGCCTAGCAGAAAGCAACGACGCCATGGATTTTGACGCGCTCTTCACCGCCGAACTCGATGCCCTGCGCGCCGAAGGAAACTACCGCGTGTTTGCGGAGCTTGAGCGCCACCGAGGGGCCTATCCGCGTGCGCTGAGGCACCACGAGAACGGCAAGTGCGAGGTCACCGTCTGGTGTTCGAACGACTATCTCTGCATGGGCCAGCATCCGGATGTGTTGGCGGCCATGCACGGGGCGATCGACAAATGCGGGGCCGGCGCCGGGGGCACGCGCAACATCTCGGGCACCAACCACGCCCATGTCCGCCTCGAAGCGGAGCTGGCCGATCTCCACGGCAAGGAGGCGGCGCTGCTCTTCACGTCGGGATATGTGTCGAACTGGGCATCGCTCTCGACGCTGGGCTCACGGCTGCCGAATGCCGTGATCCTGTCGGATGCGTCCAACCACGCCTCCATGATTGAGGGGATCCGCCACTCAAAATGCGCCAAGAAGATCTGGCGCCACAATGATGTCGACCACCTCCGCGAGCAGCTGGCCGCCTGTCCGCCGGAGGCCACCAAGATTGTCGCATTCGAGAGCGTCTACTCGATGGACGGCGACATCGCCCCGATTGCCGAGATCTGCGACGCGGCCGAAGAATTCGGCGCGATGACCTATCTCGACGAAGTGCATGCCGTTGGCATGTACGGCCCCCGCGGCGGCGGCGTGGCCGAGCGCGACGGGTTGATGGACCGCATTACCCTGATCGAGGGGACGCTCGGCAAAGCCTTCGGCGTCATGGGCGGCTATGTGACCGGATCTGTGGCGCTCTGCGACTTCATCCGGTCCTTTGCGAGCGGCTTTATTTTCACCACGGCCCTGCCGCCGGCAATCGCTGAGGCCGCCCTCACGTCGATCCGGCACTTAAAGGCGTCCTCGCTCGAGCGGATGGCGCAGCGGCGCCAGGTGGCAAAGCTCAGGGCGCGCCTCGACGCTATTGGGATCCCGCATCTGCCGAATGACAGTCACATCGTGCCGGTCATGGTGAAGGATCCGGTCAAATGCAAAATGATTTCGGACATCCTTCTTGACGATTACGGGGTCTACGTTCAGCCGATCAACTATCCGACAGTGCCGAAAGGGACGGAACGGCTGCGCTTTACGCCCGGGCCGATGCACACCGATGACGACATCGATCACCTCGTCTTCTCGCTCAGCGAACTCTGGAAACAGTGTGCCCTTGCGCGCGCGGTCGCTTGATATGCGCCTGCAACAAAGCGTCGCGTAACCGGTTATTGACTAAAAGATCACCGAAAATGCATTCGATTTCGCCCGCCAATCCGCTAGCTACACGCGCGAACTACAACTCCAAGGGAGATGCATCATGAAACTGACCCGTCGCGAGAATCTCGCACTCATGGGCGCTGCCGCTGTGACCGCTGCCGCTGGCACCGCGCGCGCTGAAGCAAAGACCATCGAAGTGCAGATGCTGAACGTGCACCCGGAAGAGAAGCGTGAGCGTCAGGTGTTCTACCCGGCCGTTGTCCGCGCAAATGTGGGTGACACGATCAAGTTTATCTCGGTCGATAAGGGCCACAACGCGACCACTCACGACGACATGGTTCCCGACGGAGGGGAGACCTGGAAGTCGAAGATCAACGACGACTTCGAGATCACGCTGACCGCGGATGGCACATACGGCTATTTCTGCACGCCGCATCAGACAGTTGGCATGGTCGGCCTGATTCTGGTCGGCGATGCGATGGTCAATTTCGAAGACGCGCGCGGCGTCCGCCAGCGCGGCAAGGCGAAGGCACGCTACGAAGCCTATTTCGCCGAAGCAGAAGAGATGCTCGCCGGCGAAGCGTAACCTCACGCGAGACGCTCCGGGCGCCCCGGCGCCCGGAGGCCCACCCCATCCTCCAGCGCGGACGGCGGGGTCGCCGAGCGAGGAGGCTCGATGACTGAGGCCGTCACGTATCCGCCGCCCGCAACCAGCTGGGCCGCCCATATCCGTGCCACCGTTGCGCTTGGCCTGCCGCTCATCGGCGTGCAATTGGCCCAGATGGCGATCCAGGTCACCGACACATTGATGATCGGCCGCCTCGGCGCGGAGGACCTGGCGGCCGCCGTTCTGGCGACTCAGCTTTTCTTCGTCGCCTTCATCATTACCTCGGGGTTTGCCCACGCTCTGGTGCCGATTGCGGCTGCGGCGGCCTCGGCCGAATATCCACGGGGCGTGCGCCGCGCGGCGCGGATGGGCGCCTGGGCCGTGACGCTCGTTGCCGCGTGCCTCGCTCCGGTCCTCTGGTCGGCGGAGGCGGTCCTGCTCGCCATCGACCAGCAGCCCAACCTTGCGGTCATGGCTCAGGACTACCTGCGGATCGCGATGTGGGGGCTTTTCGCCTTTGGTCTCGTGCTGGTGTTTCGCGGCTTTCTGTCCGCGCTCGAGGATGCCGGTGTCGTGTTTTGGGCGACGGTCGCGGCCGTGCCCCTCAACGCCGGCCTCAACTGGCTTCTGATCTACGGCTCGCTCGGTGCGCCCGAGATGGGCATTCGAGGGGCTGCCGTCGCCTCGGTGTCAAGCCAGGTGCTGACCCTCGCGCTTCTGGTTCTCTACTGTCATCGGTCCAAGGTGATCCGGTCCTATGCGCTCTTTCAGCGGATCTGGCGGCCGGACTGGCCGATGCTCGGCCAGATTTTCGCGCTGGGGTCCGGGATCAGCGCGACGCTTCTGGCGGAGGTCGGGCTCTTTGCGGCGACCTCCGTTATGATCGGGTGGATCGGGACAGTGCCGCTCGCGGCGCATGGCATCTCGCTCCAGGTGGTCTCGGTGATCTTCATGATCCCGATGGGCCTCTCGAGTGCCGCCACAGTGCGTGCGGGGCGAGCGCTCGGGCGGCGCGACGCGGAGGGGCTCTACCGCGCGGCGATCACCGTCAACGCGCTTGCGCTCGGCGTGGCGGTCATCGCGGCTGTCATCTTCTGGGCGGTGCCGGAGCCCTTGATCAGGCTTTTCCTCGACGCCGAGAACGAGGATGCGGCGGCGATCGTCGCCTACGGCGTGCCGCTCCT
>JBCDHQ010000210.1:0-8133 GCA_038749815.1 Pseudomonadota bacterium | reverse complement strand
TCAGGTTCTCGGGCGACACGCATCCCGGATAGGGATGTGTCTGGCACAAGCGCCAGGCCCTCCCAGGTGCCATCGTCCACGGCCGCCAGCAGACGGAACCGCCGGCACTTGGTGACTGCGTCGGAGACGAAATCGAGCCTCCGGCACCGGTTCGGCCCGTCCGGAAGATCGACCGGCCTGCGCGTGCCGAGGGCGCGCACTCTGCCGCCCCTGCGCTTCACCTGCAACGTCTCCTCGGCTAGCTCCGCCGAAGCGTCTTATGGTTCACCTCGACGCCCTGGCGCTTCAAGAGGACATGGACGCGCCGATGGCCAGAGCGCCGGCGGTCGACCGCGCCCACCGGGATCTGGGTGCGCTGTTCCGCGTCGTCGCCGCGACGGCTCTAATCGCGCGCTCTGCGCCGGCTCACCTCATGTGTCCACTTAACCTTCTTTCCGTGCTTTTTGGGGAAGGAGGAAAGCCCTATGGGCCGATCATCTACTGCAAAGAAGGCGGTGCCGCGTGATGCGGCGACGAAGCTTGCTCAGCAGCGTTTGAGTGTTCTGGAACTGGCCAGAGAGCTTGGCAACGTGGCTGAAGCGTGCCGCCAGCGGGGATCAGGTTCTACGAGTGGAAGCGTCGGTTTCAGACCCAAGGCTTCGAGGGCCTGAAGGACCTTCCGCCGATCCACAAGAGCCATCCGCAGAATGAGCCATTGGAACGGTCGCCATCGCGTGGCGCCACCGGTCCGAGGCCCGATGGCGACGGTCCGAGTGACAATGGCGAATGCCACCCGAGGTGGTGGAGCGGATCAAGGCGTTGGCGCTTGAGCACCCGGCCTATGGTTGCAATCGTCACGAGGCGATTCTAGCGCTGGAGGGGACGCGCGTGTCGTCGATCACGATCCAGAAGATCCTTCACGGTCGCCATTGAGAGCGCCATTGGTCCGAGCGACAATGGCGACGGTCTCGGTACCAAGATCGACCGCTGGCTGGCGCTGGAGAGCCAGAACGCTGAGAAAGCCATTGAGATCACTGCCGAGCAGGCCGCGTTCCTGGAGAAGCTGAACCCCTGCTTCCGGGAAAGGCACGTGGAGTCAGGCGCTCCGGGCGAGCTCTTGTCAGCCGACACTTTCTTCGTCGGCTCCCTGAAGGGCGTGGGCAAGGTCTACCTGCACGCGGTCGTCGACACCTACGGCTCCTACGCCTTCGGCTTGCCTCACACGTCTCCAAGCAGCCAGAGGCGGCGGTGGCGGTGCTCCACAATGACGTGCTTCCCTTCTACCGCAACCTCGACCTGCCGGTGAAAGCGGTGCTCACCGACAATGGCCGCGAGTTCTGCGGGACGGACCGGCATCCCTACGAGCTCTACCTCGACTTCAACGGCATCGAGCACCGCCGGACCAAGGTGAAATCCCCGAAGACCAACGGCTTTGTCGAGCGCTTCAACAGCACGGTCCTCGACGAGTTCTTCCGGGTGAAGATGCGCGAGAAATTTTATGAGACGGTCGAAGCGCTACAGACCGACCTCGACGCCTGGCTCGTCCAGTACAACACCGAGCGCCCGCATCTGGGCTACCGCAACCAGGGCAGACGGCCCATCGAGGCCGTCATCTCATGCGTCAGTCAAGAAGGTTAATTGGACACCCCATGCGTTTCTGAGAGATGGGCAACGGCTGTTCGCCCGGCTCCTGGCGTCACCATTCTCTCGCGCCACGCCCTTGAGCATAGCATTGTCGAGCATTGCATGGGCGAGGAGCCGCTTTGTTCCCGTCCTCGAGCGCCTTGAGCGTCCGCACATCAGACACCTCGAGCCCGCCAAACTCGGCCGTCCACTTGTATAAAGATCGCCGACCCGTGCTTGCGACGGACATCCGCCGTCGAAACACCACTCTCCTGCGCCTTCGGGATCGCGATGATCTGTTCTTCGCTGAACGGCGATAGCCTCCTCTGCATGGACGGAACCAACTTTGGTTTGCAGGAGATCCAGGGGCTCAGGTCACTTCTGTTCGCTCCGCGAAGCCCAGATCCTGATCGGGGGAGACGCCACACCAGCACCGTCCGCCCGCATGGCGCCCTCCGCTACCGGCCACCGAGGCATTCATCCCAGTCGACCAGCGGCCGGTTATGCATTAAAAAGATGGATAACTAATTGGGGCAGTCCACCCACCTAATGACAAAAAGCTGGAGTTAGTCGGATAAGGGTCACGATCGCCGCAGCAGCGGCACGCTCACTTGCGGCGATGTCGCCCAAGGCCCGGCTCAAACTTAACTCACGAGCAATTCACTGCTGACTGTCAGATTATCATATTTAGGAAAAAGAGATTTGAACTATGTAATCTATCCCGATCGCTTTGAAGAGTACGCGTGGGAGCTTTATTATAAGGGCCACTTTCAGACTCAGGCAGTCGTTGATGGTAATTTGATAGATGTAAATTTTTATGATAAACACAGGTTACAACAGGATACGAAAATCTGTGAATAAATTGGCGACACACTTTTTGCCAAGAACATTGTTGTTGTTGCAAGTGTGGATAAGGAAAATATGGATGCCGCCATTCGGTCCTTTCGACCTTAAGGTGCCTTTTGACTGTCAATACTCGACTGTCATCTGACAATAAGATTCTAGAGACCTCACAAAACAGCTGTAGGTGGGCCCAACAGGTACTATTCATCCGGCGAAACTAGAAACCGAACGGCTAGGGCTCGCTTGCTACCTCGACGCTCGCGTACTTGCAGTTCTTCTTTGCGACCGAGGCACCGCAGCTTCTTCGGGTGCCCCTGCCAGACCTGCCTTGCAATCAAGACCTGCACGCGCCGATAGCCGAACCGATGGCCTTCATCACTTTGCGCAGATCCGCATCGCCGAGACACCGCAGGCAGGAACGGTCAAAACCAAGAGCCGAACACGCCTGCCGCTGACCTACCTCGTGCTCCGAGTTAGTGTGAACCAACGCTTGATGCGGGGCGACATCCGTCAACACAGCTTTGTCCGTCGTCTGTTCGGTGAGCCACCTCAGCTTCGCGATCTCGACCCAAAAGGCCCTTGGCTTGCGGGCATGCAACGCGTCGAGACCGATGAACGTCGCCTTTGTGGAGTGTCGCCGAGGTGATCTCATGCTCCCGACACCTGTCTGCAGTTGCCACGCCATTCTCTTGGTGCTTCAGGATCGCGATGATCTGGACCTTGTCACACCGGGCAATCCGCGTCCTTGTTTGGGACGGACTTGGCCTTCTCCCTTCCGGGGGAAATGGGTGTCGGGTCAGGGAGTTGAGACGAGACTGGCGTGCGACTGGGGTAGCCAGATGAGCCCGAACAGGACCATTGCGGCGGCCGCGGTACAGGCGATTGCGCGCACTGTGTTCCACAGGGTCCAGCGGGGGAGGTAGGTGTCGGTCCAGTAGGCGCGGGTGGCCTCGGATGACACCTCCATACCGTCGAGCGCCTCATTCATCGGCACATTGAAGACCACGGTGACGGCGGAACATCCGACAAGATAGACCAGCGCGCCAAAGAGAATGAGCGTTCCCGGCCCGCCGCTCAGGTTCATCGCACTGTAGACCACGATGAAGGCCGACACGGCTGCCATGCCGAGAAACAGGGCCATGAAAACCCAGCGAAAGACCTCGCGGTTGATAGCCTGCATGGCCTCGACGCCGCCTGTTCCGCCGGTGCGAGCCAGTGAGCGCATGATGAAGTCGGAGAAGGCCAGGAAAACGCCACCGACGAGTGCGTAGGCGAGGACGGAAAGCTGGAGCAAAATGATCATGAAGACTGACATGGTGTCTCTCCTCTGTGGATTGCGATGGGGGCGCGCGCGTCGCACGCCCCCCAAGTGGGTCAGTGCCCGGCACCGCTGCCGGTGAGTGGGGCGCGTTCCGGTTCGAAACTGCGGCTGAAGACCAGGACGCAGAACGCCGCGACGGAGAGCTCGAACGCCAAGGCTCCGAGGATTGGACCTGACGGCCACCCGTCGACGGCCAAACCAATGATGCGACCCGCGGGGAATGCGAGGAACACGGTCAGTGCCGCGGCCTTGGAGACTTGAGCGATCGATGCGCGCCATAATCCGGCGAGCATCAGGGCACCGAGCGCGACAAGGCCCGCCGCAGGTGCCCGCAACTCGCTCAGCAGGCTGGCATCGGTGCCAAGCGTGATGCCGTAGCTGGCGAAGAAGGCGTGCGGTGCAGCCAGGATGAAGCTGGCGATGCCGACCGATGTCACGCCGGCGATGCCGAGCGCGAATTTTTCGACGAGCGTGAGTGGCATTGGGGACTCCTTTTGACCATGCCGTGCCATCAGGCGGCGGCGCTCCATGCGCCGCGAGACGATGCAGCGGCAGCAAAGTCCGCAAAGGCGCGCGGCTGTCGGCCGAGTGCGCGCTCCACACCATCGTTCAGATGCGCGTTCCGTCCGTCGAGCGTCTCCCGCGCAATAGCGGTGAAGACATCGGCAACGAAATCACCTCCGGCGGCCGCGACATTTGCGTGAAAGTCCTCGAAGGTGATGGGGAGGTGCTGGATCGGACGACCCGCGGCGCTCGACAGGATCCGAGCCATCTCGGCGAACGTCATCAGCTCCGGTCCGGTGACTTCGTAGAGTTCGCCGACATGCCCGTCTTCGGTGAGCGCCGCGACCACGACGTCAGCGATATCGTCGATGTCGATGATCGGCTCGGCGATGTCGCCGCCCGGCATGGGCAAAACGCCTGCCAGGATGGGGTCACGCAAGTAGCCCTCGCTGAAGTTCTGCGCAAACCAGGCCGACCGGACGAGCGTGAACGGGATGCCGGAGCTCCGCACAACCTCTTCGCCCAGGCGCGCATGGTGTTCTCCGCGCCCGGACAGAAGCACGATGTGCTCCAACCCGCTTGCCGCGGCCACTTTCGTGAAGGCCTGGAGTTTCTCGACAGCGCCCGGGAAGGCAAGATCCGGGAAGTAGGTGACATAGGCCTGCGCCACACCGCTGAGCGCCGGTGCCCAGGTTGCCGGCACCTCCCAGTCGAACGGTGTGTCCGAGCCACGCGAGCCGCGCCGCACGGCCACGCCCTTCTCTTCGAGTTTCGAGGCGACGCGCAGGCCGGTTTTGCCGGTGGCGCCAACGACGAGGATGGGTTGAGTGTGCATGGGTTTCCTCCTTGGTGAGTGCGATGCCCAAGGGGTAGACGGTCGGCGCGCCCGGAGTATTGACCGCAGCTGCGTGGTTTTTGACCGAGCCTGCCAACTCCGGCCTGTGACAGCCGCGATTGCGGACGTTATGAATTGACATGCGCTTTGTCCGACCAACGCACAGGCCTTGGCTATGGCCTATGTAACCTCGCTCTTCGCACGGAAGATGGTTGCCGCCGCGGGGTCCGACATCGACCAAAGGACGACGCTGACGCGCGCGGGCATCGATCCGGATGCGCCGTGGGATCCGAAAGTGATGATCCCGGCCACGACCTACTACGAGATGCTCGAAGCGATGGCCGAGCAGATCGACGTGTCCGAGCTTCCGGTCCATGTCGGTGCGTCGATGCGGTGCGATGAATACGGCGCGCTCGGCCTCGCGTGGAAGGCGGCCCCGACGCTGGGGGCGTCCTGCGCTCGGATCGAACGCTATGCCCGGATATGGACCGGCGTCGTCACGTATGAGCTCCGCGACCACCCGCGTGGGACGCTCTTCATCCTGCACAGAGAGGGGGAAAGGCGGCTCGGCCTGCGCCTCTCGAATGAGGCGACCCTTGCGAGTGCGGTGTCCTTGTCGCGACAGGTCAGCCCCGTCCCCTTCAGTCCTGTCGAGGTGTTTGTTCGGCACAAGGGCCCCAAAGTGAAGGACTTCCACGAGGCCTGGTTCGGGTGCCCGGTCACGTTCAGCTCCGATCTCGACGCAGTTCTCATCTCGAAGGACGCCATGGAGCGGGCAAACATCCTCGGGGATGAGGGGATCTCAAGATACCTGATGTCGGATCTCGACAGCGAGCTTGCCAGGGTCAGGACGCCGTCTCCCATGGTGAAGGAGGCACGGGATGCGATTGCGCAATTCCTGAGCGAGGGCACGCCGCGCATGGCCGACATTGCAAAGGGCCTTGGCCTGAGCGCCCGTTCGTTTCATCGCCGCCTCTCGGAGCAGGGCTTGAGCTTCCAGGCGCTGACCGAGGAGACACGCCGTGAACTCGCGGAAGGTTTGCTTCGGGACGAGCAGTATTCTCTGGCGGAAGTGGCGTTTCTGACGGGGTTCTCCGAGCAAAGCTCGTTCACCCGTGCCTTCAAGCGATGGCTTGGAACGACCCCTGCCAGCTATCGCAAGGCGCATGTGTGATGCAGCCACGTGGCACCGCGCCGGTCGCACCAAGCCGCGCGGTGCTGTCCGCCCAACTCTGGTTTTGACTGGGAGCGCGGATGCTGCAGCACCGTTTCGGCAAACTCCCCTCGATGTCCATGCGCTCCGACATTGAGTTGGTGCTTTCGCAGGTCAAGCGGAAGCTCCCCTTCAGCTCCGGCTTTGAGGTGGGTCCCGTCCCAGGGACGGAGACGGGCCGAGTGGAGCGTTACGGGTGGGCCACGAGCGGATCACCGCGATCCTGAGACCGCGTGAGTGCGGTGTGGCGGCGGACATGTGCGGCGGGATCAGCTCTGTCGGGTCCGGCGACCCGGCGGAGCTGTGAGCCCAGACGGTCAAGCCGAAGCCCCCCAGCCGAGCAGAGGTTGGTCGACGCCATGGTGGAGGATAGCGACAAGAGACTAAGGGTATCGCTCGCGGCGAGGCGCCATGTCGTGGCCATGTCTCGTAGACGCATGGCATGTTTCAGAGGCGGGTGCGCCCTGTCCTTGGGCAGTCGAGCACGCAGGGTTGCCGCCTGCACCAAACACACCACAATGGCGCGTGAACCCAGCCTATTGTGTCTCAGACAGACTGGTGGAAAGGCGGGACGGAGCCCGATTGCGGGCGTCCGGTTTAGAGCTGTTGCAGCGCGGCCCAAACGTTGAGAAGGCCGGCGCCCGCTGCTGCAGGTGCTTCGAGCGGGGTGCCTTCGTTGCTGGCTGGGTTGCCGCGCCCGGCCGTGACCGGTCGTGCCGTCGACATCAGAAGGTCGCGGACGGCAGCCGGTGTCAGATCAGGCTTCCGAGCCAGGAGGAGCGCGACCGCCCCCGCGATCTGGGGCGCCGCGGCGGAGGTGCCGCTCGCCAGCGCCCAGCCCTCACCCTGCGCCGTGCCGTCCGCACCGTTTGCGTCGAGCTTGCTGCCGGGCGGGCAGGGCAGCAGGATGTAGCGGCCCCGCTCAATCAGCGCGTTGTCGGGACCACAGAGGCCGGAGAGGTCGGGCACATGCCTGCCTGGAAAAACCCGGCTTTCATAGGCGCTTGCATAGTCGGACGCCATCATCGAGCCGTTGAAGCTGACAAAGACGCCGCCGGCTGAGATGACCTCAGGCATCATGCCCGGAAACGCGGCCTGACCGTTGCCGGCCGAGGCGACAACCGGGATCCCCGCCGCGACCATCTCGCGGATCACGGCGGCCTCAGGCTCAAGATTGGAGGGCAGGCTCAGTTGGTGGTCGAGCGGTCTGTCGCTGCCCTCGGACCTCAGGTCATGCGCAACCGAGATCGAGACGACGTGCGGCTGGAGGTCCCTCGCGCGCTCGAGCGCGCCGAGCAGCGTCGCGCCCACCATGCTCTCGTTGATGCCGGCGACTTTGATCATCGTGACCTCGGCATCGGGCGCCACGGCGAGGAGGCAAGCGGCCTCCGCAGTGCCGTGGCCGACCTCGTCCTTCTCCGGATCGGCCGCACCAGGGGCGAGCTCGACGCTGACCCGGTATCCGTACTCGACATAGTGGGGGTGGCTCGCGTCGAGGCCCGTGTCGATCATAGCGACCCGGATCCCCTGACCCGTGATGCCAAGCCGATGGGCGCGCGCGGCACCCAGGAGCATGGCGACGTCGCCCGGCAGTCGGAGTGCGAACGAAGACACCCGTTGTGGAAAGCCCACGACCGGTCCGTCAAAGCGTGAGTTGAGCGCAATCAGAGCATTTGGCCGGCGGATGGTCATTGCAAACTCCCTAAAGGTGAGTGTCGAGGGGGCCGTCCTCGACATCAGCGACAAGCGTGGCCCAGGTGTCGGTCGGCTGAAAAACGAGCGCCGGCGGCGGCGGCGGCTCTGCTCGTGCCCGGC
>JBCDHQ010000209.1:0-8149 GCA_038749815.1 Pseudomonadota bacterium | reverse complement strand
TGGATCTCCCACTCGTGCATCTTGCCGAGCGCGCCAATCATGGCGAGGTTCATCATGCTGCGCGTCTTGGCATCGATGACGTCATCGCCCCAGCCAAAGCCCCAGCACCAGGCCGTCATCGCCTCCTGAAAGGGACGCGTAAACTCATCCGCAGCCGCCAGGTTCCGCTCAACATAGTCGGCGCCCAGCGTCGCCTTCCGCTGCTCCAACCCTTTGAGAAAGAGATCCTCGTCAAAAGCTGCCATGCTCACTCCCCGATCGCCTCGCGCATCCAGCGCTGGAGATGCATCACCGAATGCTCCGAATTGACACCGCAGTTCGGATCGACGACCAGCGGCCCCGGCGTGTAGCCCCGCGACCTCAGCCCCCGCTGCACGCTCTCCACCAGATGGATGTCCTCCTCCACGGTGGTCGCGCGGTCTTGGCTCGCCATCCGCCGCACCGTCTCGTCGTCATACCCGCCGACGGAGTACCAGCCCCGCCAGACCACCACCCGCTCCGTGTCGACGGCCCGCCAATGATAGGTGTTGAGCAGATTGCCCGGATAGACCTGAAAGCTGAACATCGGCCAGAGAAACCACGAGGAGTACTTGTCGTTGTTCGGGTGGCCGCTCTCGATGTCATAGCTCATCTGGCTCAGATCGTTGCACTCCGTCCGGTGGCGGAGGCAATAGCCCTGCGGTTGGATGTCGTAGGTCTCGGGCCGGATCACCCCGGTCGCAAAGGTCGGGTGGTTGAGGCTGCAGTGGTAGCATTCCGAGTAATTCTCGACCGAGACCTTCCAGTTGCAGGCCTCCTCGATCTCCACCCACTCGAGCGGTTTCAGATCCGCCCAATGCGGCACGAACGCCTCGAGCTCCGCCCGCGCGTTCGGAAACCACGCCTCCATCGGCGCCGCCTCCGGGTCGAGATTGACGAAGACAAAGCCGAGAAAGACCTCCGTGCGCACTTCGGTCAGGCAGATCTCCGAGGAGTCGAACCCCGGCACCGCCTTTGCGTTGGGCGCCGCCCGGAGCGCCCCGGTCAGCTCATAGGTCCAGGCATGATAGGGACAGACCAGAACCCGCGTGCTCCCCTCGCCCGACACAAGCTGATGCGCCCGGTGCTGGCAGACATTGTAGAACGTCCGGATCACGCCGTCCCGGCCCCGCACGGCAAAGAGGCTCTCCCCCGCCATCTCGAAGGCCACATAGTCGCCCGGCGCCTCCAACTGGCTTGCGTGGCAAGCAAACTGCCAGGTCCGCGCCAGAAGGCCCGAGGCCTCCGCCGCAAAGACCGCCGGATCGGTGTAGTACCGCGCGGCGAGCGAGCGGACAGGCGTCACGCCGGATCCTCCTGATAGAGGCCGAGCTGGTGCCGCCTGCGGTGGAACGTCTCCACCCGCTCGACGATCTCATCCGAGGCGACCGCAATCACGAAGCTGAGCAGCGTCTCGAGGATCGCGATCGTCGAGACGGAGGAGGGGAAGAACTGCGGCGTGTCGAGCGCCGTGACAAACCCATGATCGGCCGCGCGGATGATCGGGCTCGCCGGGCTGTCGGACACACCGACACAGGTCAGCCCCTGGCCCCGCGCGATCTCCACGGCCTCGACAACCTCGGACCGGTAGGGGCGCGAGGTCATCGCGATCACCACATCCCGCTCATCCGCCCAGGCCAGATCGTCCACCGCAGTGGAGCCCGGCCGCGGGATCGCGTGGATCTGTTTCATGCCGGTCGAGGCCAGATAGGCAAAGCTCATCGCGTTGAAATTGTTGACGCCCACCCCCAGGACGAACACTTGGCGCGAGGCCCAGATCGCCTCCGCCGCCGCCTTCAGCGCCTCCGCATCGATCCCGGCGAAGGTCTCCTCGACATTGCGGAGCGCGGCCTCCGCCATATCGGCATAAAGCCCGCCCAGATCCCCCGATTTGCGGATGTCCTGAAGCCACCGCGCGCGATCCGGAAAGCTGAGCGCGCCCTGCCGGATCGCCTCCCGAAAGGGCGCCCGAAAGTCCTCATACCCCTCGAACCCCACCTGCCGGGCCATCCGCACGAAGGTGTTGGGCTTGACGTTCGCCGCCTCCGCGATCTCGCGCACCGTCGAGACGCCCACATCATTGGGGTTCTCCAGCACATAGCGCGCCGCCTTCTGCGCCTCGGGCGTCAGCGCGTCCCATTCCTGCGCGAGGCGGTCGAGAACGTGAGATGATACGTTTGTGTCGTTCATGATTGACAGTGGTACAGGCGTACACTTAGCCTGTCGAGCAGTTTCACCGTCCAAGGATGCACACCGATGTCGGACAAGGCCCTTCCCAGCCACGCCCGCGTGGTCATCGTCGGCGGCGGGATCATGGGCGTCGGCCTCGCCTACCACCTCGCGCATGAGGGCTGGGGGGCGGAGACCGTCCTCCTCGAAAAGGCGGAGCTCACCAGCGGCTCGACCTGGCACGCCGCGGGCCAGATCACCCAGTCGACGAGCAGCTTCAGCCTCGGCAAATGCGTCGACTACAACATCGGCCTCTATTCGGGCGCGCTCGAAGCCGAGACCGGCCAGGCCGTCACCTGGCATGGCTGCGGCTCGTTCCGCCTCGCCTATTCCGAGGACGAAATGGACTGGCTCCGCCACACCCTCTCCGAGGGCCGGACCCTCGGCTTCCGGATGGAGCTCGTCCCCCCCGCCCGCATCGCGGAGCTGCACCCGTTCTACACTCTCGAGGGCGTCCTCGGCGCGCTCCACACCCCCGATGACGGCCATGTCGACCCCACCAACGTGACCATGGCGATGGCCGCCGGCGCCCGCGCCCGGGGCGTGCGCATCCACCGCCGCTGCCGCGCCACCGACATCCGCCAAATGCCAGGCGGCGACTGGCGGGTCGAGACCGAACAGGGCTCGATCCTCTGCGAGCATGTGGTCAACGCGGGCGGCACCTATGCCCGCCAGATGGGCGCGTGGTCGGGGCTCGAGCTCCCGATGACCTCCATGACCCACCACTACTTCGTCACCGAAGAGGTGCCGGCCTTCCGCGACCTCCCCCGCGAACTGCCCCTGATCCGCGACGACCGCAAAGTCTCGGGCTACATCCGGATGGAGCAAAAGCGGGGCCTCATCGGCATCTACGAGAAGACGAACCCCAACACAGTCTGGGAGGATCACTGCCCCTGGGAGGCCGAGAACGAGCTCTTCGACCCCGACTACGACCGCGTCCTCCCCTGGCTCGAGGAGAGCCTCAACCGCATGCCGGTTCTCGCCGATCTCGGCATCACCCGCGATGTCCACGGCGCGATCAGCCACCCGCCCGACGGCAACCCTCTGATCGGACCGGCCCCGGGGGCGGAGCGCTACTGGTGTTGTTGCGGCACGCAGATCGGCATCGGCTGGGGCCCGGGCCTCACGCGGGAACTCGCCCGCTGGATGGTCCACGGCGCCGCCGACATCTCGATGCGGGACTACGACCCCCGCCGCTTCGGCCGCTACGCCACCAAGGACTGGCAGATCGTCAAAGCGAAGGAGGACTACACCCTCCGCCACGAGATCCCCTACCCGCATTTCAACCGGCTCGCCGGCCGCCCGCTGAAGCCCTCCCCCCTACACGACACGCTCGCCGCCAAAGGCGCAGTCCACGAGGAGGTCTTCGGCTTTGAGCGCCCGCGCTGGTTCGCCAAGGCCGGCATCCCGCAGCGCGACCACTATTCCTTCCGCCGCACCGAGGTCGACACCCTCGTCGCCGAGGAGGTCCGCGCCGTGCGCGAGCGCGCGGGCCTCATGGACGTCACCGCCTTCACCAAAGTCCTGGTCGAGGGCCCGGGCGCCCACGCCCTCCTCGACCGCCTGACCGCCAACCGCATGCCGAAGAAACAGGGCTCCATCACGCTGACCCACATGCTGACGGAGGGCGGTCGGATCGAGCTCGAGACAACCCTCGTCCGCCTCGGCGCAGAGCGGTTCTATCTCGTCTGCGCCGCCTTTTTCGAACAGCGCCTCCTCGACCACCTCGCCCGGCACGCGACGCCCGACGTCACCGTCACATCCGTCTCCGAAGCCTGGTCGGCCCTCGCGCTCAACGGCCCCCGCGCCCGCGACGTCCTCGCCGCCACCACCGAGGCCCGCCTCGACAACGCCGCCTTCCGCTGGCTCTCTGCGCAAGAGATCACCGTCGCGGGCCACAGGCTCTGGGCACTCCGCATGTCCTACGCGGGCGAGCTCGGGTGGGAGCTGCACATGCAGAACGCCGCCTGCCCCGACGTCTACAGGGCCCTCTGGTCCGCCGGCACCGCCCACGGCATCGCCGACTATGGCAGCTTTGCCATGAACGCGATGCGGATGGAAAAGGCCTTCAAAGGCGCGGGCGAGCTCACCAACGAAGTGACCGTCGCCGAAGCCGATGTCCTGCGCTTCGCGCGGACCGACAAGGACTATCTCGGCCGCGACCGCACCCTCGCGCCCGCCCGTCGCTGGGTCTGCGCCTATCTCGAGATCGAGCCCGATGGCGAGATCGACGGCCATGGCGGCGAGGCCGTCCTGCAGGACGGGGCGGTCGTCGGCTCCACCGCCTCGGTCGCCTTCGGGCCGACCGTCGGCAAGATCCTCGCCTTCGCCTACATCCGCCCCGACGCCGCCGCGCCCGGCACCGCCCTCGAGGTCGTCATCCACGGCACCCCTCGGCCAGCCCGCGTCCTCGGCGCCCCCGCCTACGATCCCGAGAGCCTGAAACCCCGCGCCGACGCGCTCACGGTGCCGGCCTGATGGACGGCGACACCCTCCTCAGTGCCCCCGCGCTGGCGACGCGCCCCGGGATCAAGCGCCTCCGCCTCTGGCATGTGCCGCTCACCAGCCACACGACCTATTACATGGCCGCGGGCAAGACCTGCGACACCGTCGAGACGGTGGTCCTCGCCGTCGACACCGACACGGGCGTCACTGGCTGGGGAGAGGTCTGTCCGATCCCCCACTACCTCCCGGCCTATGCCCGCGGCGTCGCGCCCGCCCTGGCAGAGCTCGCCCCGATCCTCATCGGCGCCGACCCCCTCGGGCCGGAGGCCGTCATGGCATCCGCGGATGCCTGGCTCCCCGGTCACGGCTATGCCAAGTCCGCGCTCGACATCGCGCTTTGGGACATCACCGGGCAGCGTGCGGGCCTGCCGCTCACAGCCCTTCTCGGCGGCCGGCGGCAGCGGGATCTGCCGCTCTACCACTCGATCACCAGCGTCGCGCCGGACGAGATGGCCCGCATCGCCCGCGACGCCCAGTCCCGCGGCATCACCCAGTTCCAGGCCAAGCTCGGCGCCAGCGGCGACTGGCAGACCGACGCCGAGCGTCTGATCAAAGTGCGCGAGGCCGTCGGCCGCGGCCCGATCGTCTATGGCGACTGGAACTGCGGCGCGACAGCGCTCGACGCGACCCGCACCGGGCGCGCCGTCGCCCATCTCGACGTCATGCTCGAGCAGCCCTGCGCGACGCTCACCGACTGCGCCCGGGTCCGCGCCGCGACAGGCCTGCCGATGAAGCTCGACGAGCTCGTCCACGACACCGAGAGCCTTCTGGAGGCCCATCGCCTCGGCCTCCTCGATGCGGCCGCCATGAAGCTCTCCAAGTTCGGCGGCCTCTCCGCCACCCGCCGGGCGCGCGACCTCACCCTGCATCTCGGCGCCAAGATGTGCATCGAGGACACCTGGGGCAGCGACATCGCCACCGCGGCCCTCCTCCATCTCGGCGCCGCCACGGCGCCCGACCGCGTCCTCAACGTCTGCGACCTCTCGGGCTATGTCGCCCCGCGCCTCGCCCCGAACGCGCCCACCCGCCTCGACGGCCGCATCGCCCCGCCCGAGGCCCCCGGCCTCGGCATCACAGTCGACGCCGACGCCCTCGGCCCGCCCGACGTGATCCTGTGACCAAACCCCGGCGCCCCGACACGCATCGTACCCCACGACGCCCCAAGCCTCGCCCTCAAAGACACCACAGTGCTCGGCCCATCCGACATGGTCCTGCGACCAAGGCCCGACGCGCCGACACACATCGCACCCCGCGACGCCGCCGGCCTCGCCCTCAGAGAAACAACGGCCATCGAGCCACCGGACATGGCCCTGTGACGGACGCCCGCCCCGGCCAGCGCCCTCGCTGGAGGGCCCAGGCCTCGGCATCACAGACACCACAGCCCTCAGCCCGCCCGACATGGTTCTGTGGCCAACGCCCAATGCCCGCCGCCCAATGCTGCGTGATCGCCGGGCGCGTTGAGCAACCATGCGCGTCCCGGCACCCGCAAAAGCCGGCCGACAGAGCCGCGACACAGTCCCGCTCAAACCGGCTGCACGAGCTCTGGGCCAAAACCCAGACCCAAGCGCCAAACCCCGCGCCCCAAAACCCGGACAGAAGCGCCCAACGACACGCTGGGCGCTTCTGTCCGGCGCGGATCGGCCCTATGATCGTCCCATCCAGCCCTAAATTGTCGGACCCACGCCCATGAACCGCCTCCACACCCAGTCCGAGTGGATCGCCCGCGCCGGCGCGGTCCTGCCTGCTGCGGGCTTCGGCAATTTCGACCCCGGGATCGTCATCGCCAGGGGCGAGGGCGCCCGGGTCTGGGACGAAGACGGCAGGGAGTACATCGACTACCTCATCGGCTCCGGCCCGATGCTCGTCGGTCACGGCCATCCGGAGGTCATGGAGGCCGTCCTCCACCAACTCCCCCACGGCATGACCTTCTTTGCCAACAACGCCCGCGGGATCGAGCTGGCCGAAGCCATCTCCGCCGCCGTCCCCTGCTGCGAGCAGGTCCGCTTCGTCACCTCGGGCGGCGAGGCCGACATGTACGCCATCCGCCTCGCCCGCGCCTACACCGGCAAGCCCAAGATCCTCAAATTCGAAGGCGGCTATCACGGGATGAGCGCCGAGGCACAGATGAGCCTCGCCCCCGCCCGCCAGGTCAACTTTCCCACGCCCGTCCCCGACAGCGCCGGCATCCCCGAGGGTGTGGCCGCAGACGTCCTCGTCGCGCCGTTCAACGACCTCGAGGCAACCGCCTCGATCCTTGCTGAGACCGACGACATCGCCGGGATCATCGTGGAGCCGCTCCAGCGCATCATCCCACCCGCGCCGGGCTTCCTCGAGGGCCTCCGCGCCCTCTGCGACCGCCGGGGTCTCCTCCTCATCTTCGACGAGATCGTCACGGGCTTCCGCCTCGCCTATGGCGGCGCGCAGGAGCGCTACGGCGTCACCCCCGACATCTGCACCCTCGGCAAGGTGATCGGCGGCGGCTTCCCCCTCGCAGCACTCGGCGCCTCCGCCGAGATCATGGCCCATTTCGACAAAACCGCCGTCGGCGCGGACAAATGGCTGATGCAGCTCGGCACGCTCTCCGGCAACCCGGTCGCCGCCGCCGCAGGCCTCAAAACCCTCGAGATCCTCAGCCGCCCGGGCCAGTACGACCGCCTCCGCACGATCGGTGGGTCGCTCATCGAGATGCAGGCGGCCGCCCTCGCCGCCCATGGCATTCCGGCCCAGATCTGCGGCGATCCCACCCTCTTCGACATCTACTTCAGCGACGCAGCCGTCACCGACTATCGCACGGCCAAACACCAGGTTCCCCACAGAAGCACCGTCTGGAACGACACCCTCCGAGCCAACGGCGTCTTCAAGTCGCCCGGCAAACTCTACCCGTCCCTCGCCCTCACCGAGGCCGACCTCGCCACCACCCGAGACGCCGTGTACGCCGCCGCCGCAGCCGTCGCCACCGGGTAGTCGTTTGGTTCGAAATCATGGCCACTTAACATCTACAATAGCGTCACGATGAGCAAGTAAGGTATTATGAAGGCAGTAAGCAGGCTCAGAGGCTGAACAAGCGCCAGATCTATACCTGATTTTATCGCCTTTTTCATTGCTGGGATCCTAGCAGCGTCTCCAGACACCAATACAGTCCGATCACCCGTGCTAAGCGCCGCGATATCGAGGCCAAGTCGCATGCCCACGCCCTTCTGCTCAAACGACGGGGCAAAGTCGCTGTCTTTCAGTTCCCGCCCAGAAACCGGACTGCTCGGTGGCCGCCACCCCCGGACCCTTCAAGTCCCACGACGAACCGCAAAACGCTCCAGTTTGGCCGGCTCGCGCAGCCATTCTTCGCTCGCTTGAAAGGGCTTCTCCCCACCAGTGGAGCAGGTTCTCACCACTCGGGTTC
>JBCDHQ010000208.1:0-8169 GCA_038749815.1 Pseudomonadota bacterium | reverse complement strand
CCGGATGCGGCCCGATCGGCATGCTCGCAATCCTCGTCGCCCGGGCCGCCGGCGCGGTCGAGATCGTCGCCACCGACATCGCCGCCTTCACGCTCGCCAAAGCGGCCGAGACAGGCGCCGACGCCGCGCTCAACGTCGCCGAAACCCCCGACGCGCTCGCCCCCTACAGCACCGGCAAGGGCCATTTCGACGTCCTCTTCGAGTGTTCGGGCGTCGCCGCAGCCCTCGCCGGGGCCGTCCCGGCGCTGCGCCCCGGCGCTCTGATCCTGCAACTCGGCCTCGGCGGCGACATGACCCTGCCGGTCCAAGCCATGACCGCCAAGGAGCTCGAGCTCCGCGGCTCCTTCCGCTTCCACGAGGAGTTCTTCACCGCCGTCGAGATGATGCAGGCCGGCCGCCTCGACGTCGCGCCGCTCATCACCGGAACGCTCCCCCTCGCCGACGCAGTCACGGCCTTCGAGACCGCCTCCGACCGGACCCGCGCCATCAAGACCCAAATTGCCTTCGCCTGAAACGCCCCCACAGCCGAGGATCCGCACCCGTTGCCCCTCGGTTCGGAAGCACACGCAACGCGATGTCCCGCGCACCGATACGCCGGAGAGGAGATCATCCTTCTCCGGACGAAAACCGGGATGCCCCTCCAAAAAAAGCGGCGGTCGCAGGGGGCCTGCACCGCCACGCCCGGCCAAACTCTGCCGTCAGACCTCCGCGCCGACGCTGGTGAGCGCCGCCCGTGCCACGGCCAGATCCTGGTCCGGGCTCCCCGACCCGACGCCGATCCCGCCGACCAGGTGGCCGTCCACCCGGACGGGCAGGCCGCCGCCGAGACCCGTGACCTCGCCCTCCGTCGCCGCGGCGATGGCGGGCCGCACCGCCTCGGGGATCGCCGTTGTCGGCGCGCCGATGGACGCGGCGGTCCGGGCCTTCGACCGCGCGCTCTTCCGGCTGAGGTACTTTGCGCCGATCATCCGGATCTCCCCCAAAAGCTCACCGCTCGCATCGACGATCACGATGCACTGGGGCTGGCCCTGCGCTTCGGCCTCCGCCACCCCCGCGCTCAGCATCGCCAGCACCGCACCATGGGTCAGCGCCCGCGTCTCGACGGTCGCACTCACAGCGGCGAGACCCCGTTCACGTTCAAAAACACCGAGTAAAGCGAGGTCGTCCCGCAGATGAAGAGCCGGTTGAGCTTCGGGCCCCCGAAACACACATTCGCCACCAGCTCCGGAATATGCACCTTGCCGATCAGGCGCCCATCGGGCGCCAGGCAGTGCACTCCATCGGCGGCCGACGTCCAGATCCGCCCGGCCCGGTCCAGCCGGAAGCCGTCGAACACGCCCGCACTGCACTCCGCCAGCACCTCACCGCCCGAAAGCGTTCCATCGGCCTCGACCCGGTGGCGCCGAATGTGCTTCGGTCCGCCCGGATCGTGCGTGACCCCGGTGTCGGCGATGTAGAGCAGGCTCTCATCGGGCGAAAAGGCCAGCCCGTTCGGCTTCACGTAATCCCCTGCGGCAATCGAGATCTCGCCCTCCGGCGACACCCGATAGACATGGCAGGCACCGATCTCGCTCTCCGCCCGGGCGCCCTCATAGTCCATCAGGATCCCGTAGGACGGATCGGTAAACCAGATGCTACCATCGGATTTCACCACCACATCGTTGGGGGAGTTCAAGCGCTTGCCCTCGAACCGGTCCGCGACGACAGTGATCCGCCCGTCATGCTCCGTCCGCGTCACCCGGCGCCCCAGATGCTCGCATGAGACGAGCCGCCCCTGCCGGTCGACCGTGTGCCCGTTGGTGTTCATCGCCGGCTGGCGGAACACCGAGACCCCGCCATCCGTCTCATCCCAGCGCAAGATCCGGTCGTTCGGGATGTCGGACCAGAGCAGATACCGCCCCGCCGCAAACCAGACCGGCCCCTCCGACCAGCGCGCCCCGGTCCAGAGCCGCTCCACCCTCGCATGGCCCACGAAACACTCCGTGAACTCGGGCTCGATCACCTCGAACCCGGTGCCCTCAATCTCCCCGTACATGACGCTCCTCAAATCGCCGCATGCCCCAGCCGAAGGGGCCTCGCCGGTTGCCCGGATGCTCGCGGCTCGGCCCCCAGATCGCCTGATAGGTGTCGACCGCCCAGCCCCGCGCCTGCAACACCAGCCCGAGCGAGAGCAGCCCCAGCCACCAGACCGCCACCAAAATCCACATCCAGCGCGGCGCGTTGGCCAGCCAAAGCCCCATCCCCGCCGTCACAGTCCCAAGAAAGAGGAGCGTGTAGCCCAGCGCCTTGTGCGCCAGTTCAAACATCAGCCGCCACGGCGTCATGTCGTAGTGATCGCCCCGCAGACTGCCATCGGGCGCCGGCGCCGTCGGCCCGCCCTTCGTGCCTCGGAACGCGCCGAGCAGAAGCTGCACCGTCAGGATCATCAGCATCGCGTAGCCGAGCCGGCCGTGAAGGCTGCCGCCCACAGCCACCGGCACCACCAGGAAAACCCCGCCAACGGTCATGATCGCCACCACCGACTGCCCGATCCAATGGCTCCGCCACCAGACCTGACTGTCGAGCTCCCGCGGCCAGTCCTGCCAAGGCAGCACCTTCAGAAACCGCGCCGTGAACACGGCGAGCGGCGCCAACACCACCCAGGCGAGCGTCATGATCCGCCCATGCCAGGAGATCACGGTGCCGACCTCGTGGACGCGCCCCGGATCGATCGGCGCGAGCAGCCACTCCATCAGCCTTTCACCGCCCCGGCAGTCATGCCCGTGATGATCTGGCGGCTGGCCAGCAGCGTGAAGATGATCGGCGGAATGGCGAGCAGCATGCCCGTCGCCATGATCACCCCCCACTCGACGTTGAACTCGCTCATGTTGTTCACGATCAGGATCGGCACTGTCTTCGTGTCCCGGTCCGAGAGGGCGGAGGCCAGCAGATACTCGTTCCACGCAATCCGGAATGTGAAGATCGCCGCCGCCGCGAGCCCAGGCTTGATCAGCGGCAGGACGATCTTGAAGAACACCTGGAACGGGCCCGCGCCGTCGACCCGCGCCGCCTCCTCGAGGCTCCGCGGCACCTGGACGATAAAGCTCTGCAGGATCCAGATCACAAAGGGCAGGTTCATCGCGACATAGATCAGGATGATGCCCGAATGCGTGCCCGCAAGGCAGACATCCCCGCGCCCACCGAACGCATCCCGGATCGCCCCTCCGATCAGCCCATCGCGGTCGAGGCAAAACTCGTTGTTCCAAAGGCCGAAGACCGGCACCAGCAGAACCGCGGGCGGCACCATCCGCACCATCAGGGTCGAGATCGAGACGGTGTCGCGCCCCATGAACCGGAACCGCACCAGCGCATAGGCCGCCATGCACCCGATGATCAACGTCAGCGCGGTCGAGATCAGCGCAATGATCAGCGAGTTGATGAACGCCCCCCCGAACTTGAGCGAACAGAACTCCAGATGCTCGGGCTCGTACCACAGCAGATCGCAGAGCGCCGTCTCGTAGTTCTGGATCGTCGGCAGAAAGATCAGCCCGGTCGCGCCCGACGTGATGTCAACGTCGAGCTTGAAGGAGTTCACGAACATCAGGAACACAGGTCCCACCGACATCAGGACCAGCGCCGCGAGCAGCGCGTAGAAAGCGGGGTTCTGTTTGTCGGTCATGTGTCGTCCTCATTTGCCGCGCGCACGCGCGCCGCGCGGGCCTCCTGCCAGCGGGAGAAGGCAAACATCGCCATCGTCAGCACCAGAAGCAGGATCAGGAGGTAGGCCGACATCGCGGCCGCCACGCCAAGCTCCCGGAACTCCGTCGCCGTGCGCGAGATCCGCAGCGCCAGGATCTCGGTCGAGAGACCCGGACCGCCCTCGGTCAGCACCAGGATCACCTCGAGCACCTTGAAGGCGTCGATCAGCCGAAGCAGCCCCGTCACGATCAGGACGGGCATCATCAAGGGCAGCTTGATGTACCAGATCTGCTGCCAGGCCGTCGCCCCGTCGATCCGCGCCGCCTCGAGCGCGGAGCGGGGCAGCGATTGCAGCGCCGCAAGCGCCAGAATGAAAATAAAGGGCGTCCACTGCCAGATGTCGGCGATGATGACGGAGGTCAGCGCATGCTGCCCCAGCCAATCCACCTTGGGCAGGCCGACATCCTCGAGAAACCGGTTAAACGTGCCCACCGTCGGGTGGTACATATAGCGCCACATCAGGCCCACCACGACCGGCGCGATCATCATCGGCAGGATGAACATCGTCCGCAGAAACGACATGCCCCGGATGTTTCGGTCGAGGAGCAGCGCCAACCCGACGCCCAGCACCATCTCGACCGCCACGACAATGAACGCAAAGCGCAGCGTCACGCTCAGGCTCTCTAGAAAGTTCGGATCGCTGGCGAGCGTGATGTAATTCTTCAGCCCGACGAACTCGGCCTCGCCGATGGTCTGGCTCGGGTCCCAGTCGCGGAACGAGCCCCAGATCATATAGCCGAGCGGGTAGATCAGCGCGATCGCCATGATCACCGCCGCCGGCGCCAGGAACATGTAGGGCGTCATGCGATTTGCAAGCTGGCTCCGCCGACGCGCCGTTGCGATGCGCGCGGTGTCCGTGCCTAGGGCAGCCTCGGCCATGGGAACGTCCTTTGCGTTAGGGGGGCTGGCTCACACCGGCGAAAAAAGGGGCGGGCCGGAGCCCGCCACTCGGGGTCTCAGTTCCAGGTGTAGTACCCGGCCTCTTCCATCACCGCGCGGGTCCGCTCGGCCACACCGTCAAGCGCCTCCTGGATGTCCAGATCCTCGGTCAGCACTTTGGAGAGCGTGGTGCCCAGATCCGCGTTGATCTTGCCCCAGACCGGGATGATCGGACGCCAATCGGGATCGGCGTATTTCAGCGCCTCACCAAAGGTCGCCATGTGCGGGAACTTCTCGTTCACCTCCGCATCGGCATGGGTCGAGAACCGCGAGGGGTTGCCGCCGGCGAGCGCCACCAGCTTGTCGCCCTTCTTCGAGGTCAGCCACTGCATCAGCAGAAACGCCGCTTCTTTGTTGAGGCCGTTCGACGGAATGCCGATCCCGAAGCCGCCGGTCTGGCTGCCGCGCCGCACACCCATCGGGTGAAGCGCCCAGTCGACCTTGCCCACAACCTGGCTCTTCGACGGATCGTTGATCTGGCCGGCCACAACCGTGGTGTCGAGGAACATCGCCGTGTCGCCGTTCAGGAACGCGGCCAGCGCCTCACCGAAACCGAAATTCGTTGCACCTTCGGGCCCGCAATCGACCAGCGTCTTCAGCGCTTCGGCCGCCGCGACACCCTCTTCGTTGTTCACGATCGGGTTCCAAGCATCGTCGAACACCCGCCCGCCGAGGGGGGCCAGGTGCAGCAGGAACGCATGGCTCGCATGGTGACCGGAGGCCGCGCGGCTGGCCACGCCGCCCATCCCGGGCTCGAGCTCGGGGATCTGGCACGCAATCTCCAGCATCTCCTCATACGTCTCGGGAACCGAGAGCCCGTGCTTCTCGAAAATGTCCGTCCGATACCCGAGGATCGAGGTCTCCGACCCGTACGGGATCCCAAAGAGAGAGCCGGTCTTGCCCTCAAGATACCCCTTCTCGCCACCGGCAAACCCGATGTTGTAGACATACCCGTCGATCAGATCGCCGGAATCGTAGTTCGGATCCGCCAGCTTCGGGTTCATGAAGTACTTGGCGAGGTTCTCAAGCTGATCGGCAAAGACATAATCCGCCTTCGAGAACACCACATAGGCGATCAGGTCGTACTCACCCTCGTCCTGCGCCAGCTCCAGCGTCTGGCGCTCGCGCATTTTGAGGTAGGGAAGCTGATCGACCTCCACCTCGATGCCCGTCTCCGCCGTGAACTCGGGCAGGATGCGCATCACCGCATCGTAGTGCGGGTGCGCGGGGAAGTTCACGATCAGCGTCGTGCCCGCATACTCCGCATAAGGATTCGCGAGTGCCGTGGTCGCGCTCAGCGTCAATGCTGCTGCCGCGGCCTTCCAGGTTGTCAGCATGTAGTCCTCCCTTGGTGTCATCGTCAAAATCCGCGGCAGAGATGCCGCGATCTCAAAGCGCCACTTCCGTGTCGCGATCAAAGAGGTGCACCCGCTCGGGCGTCACCGCGAAGGTCAGCGTCTGGCCGAGCGCCAGCGGCGTCTCGGAGTTGACCTCGACCGTCACCTGATCCGGCCCGCACTGGCAGAGCAGAACCGACTGCGCCCCCACATATTCCGAGACCAGAATGTCGAGTGTCAGCGCACGCTCCGCCGGCGCATGCGCATCGAACACCAGATCCGACGGCCGCAGCCCGACGATGATCTCGGCCTGACCATGCGCCACCGCGGCCTGCGCCTTCTCGCCCTCGAGCCGCAGGTCGAACCCGGCGCCGTGGACAAAGACGTCAGTGTCCCGCGTCTCGATCCGCGCATTGAGGAAGTTCATCGGCGGCATGCCCAGAAAGCCCGCGACGAACTTGTTGACCGGCCGCTTGAACAGCTCCTCCGGCGTGCCCTGCTGCTGGATTGCGCCGCCATGCATCACCACGATCCGATCGGCCAGCGTCATCGCCTCGATCTGATCGTGCGTCACATAGATCATGTTCTTCTGCACGCGCTGGCTCATCAGCGCGAGCTCTGCCCGCATCTGCCCGCGGAGCTTCGCGTCGAGGTTCGACAGCGGCTCGTCAAACAGAAAGAGCGCGCTTTCCTTCGCCAGGGCCCGCGCCATCGCCACCCGCTGGCGCTGCCCGCCCGACAGCTCACCCGGCTTCCGGTGCAAGAACTCCGTCAGCCCGACGACATCCGCCACCTCGCGGACCTTCTTGTCGATCTCCGCCCGCGGCCGGCGCTGAAGGCGGAGCGCGAAGGAGATGTTCTTCGCGACATTCATATGCGGGTAGAGCGCGTAGTCCTGGAACACCATCGCCAGGTCGCGGTCCTTGGGCTCCAGATGGCTGACCGGCTGGCCGCCCATAAAGATCTCGCCGTCCGAGACCTCCTCGAGCCCCGCAATCATCCTGAGCGTCGTCGACTTCCCGCAGCCCGACGGCCCGACAAGGACAGTGAACTCGTTGTCGGCCATCTCGAGGTTGATCCCATGGAGGACCTCAACATCGCCGTAGCGCTTGACCAGGCGGTCCAGCTGAATCGCAGGCATCCGACCCTCCCCTGATGTTCTTTTTTTGAAGCGTGCGCCATTGTGACCGGTAACACAAGACAAATCTTGCGCCCGGGTTCAAATCTTGCGCGTGCTCTCCCTCAGCGCCGGCACAGCGCCAACCTCGATCCTCTCACCGCGCGGGGTCTCCTCCCCACCCAG
Source organism: Pseudomonadota bacterium (assembly GCA_038749815.1). Taxonomy (GTDB): domain Bacteria; phylum Pseudomonadota; class Alphaproteobacteria; order Rhodobacterales; family Rhodobacteraceae; genus Algicella. The sequence continues at coordinate 852 of JBCDHQ010000208.1, read as the reverse complement.
GATCCGGCCGAGGAGCCGTCCGGCCTCCCGTCCGATCCGCCGCGGGTCGACCTCCACTGTGGTGATCGAGGGCGAGGCAAAGCGCGAGACCTCGAAATTGCCGAACCCTGCCACGCCGATCTGCCCCGGCACCGAGATCCCCCGCCGCTTCAAGGCCGATTGCGCCCCGAAGGCCGGCGCGTCCGAGACGCACATCACGCACTCCGTCTCCGGGTACTGCGCCAGCAAGTCCGGGACCGCCGCCGCGCCGTCCTCGACCGACAGCGGCGGCCGCCCGACCTGCAGGATCCGCGGTGTCTCCCCCGCCGCCACCATCGCCTCGAGATACCCCGCCCGCCGCGCCGCGCCGCGGGTCCAGTCGTCCCCCGCCTCGCAGAGGAACGTGATCCGCCGATAGCCAAGCCCCAAGAGCGCCCGCACCATCTCACCCGCCGCCTGCCGGTTTGAAAAACCGATCGTGTGCCCGATCGGATCGTCCGGCCGCTCCCAGAGCTCCACCACCGGGATCTGCGCATCGCTCAACAGGCGCACCGTCCGGTCCGAATGGCCGTCATAGGACAGAACCATCGCCTCCGGCCGCCGGCGCAGCATCGTCTCGACCAGCCGCTCCTCCCGCTCGGCGGAGTAATCCGTGTGCCCGAGCAGGATCTGCTGCCCCAGCGCCTCAAGCGCCTCGGTCAGCGAATGTACCGTCTCGGCAAAGTGGAGGTTGTTGAGCGACGGCACCAGCACCGCCACAAACCCGGACTTCTTCGACGAGAGAGAGCCCGCCATCTGGTCCGGCACATAGTTCAGATCCCGCACCACCGTCAGGATCCGCGCCCGCGTCGCCTCCGAGATCGGGCTGTCTTT
>JBCDHQ010000207.1:0-8278 GCA_038749815.1 Pseudomonadota bacterium | reverse complement strand
CGTCAAATCCATCCAGGCGGCCGCCGCCCAACTGCAGCCTCTCGCTGCCGAATAAGAACCGTGTCGGGGACGGGGGGCGGGGCGATTTGGCCGGAGGCCAAGAGCGCCCGACAACCGTCCGCACGCAAACATGTAAGGGAGCCAGCTAATGCCCAAAGATCACGGGATCGGTGCCAGCCCAAAACGGCGCGAGGACGTCCGGTTTCTCACCGGCAAAGGTCAGTACACCGACGACATCACGGTCCACGGCCAGACCTACGTTCACTTTCTAAGATCGGACGTCGCACACGGGCGGATCCGTTCGATCGACACGTCCGAAGCCGCAGGGATGCCCGGTGTGCTCCGGATTTTCACCGGCGCCGATTTCGAGGGCGTCGGCGGTCTTCCCTGCGGCTGGCAGGTGACGGACCGGACCGGACAGCCGATGCAGGAGCCACCGCATCCTGTTCTCGCCCAAAGAAAGGTCCGGCATGTCGGCGACCCGATTGCCGCCGTGGTGGCCGAGAGCCTTGCCGAGGCCCGCGATGCGGCCGCAGCGATCGACATCGACATCGAAGAGCTGCCGGCCGTCATCGACATGAAGGCCGCCATTGAGGCCGGCGCCCCGAAGGTCCATGACGACCTCACCTCAAACCTCTGTTATGACTGGGGCTTCGTCGAAGAAAACCGCGAGGCCGTGGATCAGGCGATCGAGGGCGCGCACCATGTCACGACGCTTGAGCTGGTGAACCAGCGCCTGGCGCCCAACGCGATGGAGCCCCGTGTCGCCCTGGGCGACTACAACGCCGCGACCGATGAGCACACGCTCTACACCACGAGCCAGAACCCCCATGTGATCCGCCTCCTGATGGGCGCCTTCGTGCTCGGCATCCCCGAGCACAAGCTCCGCGTGGTGGCACCGGATGTCGGAGGCGGCTTCGGCTCGAAGATCTTCCACTACGCCGAGGAGGCCCTCTGCACCTTTGCCGCGAAGGCCGTCGGCCGCCCGGTCAAATGGACGGCCTCGCGTTCGGAGGCGTTCATCACCGACGCCCAAGGCCGCGACCACGTGACGAAGATCGAGCTTGCGATGGACGAGAACGGCACGTTCCTCGCGCTCCGCACAGACACCTACGCCAATATGGGCGCCTATCTCTCGACCTTTGCGCCCTCGATCCCGACTTGGCTCCACGGCACTCTGATGGCCGGCAACTACACGACGCCGCTCATCTATGTGAACGTGAAGGCGGTCTTCACCAACACCGTGCCCGTCGATGCCTATCGGGGGGCCGGCCGGCCGGAGGCGACCTTCCAGCTCGAGCGCGTGATCGACAAAGCGGCACGCGAGATGGGCATAGACCCGATCGAGCTCCGCCGTCGGAACTTCATCAAGCCCGACCAGTACCCCTACGCAACGCCGGTCGCCGTCGAGTACGACACGGGCAATTACGACGCGACGATGGACAAGCTCATTGAGATCGCGGATGTGGCGGGCTTCGATGCGCGCGCGGCCGAAAGCGCGGCCCGCGGAAAGTGGCGCGGTCTTGGGGTCAACTGCTACATTGAGGCCTGCGGGATCGCGCCCTCGAACCTCGTCGGTCAGCTCGGCGCCCGGGCGGGACTGTACGAGAGTGCGTCGGTGCGGGTGAACGCAACCGGCTCGATCTCTGTCTTCACCGGCAGCCACAGCCATGGACAGGGGCACGAGACCACGTTCCCGCAGGTGGTGGCCGAAATGCTCGGGATCGACGAGAATCTGGTCGAGATCGTGCATGGCGACACGTCCAAAGTTCCCATGGGGATGGGCACTTACGGCTCGCGCTCGCTCGCCGTTGGGGGCTCGGCGCTTGTTCGGGCGACCGAAAAAGTGGTTAACAAGGCCAAGAAGATCGCCGCGCATTTGATGGAGGCCTCGGAGGCGGATGTCGAACTGGCGAACGGTCAGTTCACTGTGGCCGGCACCGACAAGTCCGTCGCGTGGGGCGATGTCTGTCTCGCGGCCTATGTGCCACATAACTACCCGCTCGAGGAGATCGAGCCGGGGCTTGAGGAGACGGCGTTCTACGATCCTTCGAACTTCACCTACCCTGCGGGCGCCTATGCCTGCGAAGTGGAGGTCGACCCGGAGACCGGCAAAGTCGAGGTCGTGTCCTTCGCTGCGGCGGATGATTTCGGCAACATCGTCAACCCGATGATTGTCGAGGGTCAGGTGCATGGCGGGATTGGTCAGGGGATCGGCCAGGCGCTTCTTGAGACATGCGCCTATGACGAGACCGGACAGCTCGTGACGGGGTCGTTCATGGATTATGCGATGCCCCGGGCGGATGACGTGCCCTTTTACGTCGTCGATCACTCGACCGGGACACCCTGCACGCACAATCCTCTGGGCGTGAAGGGATGCGGGGAGGCCGGTGCGATCGGCTCACCGCCCGCGGTGGTGAACGCGGTGGTGGATGCCTTGCACCGCAATGGCAAGCCGGTGACGCATATCGACATGCCGCTCAGCCCCGCTCGGGTCTGGTCCGCAATTGCCGGCTGACGGGATGGGGGTCGGGCGCTCTTGGCCTTTGGCCAAGTCGCCCCGCCCCCCATCCCCGCCGGGCACCTCTGATGAGGGAGGAAAGAGATGTATGATTTTGAATTCGTGAAACCGTCGACGATCTCCGATGCGGTGGCGGCGCTCGCCCATGAGGAGGCGCAGCCGATCTCGGGCGGGCAGACATTGATCCCGACGCTGAAGCAGCGTTTGGCGCAGCCCTCGCGGCTGGTCAGCCTGACGGGCATCTCCGAGATGGTTGGGATTTGCACTGACGATGCGGGGCGCGTCTGCATTGGCGGGGCGACGACCCATGCGGAGGTCAACCGCTCAGCCGGGGCCTACCCCGCGCTCGCCGCCCTTGCCGGGCATATCGGCGACCCGTCGGTGCGTCATCGCGGGACGATTGGCGGCAGTCTGGCCAACAACGATCCGTCGGCCTGTTATCCCGCGGCTGCCCTCGCCTCGGGCGCGACCATCGTGACAAACGGCCGGTCAATCGAGGCGGACGACTACTTTCAGGGGATGTTCACCACCGCGCTCGATGAGGGCGAGATCATCACGGAGGTCAAGTTCCCGGTCCCTGAGCGCGCCAACTACCAGAAGTTCGTGCAGCCTGCGTCGCGGTTCGCTCTGGTCGGCGTGATGGTGGCGAAGTTCGCCGATGGGGTCCGGGTCGCGGTTACGGGCGCGGGCGAGGATGGCGTGTTTCGGTGGGGCGAGGCCGAGGCGGCGCTCAGTGCCAATTTTGCGCCGGAGGCGCTCGACCCGGTCGCGGTGCCGTCGGTGCCGATGATCGGTGATTTGCACGGCACGCCGGAGTACCGGGCGCATCTGGTGAAGGTGATGACGAAGCGCGCCGTGTCGGCGTCCTGAGACTGACGCAGAGCATAGAGGGGGGCGCCTGGTGACGGGCGCCCCCCTAAATCGTAGAGATATCGCCTGAGGTCTCGATCAGCCAGACACGGCGTATGTCGGGAAGCTGGCGCCGTGCCGCCAAAATCTCGGCCCGTGTCATCAGGCAAAACGCGGTTGAGGCGGCATCGGCGATCGTGGCACGTGCGGCCTCCACGGTGACCGACGACCAGAGCGGTGCCCGCGTATGGGTCGGGTCGATGATGTGAGCGCTGCCATCCGAAAAGCGCAGGGCGCCGGGGCTTGACGTTGCGACGGCGCTGTCGGCGAGGCCGATGCGGGAGATCTCGCCCCAGTCAGGGTCCGCAATGGCGAGGCGGTAGGGGCCGCCGGTCGCGCGAAATTCGCCGATGTTCACCAGCGTTTGCGTCGCACCCTCAGCGGCGAGGCAGGCAGCCACGCGGTCCGTGGCATACCCCTGGGCGATCCCGTTGAACGTCAGGCGCTGTCCCGGTGCGAGGTCAATGCGGGCCGGGGTCCAGCGCACGTCCGACCAGGGCGCGATGGGCGCGTCTGGCGCTCGGGCCTCCCAGACCGACTGAACGCTTGGATCAAAGCGGCCCTCGGTTGCGGACCAGAGCCGGTCAGTCGCGGTCAGGAGGTCCGAGATGCGGTGGTCGTGGATCGTCGCTCTGCCCGTGTCGTTTAGGCGGCGCAGGAAGGAGTGCGGATCGTAGAGCGTGAAGAGCGCCTCGATCCGGCTGAGCTCGTCAAGGGCGCGGTCGCGCGCGCGGCGGATCGCGTCGCGCGGGCCGGACAGCTGGAGCGAGACCTCCGCCCCGAAGGCTCGGCCAGTCCAGCGCAGCGTGTCGGGAGCGCGCCGCGCGAGCGCGGGGCCGGCTGCGAATGCGGCAATCATGGTAAGGGCGCGGCGTCGGGTCGTCATTCCGCGGCCACCAGTTTGCCGCGACCGCGCGCGGCCAGAACGAGTGGGACGCAGCGCTTCGGGTCGTCGTGGATGGCCACGCAATCGAGACACTGGAAGCACTCGGTGTAGTCGACCTGGCCCGCGGCTTTGATCGCACCGTACTTGCAGCGAACTTTGCAGAGCTGGCATGGGCTGCCGCAGGCCTCGCGCCGCGCAATCCAGTCTCGCCCGCGAAGGCGGCCACCGATGGCGAGCGCCGCGCCAAGGGGGCAGACATACCGGCAGAACCCTTTGAAGAGGACCAGCCCGAGCAGGAGCCAGAGAGCGGCGTAGGCGACGTAGATCGCCTCGCGCATGAAGTAGACGGTTATGGCGGTCTTGAAGGGCTCGACTTCGGCCGCTGTGTCGACGGCGGACGGCAGCAGGATAGTTGTGGCGAGAAGGGCCGCGAGCACACCGTACTTTATGCGTTTGAGCCGCACATCCCACGCCGCCGAGGGTTCGATCTGGGGCAAGCGCAGGGCGCGGCCGATGTGATGGGCAAATTCCTGCAGGGCGCCAAACGGGCAGAGCCAACCGCAAAAGAGCCCGCGCCCCCAGGCGATAAGTCCCGCCAGGGTGACAACCCAGATCAGAAGCGAGAACGGGTCATAGAGGAGGAAGGCCCAGGACCCGCCGTCGATCGCCGTTCTGAGAACCGCCATGACCGTGACGATCGAGAGCTGCCCTTGCCCCCACCAGCCGACAAAACCGAGGATCACCGCGAGAAGTCCGAGGCGGATCGGCGTGAACTGCGCCATCGCCAAAAGCCGTGCGCGCCCGATCGTCAAGAGCGCAACAATCCCCAAAAGGAGCGTGCTGAGCGCGATGAGATCCGCCTGGCGGTTGATCAGCGCCTCGCGCCAGGGCGGCAGCGTCTCAATCGGACCGGCGCGGTCAAAAAAACGCTCCGGCGCGCTTTGGGTTGACGTGAGGGTCACGGAGCCGATCTCCGGCTGGAACATCCCATGCTCTCTCACGGCGAGCACGTCGAGCGCCCACTCCGCCGTGGGATCGAACCCGAGGCGGCGGTCGGTCCTGAGCACCATTGCAACCCCGTCATGAAGCTCCAGCGGCAGATCCTCGTGGAGTTCGACCAGGAGATCCGCATCGCGGAGGGCCACGGGCAGACCTCCCTGAGCGGCCGACAGCCACGCCGGCGCCGTGTTGCGCACAAAGTCCTCGCCCACGAGGCCGTGGCGGGCGGTCTCGATCACGAGGATCGGCTCGTCATGCGGCGAGATCTCGAGAAAGTTGCGGAGGGCGTCGCGCGTGTCAGGGGCCAGGACGGCTTCCGCGACCGATGGCGGCCCGAGGTCCACAATCCAAAGATCGAGATACGGTGCCTCGGGATCCGCCGCCGCGTCCGGGTCGTCATGGGCCCAAAGCGTTCCGTCAAAGAGCGCGTCGACCTCGCCATTTGTGACCGTCTTGTGAGTGGCGATGCCCTCGGCCACCAGATCCGACCAGCTCAGCGCTTCTGTGTAAGTCGGATCGGGAAAGGCTGGCGGGCCCGTCGCGATACCCTGCATTTTCTCCCGGGCAACGGCGAGGGTCGCGGCCAGGAGGCTCTCATGGGCGATGCGAACGGATGCCGTCGCTTTGGTGACGCCGTCTAGGTAGACGAGGCTCCCCCCGTCCGTCCCGCTGCCGTAGGGGACGCCGACAACCATGCTCTCCGAGATCGAGTGACCACGATACTGCTCGAAGAACGCGTGGAACGGCGCCTCGCCGAGCCCGGAGACGAAAATCGGTTCGTTGTGGTCGAGGAGGCGGACATCGAGGAACCGCCCATCGGTGTCGAGAACCACCAGAATGTTGATTGCGGCACCTGAGAAGCCCGGAAGGGGCGCAAGCGGCTCGGTCTGGAAGACGTAGCCCGCGGGCGCCCCGCCCGAGTTGAGGAGCTGGTAGACCCCGCGGTCATTCACCGCCTCGCCGAGCGCATATGGCGCGAGGATCAGTGCTGCGATCTCCTCCTCGGGCAAGACCTCCGCACTGGCCCAAAAGCCGGTGAGGGCGAGGAGACATCCGACAAAAAGAGCGCGCGCGCGGGTCATTTGGCAAACCGTAAGCCTGGGCTCGAGGCCCTGACATGCGACCATGGTCGCAGAGCATGGTCCGACCCATGCGTGCCACTGTCGCATCGATGGATTTTGAGCGTCAATCGCCGGGCGTCGCGGCCCTCTCCCTCGCCGGTCTTGTGCTCGCCTGGCAGGCTGCGAGCACTCTGACCGCCGACCCGTCGGTGCTGCCATCGCCCGCCGCCGTTGCGCGGATCGTGGTGCATCTCGCCGAGATGGGGGATCTCGCGCACCACATCTCCGCGACGCTCTTTCGCGTGGCAGGTGCGTTCGGCCTTGCGTTCGCGCTCGGCGCGCTCCTCGGCGGGGTGATGGGACGGTCCCGGCGTCTCGATCGTTGGCTCGATCCCTGGCTTGTTGTGTTCCTGAACGTGCCGGCCCTCGTCGTGATCGTGCTTTGCTACCTTTGGATCGGTCTCAACGAGACAGCAGCGATCGTTGCGGTTGCCGTCAACAAAACGGCGATGGTGGCTGTGACCATCCGCGAGGGCGTCCGCGCGCTGGAGCCTCGGGTTGTGGAGATGGCTCGGCTCTACGGCATGTCCGCGGCCGAGCGGCTCTGGCATGTCACGCTGCCCCAATTGATGCCCTACATCCTGGCAAGCATTCGAAACGGCCTCGCAATCATCTGGAAAATTGTTCTGGTGGTCGAGTTCCTCGGCCGCTCCAACGGGGTCGGTTTCCAGATCCACCTCCACTTCCAGCTCTTCGATGTGGGCACGGTGCTGGCCTGGTCGTTCAGTTTTGTGGGTCTTATGCTGCTGATCGAGATGGCTTTGGTGAAACCGCTTGAACTGCGGACGACGGCATGGCGACGCGCGGTCTCCTGATCTCAGCGCTTGCGCTGACGCTCTCCTTTGAGGCGCCGGCCTCGGAGATGTGCACCGTGGACGCCATGTTGGTCTTCGACGGCTCGGGGTCGATGGCGGAGACCGGGTTCAACCAGCTCGACGAACCGCGGATCTTCACGGCGCGCCGGGTGTTGCATCGCGTGATCCCGCGGATTGCGGCGCAGCGCCGTGTCGGCCTCGTCACTTACGGTCCGGGCGCCGGAGAGGGCTGCGCGGAGGTCGATCTCCGGTTCGGCCCGCGACCAGACGCGGCGGGTCCGATCCTCGACGCGATCGCAACGCTCGAGCCCGAGGGTGGCACTCCGCTGACCGAGGCTGTGGGGCTGGCCGCTGACGTGCTCGACCACGATGTGGAGCCCGGTGTCATCGTTCTGGTGACAGATGGCCGCGAGACCTGTGGTGGGGCGCCGTGTCGGCTCGCGGCGGAGCTGGCGGCGGTCTCTCCCGACCTCACTGTGCATGTGATCGGGTTCAAAGTGCGCGGCACGTTCTTCAGTTGGGACGGGCACGGGAAGGACGACTACCTTGAGGGAAAGACGGTGGCGCGTTGCCTCGCGGACCGCACCGGGGGCCTCTATCTCTCGACCGAGACCGCCGATCAGCTGGCCACGGCCCTCAACCAGACGCTCGGCTGCACTGTGATCGGGCGGCTCGACTAGAGCCCGAGGGCCATGTCCCGGATTTCGTTCATTTCGCCGACCAGGCTCTCGGTTTGTCCTTCCAAATGCCGGCCGCCATTGGTCACGTAGTTGGTGAGCGCGATCACGATCGCCATCGCGAGGCCCAGAAACACGATTTTCTCAAGGGTCATGTCAGGCTCCTCCCTCAGGCCGCAGCCAGCATGACGCGGACAGTGTCACCGACGAAGCCCAGCACCTCCTGCGAGTAGTTTGCGAGGGCGATTGTCACAGCAACGCTGAGGCTGAGGACGAGAACGTTTTCGATCGAGACCATAGCGTGTTCCTCCTTGTGTCTGTGTCGATCCTAGCGGCGTCAGCGGCTCGGG
>JBCDHQ010000206.1:0-8453 GCA_038749815.1 Pseudomonadota bacterium | reverse complement strand
GGGGTCGTTCGCGTCAAGACTGGCGAGGATGCGCGCATGCGCTTGATGCACAACCGGACCGTGCTCATAGTGCGTGCCGATCGGGAACGCGTTCAAAAGGATCGGAGTGAGCATGCCGCCGGAAACGACGGAGCGCAAGTCAGCGGAGGCGCCGCCACGCATGGTCGGCGCATCGGACGTGGCCCGCGTCGCAGCAGCGGCCGCGGCGATGCCAAAGGGCGCGATTGCGGTGGAGTTCGGCCCATGGCTCGGCGGGCTCAGCATTGAGATTGCAGGACAAGCGGAGCTTCATGTGGTCGACCGCTTCATCTGGACTTCGGACCACGCCAAACGAGTTCCGGATCTCGCCGCTCCGGGCGAGAGCTTTCGTCCGCAGTTTGAGCGGACGCTTGCCGATCACGGCCTCGCGGCGGTGATCCATGAGACGGCGTTCGAGGACTTCACCTGGACCGGCGGCGAGATTGCGCTGGTCGTGATCGACGGGCCGAAGAAGGCGCGGGACCTCGCGTCATGCTTGCAGGCCGTTTCTGGAAGCCTCGCCCAAGATGCACAAATTCTGATCAAAAATGCACTCCGGCCGGAGCAGGAGGATCTGATCGCCTATCTCGACGGTCTTGTCGGGGGCGATCACCTCGTCCCGGCGGCCGAAGTGATTCCCTCTGCCTCCAATCTCGGCGTGTTTCATCCGGGCCCGTCGACGGCCGATTGGCCGGCACCCGGCACGACAACCGATCGCGGCGCTCTGGTCGAGGCGGGGCAGCTCGCCGAAGATCACCCGCTGCGCCTGGCGCCGCTGATGGTGCCCGTGCGCGCCGGCAATTGGGCCGAGGCCTACACGATGCTCTCCAAAATGCCGCCCGCGCGGGGCCTGCGGCGCGCATGGGAAAAACGCGTCTCGAGCCTCGCCGGAACGTCGACGGATCCGGAGGCCCTTGCCACGTTCAGCGAGGTGCTTGCGATCCACCACACAGCGGTCCCGGCGGATCTGCCAGAGCCAATCCACAAGAGCGATGCGCGCGCTCTCCGCGGGTACTGGCTAAATTCCGCCGAACGGGCGAGCCGCGGCAAGTCGTTTCGCCCAGACATCCTGTTGCGCGCACGCGCCTATGGCTACCTCGACTGGCCGAGCAAAGTGCGTGAGCACATTTACGGGAAAGACGTCCTCGACATTGGCTGCGGCCCCGGGCTTCACGGGCTCGGCTATCTCGCAGTGGGCGCGCGGCGTTATCTCGGCCTCGACCCGATCATCAACCGTGACGCAGACCGCGTGAAGAACCTTGTTTTGAAGCGCAAGGAGCCCTTCGGCTGGAGCCCGGCCGAGATCGCTCGCGCCATTGATGACTGGGATGTTCAGGGCCTGCCTATCGAGTATTATGCGGGCGAGAGCCAGTTCGACATCGTCACGATGCACAACGTGACGGAGCATCTTCTGGGGATCGAAGCGGTCTTTGCGGAGGTCGCGCGGCTCCTTCGACCCGGCGGCCATCTCCTGTTCAATCACCACAATTTCTTTGCGTGGAACGGGCATCACAGCCCACCGAAGTCACTCTCAGACTTCGATCCGGGCGATCAAGACCAGCTCACGCTTGTCGATTGGGGACATCTGAGCTTCGAACCGCCGCCGGACCACTACATCGCGCGGGGACTGAACCGCATCCGTCTCGATGCGCTTAAGTCCCTGACAAAGAAGCATTTCGAGATTGTGAGCTGGGAGCATCGCCCGTCATCTGCCGCTGTCGGCGGCAATCGACTGACCGATGAGATCCGCGCCCGCCACCCGGAGCTGACGGACACGGACTTTCTGACACAGAATGTCCTCTGTCTCGCGCGCGTTGCCTAGGACAGACCCTCAAGGCTGACATCGAGGGCCGGCCGGCCGCGACCGGATGCGATGATGCAGGTCTGGTCGCCCGCTCGTCGCATAGTCATCGTCCACGTCTCAAAGGAGGCGGAGGCGAAGATCTCGATCGTGTAGTTGGCATCCGTCATGCCGCGGTAGCGCGGGACCTCGCCGTAGGCATTTGCCAAACGTGTGACAACGACCTCATGCGGTGCACAAACGGCCGTTGCCGCTTCGCCCATGCTGGCAGTAGCAATCGTTAACCCGACCGCAACCACACAAGCATCCAAATGGCGCATATCCCGCTCTCCCATTCCTTCAAAACCCATCGGCCGAACTCTGGCCGTTTCACCGCCTACAAAACGCCGCAACTCTATCGCGGCTGTGCCTGTTTGGCGCCCCAGTGTTGCCAGATTCTCACACGACGGTTAAGAAGTTGCTGAGATCTGGAGCAACAGTCCGCTATGTATGGAACTTGCAAGATATGTGCCGCTTCGATATCTCTAGTTCGATTTTTGCTTTAGGGAAAGTGCGATGATCTGGGCACATCTCAAGGGCGTTGCCATGACTGCAGCCCTCATCGGCAGTGTCGTGCTTACGGCCACACCCGGCAGCGTCTTCGCCCAAGAGGACGACATCGACCGTGACCTGCGCGAAGGGGTCGACTTCCGCTCGATTTTGTTCCGCCCCTGCTATGGGGAGGCCATCTGCACGGTCGGCCCTCTCACATTGATCGCAGAAACACGTCTGTCGCAGGATGATCCCTGGTCGCGTGGACGCCTCTACTGGGATCCGGTGGATGGAATCGGCGTGCTCGGCGGTGGCCAGGACGATGAGATCGATTTCAACGAGCGCATCATTCTGCGCACGACGCGGCCCCTGGCCCTCGAAAAAATCTGGTTCACCGATCTCTTCGTCGGCGAGATCAAGCGCTATCTCGGATATTCCGGCGCGCTCCGCCGCGACATCGACTTCGAAGCCGCGCGGGTGGCGTTCGACGCACCGGTCGAATCGTTTGATGAGATCGAAGTCACGGGCCTGCTGATTCTGCCTCCCCAGCCCTTCAACGAGAAAGTCGATGGCGGCATTTTCGCGGAGCCTGGGGACATCCACAACCGCCTCATCATCGATGGCCCGGAAGCCATTCTTCTGGTTCCCGAGATCATCGGTGCAGCCAGCCGCGGGCGCTATCGGATCGACGATATCGAGCCGGGTAAGCTCAACCTCTTTGCGGATGGCGATCTCCTGGACTACGACCTGCGCGATGTTTTCGGGGAGACCGAAACGGTCGATCTCTATCAGATCGGTGCGCACAATGCCCGGCAGATGGCGCGTATTCTGGAGGACACGGACCGCCTCCTTGGCCTCGGCAACGCGGCCGCGACGCGCCGCGGCATCGGGGATATCCCGAACGGCGAGGTGATGCTCGAGTTCCTCGAGGAACGTGGGATCTCGCAGATGACGTTCTACGCCCCTGCGGGCACCAGCAACGACTTCTCGATCGGCGGTCTCGTGACCGGAGATGTCGATCTCGCGCTCAGCAATTGACGCGCACAGGTTTTAGGTACGGAGTATCGAGATGAAAGCGCCTCGGCAGATTTGGAAAGTGCTCACCAGCGTCTTGGTCGGTTCGGCCTTGGCCTCCCGTCTCGGCGCGGCGCCCGCCCTCCCGGAGGAGGATCTGGCCCACAAGAGCTCAGAATGGGACGCGGTCCGGCAGGAGTTTGAGCGCGCAGCGCTCGTCGCTCAGTTGCCCGCGGACGTTCGGCAGTTCGTGACCGACGACGCCGCAGACCTCTCCGCTCGGATCACCCGCTCTTTCGCGTTGACCGAGCCGGGGCTTTGGCCGGCACTCCATGCCTATTGGGGCACCGAGCCCATGCTTCCGTCCGACAGCGCAGCGCGCGAGGCCCTCGACGCTGCGCCGCGGTGGAGCGCCCTTGCACCGCGCCCGGCGGCCCTGCCCCGCGACGCCGTGCGTCTCGCGATCACCGAGACCGACCCGCCCCCCGACTACACCTGACGCCTCACCCCGCGTAGTGCGCGCGGTACCAGGCGACGAAACGGGGGATGCCGTCCCCGATACCCGTGGACGGCCTGAAGCCGGTCAAACGCTCGAGGAGCGTCGCATCGGCCCAGGTTGCGTAGACTTCCCCCGGCGCGATCGGCACAGTCTCGCGCAGAGCGGATTGACCGAGCGCCGCCTCGATTTGCTCGACGAAGTCGCCGAGGCGCACTTTCTCTGACATCCCGATGTTCACGGAGCGCCACGGCGCAACTGGCGACAGGCTGTCGCCTTCGACCGCCGGCCCCTGGCCCGGGATCACATCCATCAGCCGCCGCACCCCTTCGACCAAGTCGTCACAATAGGTGAAGTCGCGGTACATATCCCCGCCATTGTGCAGCGCGATCGGCCGACCCTCGAGAATGGCGCTCACAAACTTGAAGAGCGCCATGTCAGGCCGCCCCCACGGTCCGTAGACCGTAAAGAAGCGAAACGCCGTCACCGGCAGCCGCCGCAGATGCGCCTCGGCGTGGGACAGGCTCTCCGTCGCTTTCTTGGTGGCGGCATAAATCGTGAGGGGAAGGTCGGTTGTGTCGGTTTCCCTGAACGGCATCCGCGTGTTGCCGCCATAGACAGATGACGACGACGCCAGCAGCACGTGCCGCACCTCAGCGGTCCGCGCGGCTTCGAAGAGGTTGAAGGTCCCGACGAGATTGGCCTCGACATAGGAGCGCGGGTTCTCGAGGCTGTAGCGGACCCCCGCCTGCGCGGCGAGATGGACGATTTCAGTCGGTTGGAAGCCTTCGACAGCCGCACGCAGCGCCGATGCATCCTCAAGCTGCGCCTCGATCTGACGAAAGCGCGGCATCTCTGCCAGGAGGTCGGCGCGGCGACGTTTGAGGGCCACATCGTAGTAGGGCGTGAACCCGTCATATCCGAGGACGCTGACCCCCTCCGACAAGAGCCTGCGGCAGAGATGGAAGCCGATGAAGCCGGCAGATCCAGTGACGAAGACGCGTCGCGTCGAGGCTGTGTCTGTCATGCAGGGTCTCTCGCACCGCACTGCCCCCGGGTGCAAGTCCGGTCGCGCTGGCCCCGGCCCCGAGAAGTTGGCATCAGGTCGTCATGTCGACGCTCTCCATCTTTCTGGCCACGCTTCCGGGCCTCGAGGCAACACTCGCCGATGAGGCGCGCGAGCTGGGCTTCGAGGCGCCTCGGCCGGTTCCCGGCGGCGTGGAGATCGAGGGCTCGTGGGCCGAGGTCTGGCGCGCAAACCTGCAGCTCCGGTGCGCCAGCCGCGTTCTCCTGCGGCTCTGGTCCTTTCGCGCGCCCCACCTCGCGCAACTCGACAAGCGCGCCCGAAAACTGCCATGGGGTGAGATCTTTCCCGAGCGGACCGCGCTCAAAGTCGAGGCGGAGTGCCGACGGTCTCGCATCTACCATGCCGGGGCGGCGGCGTCTCGGGTGCTCAACGCCGCCGAGGCCGCCCTCGGCCCCGGGTCCAGGGAGCCGTTGCGGCTGCTGGTCCGGATCGTGGACGATCTCGCCACAATCTCGCTCGACACATCGGGGGCGCCGCTCCACCGCCGCGGACTGAAACAGGCCGTCGGCAAGGCGCCCCTCCGCGAGACACTGGCGGCGGCGTTCCTGCGCCAGTGCGGCCACCGCGCCGACGAGCCGTTGATCGACCCGATGTGCGGCTCCGGGACACTCCCCATCGAAGCGGCGGAAATGGCGCTCGGGCTCGCACCCGGGCGCGCCCGAACCTTCCCGTTTGAGCGTCTGGTGAGCTTCGATCGCGACACTTTTGCCAAGCTGACGCCAGCGCTCGCGGACCGGCGCCCCGCGCCAGTTTTTGGCCAGGACCGAGATGCCGGCGCAATCACGGCGAGCCGCGCCAACGCCGAGCGTGCGGGCGTCGCCTCGCAGATCACGTTCACATGCCAGCCGATTTCGGAGCTCTCCCCCGAGGGCTGCGATGGACCGGGCCTCGTCCTGGTCAATCCACCCTATGGCGGGCGGATCGGCACGGCCAGACGTTTGCCGGCGCTTTACGGCGCCCTTGGACAGGTGCTGCGGGAGCGCTTTTCGGGATGGCGTGTCGGGCTCACAACCAGCGAGGCGTCCCTGGCCCGTGCGACGCACCTGCCGTTCCGGACACCGGGTCCACCCATCCCGCATGGCGGCCTGAAAATCAGGCTTTATCAGACCGATCCCCTCACCTGATCTGCGCGCATCTGACGCGCTCTGTGCGGCTTGTCACAGCTTTCAGTGGCAAATCTGTCAATTTTGAGATATCTTTTAGGCGTCAAAAAGCGCGGACAGTGCCGTCACGGCACCTTTTTGGACCGGCCCGGCACGGCGATTGCATGGGCGGCCTGATCTGCGCACACGGGGATGGGAATGGCATCGTTTTTGGCCGTCAACGGGGCGATTGAGGCGCTGCGCAGCCTCCTTGAGGCCCGTGTGACGGAGGAACTCGCGGCGGTCGTGACGAACCCGACCGTGGTGCAGATCGGCCCGACCGAGCTTCGCGCAGGACCCACAGCCCAGAGCATCGGGCTCTACCTCCACCGGGTTTCCGTCGACCGCGACGGGCGAAACCGCTACTTGGCGCCGCCGGCGCCGGGACAGCCCCGCCAGCCTGAGCTGCCGGTCAATCTGCACCTCCTCCTGGTCGCCTGGACGGAAACCACGATCAACGAGGCGCCGCTCCTGGCGTGGGCGATGCAACAGATCGGCGCCTCGTTCGAGCTCGATCCGACCAATCTCGGCCCTGGCGATCCACGCTGGGGTGAGGAGGATGGGCTGCGGGTTACGCCTGAGGATCTGACAACCGAGACACTCCTCCGGATCTGGGACGCGATCCCGGGCGATTACCGGCTCTCCGCGCCATATGTCTTGAAGACCGTGCGCCTTGAGCCGTCGGTGCCCGCGACAGTCGGCCCGCCGGTCACGACGATTGTGCTGCCCACGGGAACCCAGCCATGATCCGGGTCCTCGAGACCGTCGTGCGCCACGCATCGGCGAGCCTCGAGCTGGTCGAGGCGTCGGGGTTGATCGAGACGCGCCGCACAGTGGTCAATGGCACCGCACAGGTGGTCACAGATCTTCGACCGGCCCTCCGCATCGACGCCACACCGGAGGTCGTCTTCTCGACCGCGCCAAGCGATCTCCGCTCAGTCTCGCGCCCGGGTCGCGTGATCCTGTCGCGGCAGAGGCCCGAGGCGCTCTCCCGTGTTCTGGCCGGGCGACCGGAGGAGGCCGACCTCGCGCCGCCTCCCGAGCCGCCCTATCCCGTTGCGGGGCGCTTGGTGCTGCCGGGCGGCCGGTTCAACGCGCGCATGTTTGCCGTCGATGGCGGCGGTGGAGTTCAGCGTCCCCTCCGCGTGTTCCGCGCGCCCCCAGCTGTCCGGGGCGATGCGGGCGGTGTCCTCTCCGCCCGGCTCGTCTGGGAGGAGGGGGCGCCAGCCTCCTGGGCGGTGGTGACCGTGCGCCTTGCCCTGCCAGTGGCCGATCCAACGCACACGGCCGACCGCACCTATCGCGGGCAGGCCGACCGCCGGGGCGAGGTTCGCCTCGCTCTGACCGGCACGCCGGCGCCGACCCGCGCCATGATCGAAGCCGGAGCCCTCGACCGGACCGTCACGGTCTCCGTCCTGGCGAGCGCTGCCGCTGCGGACACGGAGGCGACCGATCCCGATGCCCTCCCCGCGGCCGAGATCCGCGGTGCAGGCGGCGGCTTTGCGGCCGAGGCCACCTTCACCATCCGGCCGGGCGGGGTGATCCGCCTCGCCTCTCCACCTGCCGAGACCCTGATCCTGAGAACCCCGTGACGAGGAGCTGACACAATGCCCGAATACCTGGCGCCGGGAGTGTATGTCGAAGAGACGAGCTTCCGAGCACGATCGATCGAAGGCGTGGGAACGAGCGTCGCCGGCATTGTCGGCCCGACCCGCACGGGTCCCGTCCGCGGTGCACCCGAAGTGGTGACGAGCTTCAATGGCTTCTTGCAGATGTTCGGCGGCCTGGACGACCTGACGCTCGGGGGCGAGGCGGTGGCGAACCACACGGCCCTCGGCGCGCGCGCCTTCTTTGAGAATGGCGGCCGCCAGCTCTACGTGGCGCGCGTCCTTGGGGGCGTGAACGGCACCGACGAGACAGGGCGGAACGGGTCCGCCGCCGCGGCGACCGTCACGGATGCCAACACGCGCGTGCGCTTTGACGCGCGGTTTCCCGGCTCGGGCGGGAACTTGACGTTTGAGATCACGTGGGACGACAGCCAAAGCCTCCTCCGCGCGACGACAGTGACGGAGATCGAGGACGGCGAAACCGCGCTCCTCGAGATCGCGGACGACCTGCCCGGCGCGAGCTTCAACGGCACCGGCGCCCATGCCGGCTTTCCGCTCCGCGGCCTGACGGCGCTGGTGACGCGCGCCGGCGACGATCTTGTCTTTGTTGCCAACACCAACGCGCGCGTGATCAACGCCGATCCCGCGCCGCTGACGGCGGTGAGCGTGCCCGTGACGGATATCGGTGCCGGCATCGCCATCGCGACCCTGCCCCAGGGCGCGGTCCTCAGACGTGTCCGCGTCGCGCCGCCGGTTG
>JBCDHQ010000205.1:0-8525 GCA_038749815.1 Pseudomonadota bacterium | reverse complement strand
TGCGGGGCCGCTCCACGCCGCAGCGCTCGCGCGCGAGATCGGCGTGCCGCGGGTCCTGGTCCCGGCGCGGCCCGGGCTCACGAACGCGCTCGGATGCTGCGTCGCGGACCTCCGCCACGACTACGTGCGCACGATCAACGCGCCGCTCGACACGCTCGTGCTCGAGACGCTCCACGGCATCTTTGCCAAGCACGTCGCGGCAGGCGAAGCGGCCCTCGCCGCAGAGACCGTTGCTCTCTCTGCGATCACCCACGAGTTCAGCGTCGACATGCAGTTCCAGGGCCAGAGCCATGTGGTCCGCGTTCCCCTCGCCGACGGACGCCCGAGCCGCGAGACCCTCCGCGCCCGGTTCGATGAGGTCTACTGGGCCCGGTTCCAAGTCGAACTGGCCGAGATCCGCGCTCGGGTCGTCAATGTGAGCTGCTCGGTGATCGGAACGCGCCCGCCCCTCGATCTCTCCAACCTGATCGATCCCGTGGGCCGCTCGACCGCTGCCGAGCCCCGCGGGCGCCGCCCTGTTCGTTTCGACGGCCTCTCCCATGACACGCCGATCTACTGGCGGGATCAGCTCCCGCTCGACGTCGCGCTGGAGGGGCCGGCGGTGATCGAGCAGTTTGACACCACGATCCTCCTGCCGCCCGGCGACCACCTGACCGGTGGGCCCGATGGCAATCTGATCATCGAGGTCGCATGATCGGCCAAACCGCCGTCTTCGCGGACCATGCCGCACTGAACCGCAGGCGCCTCCGCGGTGCGGGGACAGCGCCAGGAGGCACAACATGACGCTCGATCCGATCACGCTCTCGGTCATCCAGGCCGGCCTCCACCAGGTCTGCGACGAGATGGACCTCAGCTTTTCCCGCGCCGCGTTCTCGCCTGTGATCGCGGAGGCCAACGACCGGTCGGATGGGATCTATGCGGCAGACGACGGCGCGCTGATCGCCCAGGGGATGGGCGGACTGCCGGTCTTTGTGGGCACGATGCAGTACTCCACCCGCACGCTGATCGAGATGATCGCAGACGGGCGCGTGGCCCCCCCGGCACCGGGCGACATCTACATCGTGAACGACCCCTATCTCGGCGGCACACATTTGATGGATGTCCGTTTCGCCAGACCCTTCTACCGGAAGGGTGAGATCTTCTGCTGGCTCTCGAACACCGGTCACTGGCCGGACACCGGGGGGGCCGTGCCGGGCGGCTTCTCCGCCTCAGCGACGTCGGTGGAGCAAGAGGGGCTTCGCCTGCCGCCCGTCCGCCTCTTCAAAGGGGGCGAGATGGATCTGGAGATCTACGCGATCATCTGCTCGAACATCCGGGTCGCCGATCAGCGGATCGGCGATGTGAAGGCTCAGGCGGCGGCGCTGATGGTGGGCGAGGCGCGGCTCAATGTCCTCCTCGACCGCTACGGCGACGACACCGTGCGGGCCGCAATCAGAGAGCTCGCACGCCGTGCAGAGGCGCAGATGCGCCACCTGATCGACGAGATCCCCGACGGCACGTACCGCTCCACCGCTTGGATCGACAGCGACGGCGTGGTGAACGAGCCGCTCGCGATCCGCCTCTCGGTGACCAAAACGCCCGGGCGTCTGGTCTTCGACTTCGCCGGCTCGAGCCCGCCCTGCCAGGGGCCGATGAACTCGGTCCTCGCGACGACGCTCTCCTCCGTCTACCTCGCGATGCGCCACATTTTCCCCGAAGTGCCGATCAGCGCCGGCGCGTTCGTCCCACTCGAGGTGATCCGCCCCGAGGGCACGTTCCTCGACGCCCGCTACCCGCGTCCCGTCTCGGGCTGCGCGGCCGAGGTCAGCCAGCGGATTGCGGAGGCCGTTTTCGCGGCCCTTGTCGCCCCCCTGCCCGACCGGGTGACGGCGGCACCCGCGGGCACCAGCGGCAACTTCGCGCTCGGTGGCCACGATCCGGCGAGCGGGCGGGATTTTGTGATGTATCAGCTCTCAGGCGGGGGCTACGGGGGCGCGGCCACGCATGACGGGCTCGCCAATGGATGCTCGACCATCGGGATCTCAAAGGCGCCGCCCGTGGAGATCATGGAGCAGAACTTTCCGGTGCTCTACCACCGCTACGCGCTCCGCGAGGGGTCGGGGGGAGCGGGGCGGCACCGCGGCGGGCTCGGCCTCGACTACGAGGTGGAACTCCGGCGCGGCACGGCGCGGGCGAGTTTTGTGATGGATCACGGGCGCTTCGGCCCGCAGGGCGCGCTCGGCGGCGGCGACGGCGCCCTCAATGTGGTGGAGGTCTGGCGGGACGGCGTGAAACACACGCCCGACCACCTCTCGAAGGAGCAGGACATCCCGCTCAAGGCCGGCGACCGGGTTCGGGTCCGGACGCCCGGCGGCGGCGGCTACGGCGATCCGGCGGAGCGCGACGCGGCCCTCGCGGAGGAGGACCGCCGCCTTGGGCGCACCTAGGGGCCGTAGATCACGCTCGGCAGCCAGAGGGCGATCTGCGGGAACATGAAGATCAGGACCAGCCCGACGACCTGGATCACCATGAACTGCATCATGCCGAGATAGATGTCCTTCAGATCCCATTCCGGCACCACCCCCTTCAGGAAGTAGGCCGAGAGCGCCACCGGCGGACTGAGCCAGGCCGTCTGCAGGTTCACCGCCACCAAGATCCCGAACCAGGTCAGGAGGAGCTGCGGCGTCTCAAAATAGGGCATGTCGAGCGCCACGATGGTCGGGATCAGGATCGGCACGATGATCAGCACGATCGGCACCCATTCGAGCGGCCAGCCGAGAAGGAAGACAAGCGCCATGATCACGATCAGGATCATGGTGGGCGAGAGTTCCATCATCAGCAAAAGATCGGTGAGCATGGTCGGCGTGCCGAGGCGCGAGAAGACCGCGCCGAAGAAGTTCGACGCCGCGACCAGGAACATGATCAGCACTGTGATCTCGAGCGTTTTGACCAGCGCGTCGAAAAAGCTCGACCAGGTGAACCGGCGATAGGCGATCGAGAGGACGAGCGCGCCGAAAGCGCCGCAGGCCGCGGCCTCGGAGGGCGTTGCCCAGCCGGCGAGGATCGAGCCGAGCGCGAAGGCGATCAGAGTCGTCGGCGGCACGAGACCCATGAAGAACTCATACCAGAGATCTGAGTAGTAAAAGCCGCGCGGCCGCTCCCGCCGGGTCCAGTGATAGGCGGCGTTCATGATCAGGATCCAACCGATCGGGATCACAAGCCCCGCCAGCGGGAAGAGCCCGCCGAGCGCGCCCGTGGCCGAGAGGGTGATCAGCCAGATCAGAATGACCAGCGCTGCAAGAACCGACGCGAACTCCCAAATAAAGAAGGGGGAGGTCTGGGGCTGCTCTTCGGGCGGCAGGATCGGTCCGAGATCCGGATTGATCCAGCACCGCACCAGCGCATAGAGCATGTAGAGAAAGGCCAGCATGATGCCGGGGATGATCGCCGCCTGGAACAGCGTGGTGACCGGCACCTCGAGCACCGGCCCCATGACCACCAGCATGATCGAGGGCGGGATCAGAATGCCGAGCGTGCCGCCCGCGGTGATCGTGCCGGAGGCGAGACGCACGTCATACCCCGAGCGGTTCATCGTCCGCGCCGCCATGATCCCGAGGATCGTGACAGAGGCGCCGACGATCCCGGTGGCGGCCGCAAAGATCATCGAGACGAAGAGGACCGCCACAAAGAGCGCGCCGCGCGTCCGCGAGAACATCATCTGGATGGAGAGAAAGAGCCGCTCCATCAGCCCTGCCCGCTCCATGATGATGCCCATCAGGACGAAGAGCGGCACGGCGACGAGCTGATCGTCGAGCATCGTCGCGTTGAACTGGAACGTCTGGAGATAGAAGGTCAACTTCGCGCCGAACCCCCAGGCACCGAAGACCACTCCGAGGAAGATCAGCGTGAAGGAGATCGGGAAGCCCACGAAGATCGAAAAGAGCATGACCGCGATCATGATGATCCCGATCGTCTCGGACGCGATGCCGCCCGCACCCGTTGCGCCGACGAGCGACGACCACCAGTCGCCGATTGGCACGAGATCCGGCGTTGCGACCGACAGGAAGATCAGCGCCAGCACGCCGCCATACCAAGGCAGGACCCGCAGAAACGCCCGGCGCCGCCCCTCGCTCATGTCATAGAGGCTCTTGAGGAGCTCCGAGATCCCTTGGAGGATCAGGAAGAGCGCGGCGAGCGGCATGGCAGTCCGTGCCGGCGCGAGGGGCGCCATCATCGTGGTGTCCATCGCCCGCTCCCAGGTCATCCAGGCCCTCCACGTGAACTCAAAGCTCACCCAGAGGAAGAAGATCATCGCCGGAAAGTAGAAGGCGAGGTAGAGGACCGTGTCGACGGTCGCCTGACGCTCCCGCGACCAGGTGCGGTAGATGAAGTCCGCCCGAATGTGGACACCGCGCATCAGCGCATAGCCCGCGCCGAGCATAAAGAGGACGCCGGCCACCATCCGCGAGAACTCGTAGACCCAGAGCGTCGGCCCGAGGCCCAGATCGCGGGCGAGGTCGTCCATCCCCCAGCTCGAGAGGAGGGAGAAGCCCTGGCGGCTCGCCACTTCGAAGACAATCGCAAAGATCAGCGGAACCGCAAACAGACAGGCGATCCGACCGACCCAGAGGCTCATCAGATCGATGTTGGCCACCACAGGCCGCATCCAGGGGGTCATGTCCTCCGGCGTCGTGCCGGGCGCGAAGGCGTTGCGCTCCGCTATCAGCTCATCCGTGATCTCGAGCTTGTCGGCCTGAACCTCGTCCGCCATATCCGTCTGCCCCGCGTACAAAAGAAGGGTGCACGCTCCGACGCAGGGCCGAGGCGCGCGAAAGGGAAAAGCCCCGGTCGCGCGGACCGGGGCTCCGGGGGCTGATTACTTCAGCGTGTCCGCGAACGCGCGACCGAGGTTCGCGTTCGAGGTCTGGGCACCGGCCCAGAACGGCACGGCGATCTCGGCAAATTCGCGCTGGCTGTTCCAGACCTCTGCGAAGAACTCATTCTCCTCCGCGTTTTTCTCGAGCGAGGCTTTGGCCGCTTCCATGTACTGGGTGAAGTAGTCCTCGGGCGTGTCGTGGAGGATCACGCCGTGGTTCTCGGTGAGGTCCTTCAGCGCCTTGCCGTTCTCGAAGATCCGGTAGGACATCGCCTTGGAGAGCGAGGCGTTGGCCGCGACCTCAAGCGCTTTCTTCTCCAGATCGGTCAGACCGTCATAGACGTCGCCGTTGATGTAGAGATCGGCGTTCACCACAACCTGGTGCAGGCCCTGGAGGTAGTAGTGCTTCAGAACCTTCTGGAAGCCGAAGACGCTGTCGGGCTTCGGGCAGCACCACTCCGCCGCATCGATCGTGCCTTTCTCGAGCGCGGGCAGGATGTCTCCGCCACCCATCGCAACCGAGGCCACACCGATGTCTTTGTAAGTCTGGCCCGGGATGCCCGGGGGCGTCCGGAAGGTGTATTTCCGGAAGTCGTCCATCGAGGCGATGGGCTCTTTGAACCAGCCGAGCGCTTCGGGGCCCACCGGCTGCAGCATAAAGCCCTTCACATTGACGCCCATCTCATCCCAGAGCTGGTCATAGAGCTCACGGCCGCCGCCATACTGGAACCAGCTGAGGAAGGCGATGTTGTCGATGCCAACGCCCGCGCCCGCAACCGGCGAGCCAAAGAGCATTGCGGCAGGGTGTTTGCCCGACCAGTAATGCGTCCAGGCAAAGCCGCCCTCGATCAGACCCGCATCGACCGCGTCGAGCGTTTCGCGCACGCCCACAACGGCACCCGCCGGCAGCACTTCGATCTTGAGCGAGCCGCCCGTCAGCGCTTCGACATCCGCCGCAAACTCGTTCAGCATCGTCACTTCGTCGGCCTGCGCCGGGATCACCGACTGCACGCGGATCACCGTCTCGGCCATGGCGCTTGTCGCCAGAAGCCCGAGGGCCGCAGCCCCGGTGGCCAGTGTCTTCAGGTTGAACATCGTCATCCTCCCAAACTGTTGCCCTCTCAATTCTTGTCTTTGTCCGAGGGCGAAGGCGTTGCTCCCCCGGCGCGTTTTGTGTGGCGGGTGCGCGCTCAGCCGCGCACATCCTCCAAAATCAGATCGCTCGCCCGTTCTCCAATCATGATCGCCGGCGCGTTGGTGTTGCCGCTGACGATCTTCGGCATGATCGAGGCATCCGCAACCCTCAATCCAGTGACCCCTCGGACACGAAGCCGCGGATCGACCACTGCCATCGGATCGGTCCCCATTTTGCAGGTGCCCGTCGGGTGATAGATCGTCACCGCCGTCCGCCGCGCCCAGTCGAGCGTCGCCTCCTCATCGTCGAAGGCCACGTCGGCGCCCGGCGCATGCTCCTCCGAGATCTGCGAGCGGAGCGGCTCATGCGCCGCGATCCGCCGCGCCACCTGGATGCCTTTGACGATGGTCCGGCAGTCGGTGTCGGTCGCGAGGTAGTTTGGGTGGATCGCCGGATGATCGTCCATATTGCTCGAGCGGAGCGAGATGTGCCCCGCGCTCTCCGGCCGAAGCTGCAGGACAGAGGCCGTGAAGGCTGAGAAGGGATGCGCTCCCTCGCTCGGGCTGTCGGCGCTGAAGGGCTGAATGTGGAACTGGATGTCCGGCGTTTCGAGATGCGGCTCGGTTTTCAGGAACCCCGTCCCGAGGCTCGCCGCCATGGTCATCGGCCCCTTGCCCGTCAGTGCATATTGGAGCGCGATGCCCGCCTGCTTGAGGAGGCTGTTTGTCTCTGTGTTGATGGTCGGCAGTCCCGTCTTGAAGACCGGACGGGCTTGGAGATGGTCCTGAAGGTTCTTGCCGACGCCCGGCACATCGGCGCGAATGTCGATCCCGTGGGGGCGCATCTCCTCCGGGTCACCGATCCCCGAGAGCATAAGGATTTGGGGGGAGCCGATGGCACCGGCCGACAGCACAACCTCCGCCCGCGCCCGGATCTCGCGCATCTGCCCGCTGTGGCGCACTCGCACGCCGACGGCACGCCCGTCCTCGATCAGCACTTTCTCGGTCTGCGCGTCGGTCAGGATGGCGAGGTTGGTCCGACCCCGCGCCGGCTTCAGATAGGCGACGGCCGAGGAGCATCGGCGGCCCCCCGACATGGTGAGCTGAAAGTACCCGACGCCCTCCTGATCGGCGTCGTTGTAGTCCTCGGTTCGTTTGTACCCCGCGCTGCAGGCCGCATCGACCCAGAGATCCACGATCTCGCGCGAGAGGCGCGACGTCTGGACCGACAGCGGTCCCTCTGTCCCGCGGAGCGCGGTTCCGTTCGGCCCCTTCCAGGTCTCTGCGCGCTTGAAACAGGGCAAGACGCTCTCCCACGACCAGCCGGTGCAGCCGAGCTGCGCCCAGCCGTCATAGTCCTGCGGCTGGCCGCGCACGTAGAGAAGGCCGTTGATCGAACTCGACCCGCCGAGGACCCGGCCCCGCGGCCAGTTGATCCCGCGCCCCGCGATCCCGGGATCGGCCTCCGTGCGGTAGCACCAGTCGGTGCGCGGGTTGCCCATGGTCCGGAAGTATCCGACCGGGATATGGATCCAGGGGTTTCGGTCGCGCGGACCCGCTTCGATCAGCGCGACGGAGTATCGCCCGCTCTCGGACAGCCGTGCTGCCAGGGCGCAGCCCGCAGATCCCGCGCCAACGATGACGAAGTCGACTTCCACCCCTGTCCTGACCTTTAGCCGGGAGGCTTGCTGCCTCACATTGATCCCGGACGCTACACGCCTTTGCGCGCAGCACAAAGCTCTATTTCACTGGGCGCAAGGCTCCGCTCCGAAGACGTCAGATCGATGGTTGAGACCGGGCAAACGCTGAGCGCTGCGGACGCGTCTATGACGCGCAGCCCCGGCGCCTGCGGAGCGTCTTCGAGCCGGTGGGATGCGGTCCTCAAGAGCGGCTGCGGCCCAACACCAGGAAGACCGATCCCCGTTCCGAGGCCAACCTGAAGGCGCATCCTGGGTGCGCTTTGCCGGATCGAGATCGCCGCAGGCGACCTTGGCACCACGATCAGCGCGGCCTTTGTGACGGCATCCTGGTCTCTCGCCGCTGGCTCGATCCCGAGGGCGCCGCGGCCGGTTGCCGGCGGACCCCTTGCGGTCAATGCCGCCCCCCCGCGCATGGCGGTCCGAGCCGGATGTCGGTCTGTCGCCAAGCGAGGGACGCGGACTTGTCCTCGCCGCGGCGTCGTTGGAGGCTCCGAGGGCAATGGACCGCCCCAAGCGAGGAGAGCCCCGATGAATGAACGCCACAACCGCGGCATGGCAACCCGGCGCGCCGTCCTCGGCGACGCGCATGTCGACCGGGCGGAGGCGGCCAAGACCGATTTCGACGCCCCGTTTCAAACGCTGATCACGGAAGGCGCCTGGGGCACAGTCTGGTCCGACGATACAATCTCACGGCGCGAGCGCTCGATGCTGACGCTCGCCCTTCTCGCAGCGACGGGCAACCACGCCGAGATCCCGATGCACATCCGAGCGACCGCCGCGACGGGTGCCAGCCGGGAGGACGTCATGCAGGCCTTCCTCCATGTCGCGATCTACGC
>JBCDHQ010000204.1:0-8552 GCA_038749815.1 Pseudomonadota bacterium | reverse complement strand
TGGCGCGGCGACCCCGTGTTGGTCGTCAACACGGCGTCTCGGTGCGGGTTCACGCATCAGTACAACGGTTTGCAGGCGCTCTACGATCGCTTCCGAGATCAGGGCTTTAAGCTGCTGGCGGTCCCATCGAACGACTTTCGTCAGGAGCTCGCAACGGCCGAGGAGGTTCAGGCCTTCTGCGACGTCAACTTTGGTCTCGACCTGCCGATGACGGACATCACATCGGTCAGGGGACAGGACGCGCATCCGTTCTACGCGCGCGTGAAGTCGGAGGCTGGCTTCACACCGCGTTGGAATTTCAACAAAATCCTCCTCGATCATGAGGGGAACGTGGTCCGCGCATGGGGTGCGATGACGCGCCCCAACGACCCACGGCTGGTGGCGGAGATCGAAGCGCTCCTCAAGTGAGGTGTGCTTGGAACATGCGCTCCGCCCGCTCCCAGTCCTCCTCCGTGTCGATGTCGTGGGCCCGGTGGCCGGGGAGCGGGATGCCCACCGAGCGCGAGGAGAGGATCGGGGCGTCGGTGGCCCAGGTGGCGGCGTCAGCGCAGTAGAACTGCCCGGCATCGTGCCACGCCTCTTCGAGATCCTGGCTCCGGGTGTGCGCGTGCTCGGGTGACAGCATCTCGATCCGCCCGTCCGGATGGCGGCGAAGCGCGCGCTGAATGGGGTGGGGGTAGAGCGTGGCGGCCAGCGCGTAGGTGACACCGGGGCCGAGCGCCGCAAGACCTGCGCGGAGGTCCGCACCCTCGAGAAACGGCGCGGCTGGGTAGATGCAGGCGACGGGTCCCTCCGCGCCGAGCGCCTCGACCGCATGCGCGATCACAGGACGTGTCGGCGTGAGGTCGTCCGCGAGGGCCGTCGGGCGGCGAAACGGGACCTCGGCCCCCTCGGCCATGGCGATGGCTGCAATCTCCTCATCGTCGGTGGAGACGACCACGCGTTCGAGCCCGGCATCGCGCGCAGCGGCGATCGACCAAGCGATCACCGGCCGCCCGGCAAAGAGCCGTATGTTTTTCCTCGGGATCCGCTTCGACCCGCCGCGGGCGGGAATCACAGCGAGGCTCATGCGAGATGGCGACGAAGCGCATCCACAACGCGGTCCTGGTCGGCCTCGGTCAATGTCGGGAAGAGCGGCAGACTGATGGCGCGCGCATAATACGCCTCGGAGGCCGGGAAGTCGCCGGCGCGAAAGCCGAGTGCGCTGTAGTAGGGCTGCAGATGCACGGGGATATAGTGCAGGTTGACCCCGATCCCGTCGGCCCTGAGCGCCTCAAACACGGCCCGATGCCGCGCCGGGTCGTCGAGCTGAATGACATAGAGGTGGAAGGCCGAATAGGTGTCCGGATGCCGCCAGGGAGTGGCGAGCGGCAGATCTGCGAGGCGGACATCATAGCGCTCCGCCAGGCGGTGGCGCTCAGCGACATAGGCGTCGAGCCGCTCCAGCTGTCGAGTGCCGAGGGCTGC
Source organism: Pseudomonadota bacterium (assembly GCA_038749815.1). Lineage (GTDB taxonomy): Bacteria > Pseudomonadota > Alphaproteobacteria > Rhodobacterales > Rhodobacteraceae > Algicella. The sequence goes on along the minus strand of JBCDHQ010000204.1, from coordinate 7,085 downwards.
GTGGAGGTCGGTCAGTCGGTAGTTGAGACCGAGCTCGAGCTGCTGGTAGTACCAAGGCCCGTGCGTTTCTTCCGTCATCAGGTCGGCGCTGCGGGTGATCCCGTGGGTGCGCAGGCGCGCCATCCGGTCCGCGAGTACGGGGTCCTGCGTCGTCGCCACGCCGCCCTCGGCGGTCGTCACGATCTTGACGGGGTGGAAGCTAAAGACCGCGATGTCGGAATGCGCGCACTCGCCGACAGGGCGCCCCCTGTAGCGGCCCCCAATGGCGTGGCTCGCGTCCTCGACCACGCGGATGCCGTTGGCGCGGGCGATCTCGCCGATGTCCGCCATCCCGCAGGACTGCCCCGTCAGATGGACCGGCACCAACACTTTGGGAAGCCGCCCGCCCTCGCGCCTGGTGCGAGAGATCTTCTCCTCCAGCCGCTCCGGACACATGTTGTAGGTGCGCGGGTCAATGTCGACGAAGTCGACATCCGCCCCGCAGTAGCGCCCGCAATTGGCCGACGCGACGAAGGTGACGGGGCTCGTCCACAAAAGGTCGCCCGGCCCGAGATCGAGCGCGAGGCAGGCAACATGCAGCGCGGACGTGGCGCTGTTCACGGCCACGGCGTGGTCGGCACCGGCGACCTCCGCCACGGCCGCTTCGAACCGCGGAACCTCCGGCCCCTGGGTCAAAAAGTCGGAGCGCAGCACTGAGACGACGGCTTCAATGTCCTCGTCGCGGATGTCTTGGCGGCCGTAAGGGATCATTGCGTCACTCATCTTTCACACCGGCTCAAATGGCGCCGATCTTCTCGCGGTTCGCAGCGATCCAGGAGGCGAGCGTTTCGGGCGCCATCCAAGCCGAGTTGCTGTCGCTTGCGTAGACGAAATCCGAGGGCACTTTCTGCCCGTTCTTGATCCGCGCCGCACTCTCCGACCAATTATGGATCGACGGCAGAATTTTAAAATGCTCGTCGTACTCGTATGTGTAGGGTGCGTCCTCAAGCCCCACCATCTGTTCGTGCAGTTTCTCGCCCGGGCGGATGCCGACTGTCTCCTGCTGTGCTTCGGGTGCGATGACGGAGGCGATGTCCGTCACCTTCATCGACGGGATCTTTTTCACGTAGATCTCGCCGCCCTCCATATCCTCGAAGGTGTGCCAGACCAGCTCCACCCCCTCTTCGAGGCTGATCATGAACCGGGTCATCCTCGGGTCGGTGATCGGCAACCGACCCTGGTCCTTGATCGACATGAAGAACGGAATGACCGAGCCGCGCGACCCCATGACGTTGCCGTAGCGCACGACGGAGAACCGCGTCCCGTGCTCGCCCGCATAGGAGTTGCCTGCCACAAAGAGCTTGTCGGAGCAGAGTTTCGTCGCGCCGTAGAGGTTGATCGGTGAGGACGCTTTGTCGGTAGAGAGGGCGACAACGCTTTTCACGCCCTTGTCGATGCAGGCATCGATCAGGTTCATTGCACCGATGACATTGGTTTTGATGCACTCAAACGGGTTGTACTCCGCCGTCGGCACGATCTTGGTTGCGGCGGCATGGACGACATGTGTGACGCCGTCGAGTGCCCGGTAAAGCCGCTCACGATCGCGGACATCGCCGATGAAAAACCGAAGCCGAGGGTCCTGAAAGCGGTTGGCCATATTCCACTGTTTCATCTCGTCGCGTGAGAAAACGATCAGCTTGCGCGGGTTGTAGCGCTTGAGCGTCATCGGCAGGAATGCGTGCCCGAAGGAGCCGGTGCCCCCCGTCAACAGGATCGTCGCGTCGTCGAGCATGCTCGGCCTCCTTCTTTCGCGTGTTCTTCTGCCCGCTCGCAGGGCATCGCACAACCTTGGGCCGTTTCGAAATGTTCGGAGTTGGCGAGACTTGTCGCGCGGCTGGTATCTTCTGGGCCTCCACGATGCGCGCATTTCTGGTCGACACCGTGGCGAGGGTGGTCTTCTTCACGGGCATCGCCGCCTGCAGCGAACTGGTCATTGCCGGCATGACACCGGGCCAGGTGCTCGCTGCCCGACGGATCATGGTGCCCGTGATGGCGCTGACGGGTCGCCCTTATGGCCTTTGGCGGGATTGGGTGATGTCGCGCCTCGCTCCGAGCGGGCGTTTGGCGTCCGTGCTGAGCGAGACCGCGACGTTCATCAGCTTTCAGGGGCCGGTCTCTGTGCTCACCTTGATCCTGGCCGGAGCCTCGTTGCGAGAGATACTGCTCGCCACCTCGCCGGCGATGGTCCTGATGGTCTTTGTCGGACGCCCGTTTGGCCTCTGCCTCGATCTGGTGCGGCGCGTGTTCCGCACGAGCCGGGGCAGAGACGCTCATACCGGACCATAGCGACCAGGGCCGTCTCCAGTAACGGGCGCGAGCGCTGCCCGGAGACCGAACGCCACGACGTCGAGCCTCGTTTTGTCCGTGTCGGCGCGCCGGACCACACGGCGAAGTTCTTCGCTGTGCATGCGCCCTTTGCGCCTCTGAGACAGCCAGCGCAGAGGACGCGGTTGAGCTGGCAGACGATCCCCTCGATCCGCAGTCATTCCTATTGCGCACTGCGTCATGCACTGCGTCAGGATCTGAGTTCATCGGGCCTTTGGGCTCGCGGACTTGGGCGCTCAACGAGCGAGGGGCGCAATGTCGGTTGACGTGGCGCGTACCGACCGATCGGGCCGGCCTCGTACTCTGCCGCGCTGCCGCATGCAACGTCAGGTGGGCCTCACTTCCTGGTACCCCTCGAACGCCCGTCTGTCCTCGCTTCTCCGTTCGATGCGGCCACACCCCTTAGCGGCAGCGGTCCCAAACCGATCTTCTTTCCGCTCAAGTGTGGACCCGGCAGCGCCGACCTTCCGCTCCGGGCTGGGCACGCCCCTGACTGGACCACTCTGACAGACAGGTCGGTCATTCCGCAAACCCTCAGCAGCAATTGCCCGTGCCATCGGTCGATCAACCAGATGAGTGTCGAGTGAGCGCAGATGTACTTGTGGGTCAAAGCGCCGCTTCACTGGCCCGAGCCTCCTCTCGGGAGCATGCGAAGGCTCCATGAACCGTCCTCTGAGCGGCCTCGACATCAGTCCTGCAGCAGGCGCTTGGACTGGGATGCAAGGATCTAGGCGTCATCGACCTTGGCCTCGCGTTTCGTCGCCGATCGGCCGGATCGGCGCCCAAGAGAGGCCGCGGTCGCGCGCCCGCCGATCACGTCCCTCGAAAAAGGGTAACGGCAGAAGTTGCCTGGCCGCCTTCGAGGCTCAATGCAGGACCCCCTTGCTCGCCCCTGAGGTCAGCGCGGCCAGAGGCCTGTCAGAGTTTCCACCGAAGCCCAGCCGACTTTTGCGCCGTGTCCGATCCGCAGTGCCCCTGTGTCCGACAGTACGCGCCTTCGATGCAGACGCCCGCGGCACCGCATCTCCCTATCCCCTCTGTCGTCGATGCCATCCGCCCGAGTGCCCGCTCCAAGCTTCAATCGAGCATCGGAGCGCATTGCCGGACGCCCGGTTGCGGAACCGATTTGGGGTGATCGGTGCCTTGCGGAGGCACTCCACGTCTCCCAGTCCTGCGCCGGCCCTCGGCTTCGGCCGGGCCGGGCGAAAGTCCGCTCGGCGGCCCATCCTCGCGTCATGCGAAGAGGCCGCCGCCTTGGGCCCGCCGGCGGATCTGGTGCAGATGGCGTTCGCCCCCGGCAGTCTTGCGTGCGACCCGGCTGGCAGGGCGGTGCGGAACGTTCAGGGAGCGCGCCATCCGATCGCGTGTGCTTTGGACACTTGTGGCGGGCGGTCTCTGTCCAGGGCGTCGCGGCGGCGCTCCGCTTTGCTGACAGGAAAGGACCGCAAGTCCCTGAAACCGATCGGGTCCTCTAGGGCCGGCATTTCGTCACGGTGCAGAATCTCCCGGCTGACGTGGTGTGCGTCGTTGCGGCGGCGACCACCGGACTGCCGGGTGGGAAACGGAATGCGCCAGGTGAACCAGAGTGAGTGGCGCCTGTGCGGGGGGAGTGGCGCAGCGGTCTTGCTTTGAGCTGACCGCGTGGGGCCGCGTTGGTCTCGGTCGTTTTGTCAGAGAGAGAGGCGGGGATCTGTGACGCCGACTGCACCAGACGCCGGAAAGGCGTTGAGTTGCGAGGCATGGCAGTTGGGATCGGGCGATCCGAGACGGGCGCTCGCTGCCTCGGACTTTACGCGCTCCGCGGGGCGCCCTGAGGCGAAGAACAGCGGCGTGCGGGTCCTCCCGGAACGCCAGGCGCGCCCTCTTCCAGCGGAGGACCCATCGGGGGAGGGTTGCGGCGGATGGTGGCCGGAGGGCGATTTCGTACGCGGCCGGACGAAGATCCGTCTGGCGGAGCGGTCTCGACGCGGCGGCAGGCGGGGGGTGCCGTCGCCTGGGTCGAGCGGCGCGCCGGGGTTTGGGAGACGCTGGTGGTGTCTGCGGTGGCCGGAGGCGTGGACGCGTCTATCGCATTGGTCACTGTCCCACTAGGCCCGCGATGAGATCTGCGACGCGGTGCGCCGCGCGCCCGTCGCTGGCATAGGCTCCGGCGCTGGCGGTCGATCCATCCAACACGGCAGAGAGCTGTCGGGCGATGTCGTCCGGGGTATGGCACGGGATGGAGAGCCCGCGGGAGGCGTAGCTGAAGGCCTCGCGCGCAATGGCTGAGTATTCCAGCGTCAACACAGGCTTGCCGAGCATCGCGGCCTCAAGACCGACCGTGCTCGCCTGCGTGACAACGATGTCGGCCGCATTGAGGACCGGGGAGATCGCCTCTTCGCCCGGAGGAGACACGTGCATACGGGGATGCGGGGGAGGGGGCCGAAAGCGGTGCCAGTCTCCTGGATGATAGCGGATGATCAGGGCCGTGTCCGGACGCGTGCCGACAAACGCGCGAAGCCTCGCCTCAGCCTCGATCGGAAGGTCGAGGCGCTCCGCTTCGGGGACGCTCGCCATTCTCTCGGCGCTCGCGGCCCACAAGATCACGCGGAGACCGTCCCACCCCCGCTGGGCGCGGTACGCGGCACCGGCGCGCCGCGCGTCGTCGGTGACATGCGCATCGAACGCGGGGTTTCCTGTCACATGGATGCGCTCCGCCGGAACGCCCTCGGCCTCGAAGTGCCGCGCGACGGGGTCGGCCAGGACCGTCAGGATGTCGGGCACCACCGCACGTCGCGCGACCGGCTCTGGCTGCGTGTCGAAAAGATCGTTCATCAGCAAAGTCGGCAGGCCGTGCGAGGCGGCTGCGTCGAGCGCGGCGGCCTCGGCGCGTGGCGTGTTGGTTGCAACGACGACATCGGGTTGGATCTCATCGATGACGCGGCCAAGAAACTCGACAGGGTAAAACGCGGCGCGTCCCGCCTCTTCGAACCGAGCTGCCGCGGCCGCGGGACCGAGCCTCTGCTCGAGCTCACCGTAGTTGATGCCGAGATAGGCGCGGCTTTCGTCCTCAGCGACGTCGGGGCTTGAATTTGCCGCCAGAAGACGCTCGCCATGGTCCGCAAATCCTGGGGACAGATGGGCGAAGTCGGCAAAGCCAAAGGCGGGCTCGCCGGCCTTTCGGGCGGCTTTGAGGGCTGTGGTGAGCGCCAAGAGCGGCGTCTCAACCCCAGGCAGACGGGCCCTCAGACGCTGCATCACCGGCAAGACCATCGCTATGTGGCCGCCGCCATAGGACACGAAAAGGACACGGGTCATCGGGAGACCGCCTCATGGCGCGCGACACACCTGGTTGCGACAGGGGCTTGGAGGGATGTGGTGAGGACGCGTCTCGCCTGAGGGCGGAGGACAGGAAACCGGGTGCCGCGCTCGTTGATGCGGAGCAAGCGGGGTTCGGAGCGATCACCGGCACGACGTCTCATTCCGGGCATTGCCGGCTTCAGCGGTCTGCGTGCCCGCCGTTGCGTCGGCCGGACCATTCAGACGAAGCGATTGACGAGGGCTTCAAGCCGCTCCTGCCGGCCGGAACGTGGTGCGGGCTCAGCGCCGGAGAGGACCCGCTCGGCTATGGCATCGAGCTCAAGACCTGCCAGCATCTCTGCTCCGAGCCCGTCGTCCCAGCCCGCGTAACGGGCGGCGCGGAGCGCTTCGAGTGTGCCGTCCTCGAGCATTGCCGCCGCCGCTTTGAGCCCACGCGCGCAGACGTCCATCGCGCCGACATGGGCAGAGACCAGATCCTCTGGTTCCAGCGACTGACGGCGGAGCTTCGCGTCGAAATTTGTGCCGCCCGTGGTGAAGCCACCGGCCTTCAGGATCTCGTAATAGGCCAGCGCAACCTCCGGCACGCTGATTGGGAATTGATCGGTGTCCCAGCCGGACTGGTAGTCGTTGCGGTTCATGTCGATTGAGCCGAAGACGCCGAGGCTTGCGGCAAGGGCGATCTCGTGCTCGAAACTGTGTCCCGCAAGGATTGCATGCCCCTGCTCGATGTTGACTTTCACGTCACCTTCGAGGCCGTGACGCTTCAAAAACCCCCAGACTGTCGCAACGTCGTAGTCCCACTGATGCTTGGAGGGCTCCTGCGGCTTCGGCTCGATCAGGATCGTGCCCTGAAAGCCGATCTTGTGTTTGTACTCCACGACCGCGTTCAGAAGCCGCCCGGCCTGGGCGTCCTCCCGCCCTGGATCGGTGTTGAGAAGGGTCTCGTACCCCTCGCGCCCGCCCCAAAGAACATAGTTCTCGCCGCCGAGCCGCAGCGTCGCGTCAAGACAAGTCTTGACCGTTGCGGCCGCGTATGCGGCGATCTCGGGATCCGGATTGGTGAAGGCGCCGGCCATATAGCGCCGATGCGAGAAGAGGTTGGCGGTGCCCCAGAGGAGGCGGGTGCCCGCCGTCTCCATCTTCGTGCCGAGATGGTCGACCATCGCGTCGAGATGGCGCGTGGTCTCGGCAAAGCTCGCCCCCTCCGGACGGACATCCGCATCGTGAAAGCAAAAATACGGAACGCCGAGCAGAGTGAACAGCTCGAAGGCGACATCGGCCTTGAGGCGGGCGGCGTCGAGCGTGTCGCCGAACCAGGGTCGCTCAAATGTGGGGCCGCCGAAGGGATCGGTGCCGGGCCAGCAGAAGCTGTGCCAGTAGGCCACTGCGAAACGCAAATGCTCGGCAAGGCTTTTGCCGGC
>JBCDHQ010000203.1:0-8603 GCA_038749815.1 Pseudomonadota bacterium | reverse complement strand
CGGGGACGCAGCGGCCGCGCGGGAGGCCTGCACAGCGCTCGCCGCGTTCGGACCGATGGGCGGGGTCGAGCGGATCCTTGGCACGTATCCGTTCCGGGAGGACGCGCATCGCGAGATCTTCCGGGAGGGGCTGATCGCCGGTGGTCTCGCGCCGTAATCCGGCGCTCATGCGGACCCCGCTCTGCTGAGCCTCAAGACCGACATGTGGGGCCGGGTCCGGCGCCCCGGGTTTCTCGACCCGGCGCGTCGCATAAGCGACGCTTGAGCGGGCCATCAGGGTGCGGAGCCCGCAATTGGCCCGGTCACGCGCTGTGTTTGGGGCGATCAAGGCTGGAAGAGCCGCGATCGAATGGCCGGGGTCCCTCCGCGCCCCCTCGGCGCTCGCCGGGACCTCCCCACAGGCGGTGCAGCTAGCACGCCGTTTGAGCAGGCTTGTGATTGCGCCGTCGATGAAGCGGTCGCCGTGGTGCGGCTGATTGCCGAACGGATCCGGGCGACGCGGGATCTTCCGGGCGTGCGCGCGCGGCTGCCAGGCGAGGAGCACGACACGGGATGCCCCTGTGTTGGGGCGGATGTCTCCCCTCGGCACTGCGGTCGCGCCGTCGACGCCGGCCGCATCGATCCGCTCACTTGAGATCACTGTCTTCCCCCGCTCATGCTCCTGGGGGAGGTTTACGGGGTGCGGTGTCCGTCTGCTGGGAGACTAAGTGTAGGAAACCTGGAGATCTCTGGCGGGCGCGGGGAGATTTCGCCCTAAACCTTCCAGAAACAGAACCCCATCCAGAGAGCCGCGAGGGCGAGCGGCGCCCAAAGCGGAGTTCCGACGAGGCCGAGCCACGCGAGGAAGATGTAAGCTGAGCCGAGGATGCTGATGAAGAGCCGGTCGCCCCGGGTCGTTGTCAGGCCGAGGATGCCGGTACGCGCATTGCCGCCCGGGTGGCGCCGCTCGAGGAGCGCCATCAGGCCGATGGCGCTGAACACGAACACAAAGACTGCGACAGTGGCGCGGGTCCAGGCCATCCAGAAGCCGCCGCCGATGGGCTCCGTCCACCATTTGGCCCACGTGAAGACCTCCTCCTGAGGCTGGGAGACATTGCCCCACCCTTGGGCCAGCGCAACTGCCGGCAGCAGGAGGAGACCGGCGAGAACGAGGCGCATCACACCCTCCCGAGGGCGAAGCCCCTCGCGATGTAGTTCCGGACAAAGTAGATCACGATGGCGCCCGGGATGATCGTCAAGACCCCGGCGGCGGCGAGGAGGCCAAGCTCGTAGCCCGCGCTCGAGGCGGTGCGCGTCATGGTGGCGACGATGGGCTTGGCCTCGACGGCGGTCAGGGTCTTGGCCAGCAACATCTCCACCCAAGAGAACATAAAGCAAAAGAAGGCGGCGACGCCGACGCCAGCCTTGATCGACGGAATGAAGATCGTCGCGAAGAACCGCGGGAACGAGTAGCCGTCGACATAGGCCGTCTCGTCGAGCTCTTTGGGTACGCCCGACATGAACCCCTCGAGGATCCAAACGGCGAGGGGGATGTTGAAGAGGCAATGCGCGAGCGCCACCGCGAGGTGCGTGTCAAAAAGGCCGACCGCGGAATAGAGCTGGAAGAAGGGCAGCGCAAAGACAGCGGCGGGCGCCATGCGGTTCGTCAGCAGCCAGAAAAAGAGGTGCTTGTCGCCCATAAAGCTGTAGCGCGAGAAGGCATAGGCCGCGGGCAGCGCCACGGCGAGCGAGATCACCGTGTTGAGCGAGACGTAGATGATCGAGTTGATATAGCCCCAATACCAAGTCGGATCGGTGAAGATCGCGATGTAGTTCTCGAGCGTGAACTCCTGCGGGAAGAGGCTGAAGCCGCCGAGGATCTCGTTCGTGGTCTTAAAGCTCATTGCCACCAGCCAGTAAATCGGCAGCAGGAGGAACAGAATGTACAGGAGGGTGACCAGGCTGCGGGCGTTCACGTCTCATCCCTCGTCATCAGAGTGTAGAAGAGCCAGGACACGCCGAGGGTGATCCCGAAATAGATCAGGCTCATCGCGGCGGCGGGGCCGAGGTCGAATTGGCCGAGCGCCACCTTCACCAGATCGATCGAGAGGAGCGTGGTGGAGTTGCCGGGGCCGCCCCCGGTCAGGACGAAAGGCTCGGTGTAGATGTTGAAGCTGTCCATGAAGCGCAAGAGGATCGCGATGGTCAGCACGCGCTTCATCTTCGGCAGCTGGATGTAGCGGAAGACGGCCCAATTGGAGGCGCCGTCGATCTTGGCCGCCTGATAATAGGCCTCGGGGATCGAGATGAGGCCGGCATAGGCCAGGAGGACAACCAGCGAGGTCCAGTGCCAGACATCCATCACAATGATGGTGATCCAGGCTGCGACCGGGCTCTGCGTCATGTTGTAATCGATGCCCACCACATTGTTGAGCGTCCAGCCGAGGAGGCCGATGTCGGGCAGCGTGAAGATGTTCCACATCGCGCCCACGACGTTCCAGGGGATGAGGAGAGGCAGCGCCATCAGGACAAGGCAGACGGGCACCCAGAACCCCTTCCGCGGCATGGCAAGCGCGATGGCGACGCCGAGCGGGATCTCGATGATCAGGATGGTGGCCGTGAAAAAGAGCTGCCGGCCGAGGGCCGCATGGAACCGCTCGGAGCGCAGGATCTCCTCGAACCAGCGCATGCCGGCCCAGAAGAACTGGTTGTTGCCGAAGGTCTCCTGGACTGAGTAGTTCACCACTGTCATCAGCGGGATCAGCGCGTTGAAGGCGACGAGGATCAGGACCGGCAGGACGAAAAACCAGCCGCGTTGGTTCTCGGATTTCATGGCGCCCCCGCTTCCGTCGCGATCCAGCCATCGGCGTAGAGGCGGGTCTGGCGCGGCTCGAGCGCCAGGTGGACCTCCGTTCCCCGCTCGGGTGGCGGACCGGCGATGATCGCGTTGATGACCGTCTCGCCCGCCACTGCCTCGACCACCGTGTGGCGCCCGATATCGGCGGCCTTTCGGACTGTGGCCGGGATCCCGTCCGCGGCGAGGCGGACATATTCCGGGCGGATCCCGATTTCGGTCCGGGTGCCGATCCGCTCAATCGGTCCCTCGAGGGCCACAAGCGCGCCGCGGAAGGCCGCGCGGGCCCCCTGAACCTCGCAGGGCAGGATGTTCATGCCGGGCGAGCCGATGAAATGGCCCACAAAGGTGTGGCGCGGCCGCTCGAAGAGCTCCTCCGGCGTGCCGATCTGGACGATGACGCCGTCCTGCATGACAACGACCTGGTCGGCGAAGGTCAGCGCCTCGGTCTGGTCATGGGTCACGTAGATCATCGTGACCTCGATCCGCTGGTGGAGCTCCTTCAGCTTCGAGCGGAGCTTCCACTTGAGCTCGGGGTCGATCACTGTCAGCGGCTCGTCGAACATGATCACGTTGACGTCGTCGCGGACGAGGCCGCGGCCCATCGAGATCTTTTGCTTGTTGTCGGGCGTCAGGTTGGCCGCGCGCGTGGTCAGCCGGTCCTCGAGCTCCAGCATTGTCGCGATCTCGCGGACACGGGCGTCGACGCGGGTCTCCTCGACGCCGCGATTGCGCAGCGGAAAGGCGAGATTGTCGTAGACCGTCATCGTGTCGTAGATGACCGGGAACTGGAACACCTGGGCGATGTTGCGTTTGTCGGGCGGCAGATCGGTGACGTCTGCACCATCGAAGAGGATCCGCCCCTCGCTCGGCGTCAGAAGCCCCGAGATGATGTTCAGAAGCGTCGATTTCCCGCAACCCGACGGGCCGAGAAGGGCGTAGGCGCCGCCATCCGTCCACTCGAGATCGATTTCTTTCAGCGCGTAGTCTTCGGGCGCCTTCGGCGTCGGCAAGTAGCTGTGGCGCAGTTTGTCGAGCCCGATCTTAGCCATGATGGAGGCGCCCCCGCGCGGCGAGCGCCCCGTCGGGCGCGAAATAGTAGCAGTGCCCGGGCACCATGAAGAAGTCATGCGCCTCGCCCACGCGGTAGGGATGGATCCCGGCCGCGAGACTGACCCAGCTCGTGGGGCCGACGGCAAAGTGCGCGACGCTCTCGGATCCCGAAAGCTCCGTGATCTGCACATCGCCCGTGATCCGCACGGTGTCGCCCTCGGGCTCGGTCGGTGTGATGTGGTGCGGGCGGATGCCCATCGTGTAGGGCCCATCGCGCAGCGCGGCGGCCTCGGCCGCGACCTGCCAATGGAGCGCGCCGAGATGCATCCGGTCGCCCTTCTTCTCCACCTCGGCGAGGTTGATCGGCGGGTCGGAGAAGACCCGCGCGGAGGTCAGGTCTGCCGGCGCCCGGTAGATCGCCGTGGTCGGCCCGAACTGCGAGACCCGCCCCTCGTGGAGGAGTGCTGTGTGCCCGCCAAGGAGGAGCGCCTCCGTCGGCTCGGATGTCGCATAGACAACAACGGTGCCGCGGTCGCCGAGGAGTTCCGGCAGTTGATCGCGAAGCTCCTCGCGCAGTTTGTAATCGAGGTTCGCCAGCGGCTCATCGAGGAAGATCGCTGTTGCGTCCTTGACGATCGCGCGCGCCAGCGCCGTTCGCTGCTGCTGCCCGCCCGAGAGCTCCTGCGGACGGCGGGCGAGCATCGGGCCGAGCTTCAGGATATCGGCCGCCTCCTGCACGCGCGTCTTCACCTCGTCTTCGGGCATGCCTTGGACGCGGAGCGGGGAGGCGATGTTGTCGAAGACCGACATGTGCGGGTAGTTCACGAAGAACTGGTGGACGAGTGCAATCCGCCGCTTTTGCGGGTTGAGGCCGGTGACGTTCCGCCCCTCGGCCCAGATCTCGCCGCTCGACGGACGCTCAAGCCCGGCCATCAACTTGATGAGTGTGCTTTTCCCGGCATTGGTCGCGCCGAGGAGGATGTTGAAGCCGCCGACCTCGAACGTGAGCGACGTCTCGTAGATATGGGGCTCGCCCCCGACCTTCTTTGTGACGGCCTTGAGCTCAAGCGTCATGGCAGGACCCCACGAATGAGGCGTGGGCGGACCACACGGCAGGCTGGGTCCGACACCCGGGCCGGGCATGCGCGGTCCTGCAGGGCCGTTTGGCTGATTGGATGAGGTTTGGTCCCCGGGATCCCATGCACCACTCCCACAAGGGTCGCGAGGGGAGGGCGGGGCGCGTTCGGCGCCCCGCCCAAGGCATCACTGCGCCCAGCGCGCGACGATGTCTTCGTAGCGAACGGTCTCGCCCTGGGGCTTCTCGTTCTCGAGCTTGGCCTTCGGTGCGCCGTCCTGGGCCAGCCAGAACTCCGCATCCCGCTCTTCGTTGAGCCGAGGGCCGCAGCCGCCATAGACGTTCGCCGCTTCATCGGCCTGCTGCATGCGGGCCATGGTGATGTCCATCTCTTCGGCGAGACGGTCCATGGCCTCCTGCGGCGAGAAGGCGCCCGAGTTCACGTCGCCGATCTGCTGCCACCAGATCTGCGCAAGCTTCGGGTAGTCCGGCACGTTGATGCCCGTCGGTGACCACGCGGTCCGGTCGGGGGAGCGGTAGAACTCCACCAGGCCGCCGAGGCGCGGCGCACGCTCGGTGAAGCTCTCGTGGTTGACTGTCGAGTCCCGGATGAAGGTCAGACCGACATGGGACTTGCGGGTGTCGACGGTCTTCGAGGTCACGAACTGCGCGTAGAGCCAGGCAGCCTGCGCCCGGTCGGACGGCGTCGAGTTCAGGAACGTCCAGGACCCGGCGTCCTGATAGCCGACTTTCTGGCCTTCGGTCCAATAGGGACCGTGCGGCGAGGGCGCCATCCGCCAGAGGGGCATGCCCTCCTCATCGACAGTGTTGTTCCCCTCGGAAGCGGGCTTCACCATGTCGGCGGTGAAGGCCGTGTACCAGAAGATCTGCTGTGCGACGTTGCCCTGGGAGAGCGCCGGCAGCGACTGGTAGAAGTCGTAGGAGGCCGCCGCCGGGGGCGCGTAGTTCCGCAGCCACTCGTCCCACTTGCGGATCGCGTAGACCGCAGCCGGGCCGTTCGCCGCACCGCCGCGGGTGACGCTGGCGCCCGCAGGGTTGCAGGAGCCGGGCTCCATCCGGATGCCCCACTCATCGACTGGGATGCCGTTCGGCTCGCCGACATCGCCGGCGCCGGCCATCGAGAGCCAGGCATCCGTCATCCGCCAGCCGAGATCCGGCGCGCGCTTGCCGTAGTCCATGTGGCCATAGACCCGGACGCCGTCGATTTCCTGGACGTGGACCGAGAAGAACTCCGCGATGTCCTCATAGGCCGACCAGTTCCGCGGCACGCCGAGCTCGTAGCCGTAGATCTCCTGGAACTGGGCCTGCAGATCCTCGCGGTCGAACCAGTCCTTGCGGAACCAGTAGAGGTTCGCGAACTGCTGGTCGGGCAGCTGGTAGAGCTTGCCGTCGGGGCCCGTGGTGAACGACGCGCCGATGAAGTCGTCGAGGTCGAGACCCGGGTTGGTGGTCGCCGCCCACTCGCCCGCCATCATGTCGGAGAGGTTGTAGGCCAGCTGCAGGCGCGCGTGGGTCCCGATCAGGTCGCTGTCGTTGACATAGCCATCATAAAGGTTCCGGCGGGTCTGCATCTGCGTCTGGACCGCCTGCACCACTTCGCCCTCACCGAGAAGCTGGTGGTTCACTTTGATGCCGGTGATGTCCTCGAATGCCTGGGTCAGCGTCTCCGACTCGTAGGAGTGCGTCGGGATCGTCTCCGAGAGGACGTTGATCTCCATGCCCACAAAGGGCGCCGCGGCGTCGATGAACCATTGCATCTCCGCAACTTGCTCGTCGCGGCTGAGGGCCGATGGCTGGAACTCGTCGTCGATCCAACGCTCCGCCGCGGCTATATCGGCGATGGCCTGGGGCGCAAATGAGACAATTGTGATGACTGCTGTTGCAGCCAGCAGGTGTGAGCGCATCCTTTTCCTCCCAAGGATTATTGTTTTGCGTTGTCTCGGATCATTGACGGCGCGTGTGTCCAAGTCAACCAACGCTGTCAGGCAAACGCGCATCGGGTGCGCGGGGGCGCGCCGATCGGGATCCGGCTTGGGCGGGCCTACTCGGCGCGGGCGAGGCGCGCTTCGAGAATGTCGAAGGGCACACCCGGCGCGTCCTTCGCGCCGCGGATCACAAGGGAGGTCTTGACGGAGGCCACATTGTCAGCGGCGGTCAGCTCCTCCGTCAGAAACGTCTGGAAGGTGGACAGGTCGGGGGACACACATTTGAGGATGAAATCGATCTCACCGTTCAGCATGTGACACTCCCGCACCAGCGGCCAGGCGCGCGCACGGGCCTCGAAGGAGGACAGATCGGCCTCCGCCTGGCTCTTCAAGCTGACCATTGCAAAGACCTGCACCTCGAAGCCGAGTGCACGGGCATTGACGTCGGCATGGTAGCCTTTGATGTAGCCCATCTCTTCGAGAGTTCGGACCCGGCGCAGACAGGGTGGCGCCGAGATGCCGACCCGCCGGGACAGCTCCACATTGGTCATGCGACCGTCATCCTGCAACTCGGACAGAATCTTGCGATCGATCGAATCCAGTTTATGCGCGGGCAAGGAGCTCCTCCGGTTTTTTCTTTTGTTAGGAGGGGGAGGCTCCCAACACACGATTATGTCCGTGCCTGGCAAGATCCATACGCGAGCGGTGTCGCCGCCGCAACAGCCGTCAAAGAGGGCGTCGTCCGGGTGCGTCCTGTCGGGAGCCGTGCGAGGGCGGTTCTCGACGGGGCGCCCCGCGGTCTTGGATGGCCGTGTCCATGCGCGCCCGCGCGCTCTGCGGCTCGGCTCGGGCGGGATCGAGGATCAGGTGGACGGCCAGATTTGGATCCTCCGGCAACGGCCGAAGGAGGTGGACGAGAGCGCCCGCATTGACCACCAGATCCTCAATCTCGCCGCTGAGGCGCCGCGCGGCGCGGAGGACGCCCGCGGCCTCGGTGGCGGCGGCATCGAGGTCCAGTTCGCCGCCGCCCACCGACCTCAGCATCAACCCGGTCTCGCAGTCGACGAGGCTGGCCCCGAGGCATCCGGGAACAGTCGCCAGAGCAGTGATATCGACGCCCTCGGTCGGTGAGTGGGCCTTGTCCTGGACAGCGTGCACGACCGGCGCGGGCTGGCGCGGCGGGTCCGGCGCGGTGCGCGTCGTGGGTTCGGTCTGGCAGGTGATGCCGAGGTCGGTGCGGGTCAGACTCAGGACTGAGAGGAGCGCTGCGCCGCCGCTCTCCTGCCACGCGGCGTCGCTCCCGCGCCGCGCCGCCTCGGCGTCGCTGGCGGACAGGAAAATCCGACTGGCAAAGAGGCCCTCCGTCTCCCGCACAAGCCGTTGCTCGATCCGGGTGCGGTCGGTGTCGCTGATAAGGTCCGATTTGGTGACGACGAGCGTTGCACGCTCGCGCAGCGCCGCGGGGATCTGGCGCCAGGCCGCGTGCTCGCTCTCGCGCCAGGCGTGCGTGGCGGGGGTGCACCAGAGAACTGTGTCGAGCGTGTCGGCAAGCTCGACCTGCGCCGAGAGCGGCAGGAGCGGATCGGAAATCCCGGGCGTGTCGAAGAGCGTCACCTTCTTGAGGACAGGGGCCGGATTGCGAAGGCGCACAAAGGCGTAGACCCGGTAGTCGAGGGCCATCGGATCGTCGCTGCCG
>JBCDHQ010000202.1:0-8633 GCA_038749815.1 Pseudomonadota bacterium | reverse complement strand
TGCCGCGATCTGCGCCCGAAGATCGCCGACAACCTTGTCCGGAGTGCGGACGTTCCGGCGGATCAGGCGCATCAACTCGTCGTTCGGTTCGCCGGCCCGGATCAGCTTGGAGACGGGCACGATGATGCCCTCCTCAAACACTTCCCGTGCATCGGTGCCGCCAAGCCGACCGCCCATATCGACATGGTGCGCGCATGTGCAGGTGAAGCCCACCAGCCGCCCGCGATGAAACACCGGGGTTGCGATGAAGACATCCGGCGCGTGCCCAGCCCCGATCCAGGGGTCATTGCACATCAGCACGTCCCCGTCCTCGAGTGCATGGGGCGGGAAGACGCGCAGCATGTCCTCCATCACGGTGGGCGTGCTGCCGGCCTGACCTGGTGTGCACTGGGTCGACTGCGCCAGCATGCGGCCCTGGCTGTCGTAGAGGCCGCAGGCATAATCGTGATTGTCGCGCACCACGAGCGAGAAGGCCGTTTTGACCAGTGTGGTCGCGATCTCGTCCGCGACCGAGATCAACCGCGACCAGAGCACCTGAAAGCGCAGCGCGTCCGCAGGGTGGGTCACGGGACCTCCGGCAGTGTGATGGACAGCCACCCTCCTGGTGTCCGCTCTGCCTGTGCCCCCGGGCCAAGACGGATGGTCGCGCCCTGTTGCGCGATCAGGGCGGGGCCGATCACGCGTCCCTGCAGCGCATCGAACGCGAGAACCCGATGCGGGATCATCGCCCGCCCGGCCGGATCCCAGGCCGGGCGCGTCGTCTCGGCCGCCGCTCCTGCGATCCAGTCCGCCGCGATGGGGGCGAGGGCCACATCAGCCTCCGCATGGACCCGCAGGGTGACGATCTCGGGCTCGAGGTCGTCATAGGCATAGCCATAGGCGCCACTGTAGCAGTCCGAGAACGCGCCTGCGATGGCCTCGGCGTCAAAGGCGTCGATCGGCACGCGGAGCTGATGCCCCTGGCCGACATAGCGCATCTCGGCGATGCGGCGGAGCCGGATGGGGGCGTCCGGCGCGGCCTCCGAGACGACGGAGGCCGCGCTTGTCTCGAGTGCGGCGAAGGCGTCGGCCAAATCGGCGGGATCCGTGTTGGCCAACCGGATGGGTGCACTCCGCGCGACCTCATAGGCGGGCGGTGCCGCCAGCATGCCGAGCGCCGAGAACACCCCCGCCTCGGCCGGCACGAGGATCTTTCGCAACCCAAGTTTGCCGGCGACCGACTGAGCGTGGAGCGGGCCGCCCCCGCCGAACGCCACCAGAACAGCGCTCTCCAGATTGCCGCCTTGTTCGGCCACATACATCCGCGCGGCCTGCGCCATGTTCTCGTTGACCACATCGATCAGAGCGGCGGCAGCCTCGAGCGGGGTGAGGCCGAGCGGATCGCCCACGTCCCGGGCCAACGCCGCCTCGGCCGCCGCGAGGTCGAGCGTCATGGCCCCGCCCAAGAACGCCGTCGGATCGAGATAGCCGAGCACAAGATTGGCATCGGTGACCGTCGCACCGCGACCGTTGCGGCCATAACAGGCCGGACCGGGATCGGCGCCCGCGCTGGCCGGTCCGACGCGGATGAGGCCGAGCGCATCCACCGACGCGAGGCTTCCGCCGCCCGCGCCGATCTCGATCAGATCGACCGTGGGCACCGCGATGGGCGTCCCGCTGCCGCGCTTGAACCGATGGACGCGGTCGACCTCGTAGCTGCGCGTGACAGGCATCACGGCGTTGGCGATCAGGCAAGTCTTGGCTGTCGTGCCGCCCATGTCAAAGGCGACGGCGTTCGCATAACCCGCCTCGACCGCCAGCGCGCGCGCGGCCAATGCCCCACCGACCGGACCGGATTCCGCCAGACGGATCGGGGCCACCCGCGCTGTCGGGGACGCGATCACACCGCCCCCCGACTGCATGAGAAAGAGCGGCCGGTCATAGCCCGCAGCGGTCAGATCCCCCTCCATGCGCTTCAGATAGTGGTCGACCTTGGGCCGCACATAGGCGTTGAGGGCCGTTGTCGCCGTCCGCTCGAACTCCTGGATTTCCGGCAGGATCTCGGACGACAGGGAGACATCGAGGGGCAGGCCATGCGCCTCGACCAGTCGCGCGACTGCCTCCTCATGCGCTGGGTTCGCATAGGCGTGCAAAAAACAGACCGCCACCGACGGCACGCCCGCATCGACCAGTGTCTGTAGCGCCGCGAGCGCGCTGGCCTCGTCCAAGGGGATGTCGACCGATCCATCCGCGAGGACCCGCTCGGTCACCTCGAGGCGCCTCCTTCGGGGCACGATCGGCGTGGGGAACCGCTGCCGGATGTCGTAGATGTCGTAGCGGATCTCGCGGCGCGTCTCGAGGAGATCCGGAAAGCCTCGGGTGACGAGAAGGCCGGTCTCGGCGCCCTTGCGCTCCAGTATGGCATTGATGACGAGGGTCGTTCCGTGAATGAGCGCCGAGAGCGCGCCGGTCAGACCGGGATGGGCGCCCGAGAGTTGGGAGACGCCCTCCCGCACGCCGCGCTCGGGGGCGTCGGGTGTTGTCGGCACTTTGAGAGCGTGCATCGCTCCGGTCTCGAGGTCGTGAAGGAGGAAATCCGTGAACGTGCCGCCCACATCGCACCCGAGCCGAAACCGGCCGTCGAGGCTCATGTAAGCGTCCCCAGAAGCCCCCGCATCAGCTGCCGTCGAGGCTCCAACGATGAGATGTAGAGCTGCTCGTAGTCGGTGTGCCCCCCTTTGCCGTCGACGCCCAAACCGTCGAGCGTCGGCACAATCGCAGCCGTGAAGTTCCCATCCGAGCCGCCGCCGGTCTTGAGCTGCTGGAGGTCCCATCCGAGCCCGGCCGCAATCTCGTGGGCCCGGGCAAAGAGACCGTCGATGCCCGGTGAGCGTTCGTAGGGCGGCCGGTCGAGCCCGCCCGTGATCTCGAGCGACACGTCTGGATCCTCGGGCGTGAGCGCCTCGACAAAGGCCTCGACGCTGGTAAGGGCGGCCATGTTGGGGATCCGGATGTCGACCTTGATCCAGGCTTCGGCGGGGACGACATTGGTGCCGGTGCCGCCCTGGATCAGGCCGACATTGCAGGTCACCCCGCTCTCATAGTCCGTAAGCGCCTCGAACTTGAGAACCGTCCGCGCGATCTCGGCAATGGCGCTTCGCCCATCCGCGTGGCGGGAGCCCGCATGGGACGCACGCCCCTTGGCAACCACACGGTAGCGCACAGCACCCTTCCTTGCGGTGACGATCTTGCCCCCCTCACGCGCGGGCTCGGTCACGAGCACGTATTTCGCGGCGCGGGCGAGCTCTATGATGGTCTCCTGTGAGGTCGGGCTGCCAACCTCCTCGTCGGCGACGAACATATGGGTGACGGGGAGCGGCGCGCCTCCGTTCGCTGCGAGATCCGCCACGGCCGACATTGCGATGTAGGCGCCGCCCTTCATGTCGTAGATCCCAGGCCCGTAGGCGACATCCCCCTCGACGCGAAACGGAAACCAGTCGAGCGTGCCCGGCGGATGCACCGTGTCGAGATGGCTGAGGATCAGGATCCCCGGTGCGTTGCTGCCCCGCCCCCAAGGCGCGCGGACGATCAGATGATCGCCGTAGCCGTCGCGGCCCGGAACGCGCTCGATCTCGGCGCCGCAGGTGGCGTACTCCGCGGCGACCGCATCGGCCATGCGGTTCACACCGGCGGTGTCGGTTGTGTAGCTCTCGATCTCGACCCAGCGGCGGATCCCGTCAAGGAGGGTTTCGGTGGTCATTGAGGTCTCCCTTCCGCGTCGCCGAGATCCCAGAACAGACCGGCCATGATCCCCAGCGCCTCGCGGGTCAGCGGCGCGAGGACGTGTTCGTCGGGTCCGTGCTGCTTGCATCCACCGTAGGAGTGCGGGATCCAGAGGACCGGGCAGCCCAAGTTGCGCCCGAAGAGCTCGCTCGGCAGCCCCCCGGAGGAGTTGGGCACGACGGTGGGTGCAGTGCCTGTGGTGCGCGCAACGCTCTCGGCGGTCCAGGCCACCCATGGCGTGTCGGGATCGGTGCGCCAGGCCGGAAAGAAGTTCTGTCGGACCGGCGTGATCTCGACCATGGGGAACCCTTTTGCGTCGAGATGGGCCCGCAGGGCCGGCAGGAACTGAGTGTGATCGGCATCGGCTGTGAACCGGATCTGGCAGCGCGCGCGGGCGTCGGGCTGCACGCCGTTGACCGGGTTCTCGGGGCGGCCGCAGACGAAGGCGAGGATGATGAAACTCGTCCAGCCATACATCTTTTCGGCTGTGGAGAGGCCGGGCTCGCCCCAGTCCTCGGGCATTTTCAGCGAGGGATCTGCGGGATCGACCGTCAGCCCCTTGAGCATCTCGCGCACGCTCGGCGGGATTTGACGCGGCAGCCAGTCGTCGATCAGTATCCGGCCTCTCGGCGTGGTGATGGTGGCGAGCGCCTGCGCGAGGATCACGCCAGGGTCCTCGAGGACGCCGCCCCAATGCCCGGAATGGCGACTGCCCTCCCGCAGCGACAGCGACAGATCGAAGGCGATGCCGCCGCGATTGCCGAGCTTTACATCGGCCCGCTCGGGGCGCATGCGCGGCCCGTCCGAGGCGATCAGGATGTCGCAGGCCAGCCGGTTCTTCTCGGCCGCCAGAACCGCATTGAGCCCGGGAGAGCCGATCTCCTCACTGGTCTCGATCAGGATTTTGGAGTTGAAGCCATGTGCACCGCGTTCGGCCAGGACGGCCTCGAGCGCAGCGATGACGATGGAGTGCTGGCCCTTGTTGTCGGCGGTGCCGCGCCCGTACCAGCGATCCCCCTCAACGGTGATCTCCCAGGGGTCCAGACCGTCGCGCCACTGCTCGGGAATGCCCCGGACAACGTCACCATGGCCATAGGTGAGGAGCGTGGGCAGGGCGGGATCCTCGAGGCGCGAGGCCACCAGAAACGGGCCGCCGCCCGCGACGGGATTGTCGAGGAGTGTCGTCTCGTAGCCGAGCGGCTCGAGCGACGGGGCCATCTCCTCGGTCAAGTAGCGGTGGAGTTCCGGCAGCTGCTCGGGCACTTGGCTCTCGGTCGGGATCGCCACGCGACGGCGGAGGGTGGACAGGAACGCGCCGCCATCGAACGCCGCCCGCACGCGATCGATTGCGCCGTCGCGACTGGCCGTCACAGCAGGACCCCACTGACTTCGTGTTCGGCGGCGCGGACGGCCGCGGCGACCCGGTTCACCCCGCGCACGACCTGGGTTTGCGCAAACCCGAGCGTCTCGGGCCCGTGATCTTTCAGCGTTGCGGCTGGGGCGAGCGCCGGGAGCGGCGGCACCGGTGTTGCCGGGTCGTGTCGAAACCGCGGCTCCAACGTGTAATTCACCGGCACCAGCACCCGCGCGAGCCGCTGAATGACGGCGTTTGCGTCCTTCGCTGGGATGCGCTTCTGATCCACCGCCGCATAGAACTCCGCCAAACCAGCGCCCAACCGCTCCGCCGCCTCCGCCGCGGGCGCAAGATCCGCGAGGGCGCCGGCGTCCGCCTGGTAGCCTGCAATCGTTGCTGTGAACTCCTCGACCTGGGCGCGCCAGTCAAAGGGCAGCACCTCCGCATTGGCCACACCGAGCACGGCCGCGAGGTAGACTTTGATGTCGCGCAGGAGGTTGTCGCGATCGGCGATCTCGAGCACGTCGTTCTCCGTGTGCCAGGCGATGTTGCCACCGCACCCCCCGACGGCATAGTAGCCCTTCTCTGCGCGGTGCTCCGGCGACATCGTTGAGGACAGCATGAAGAAGCTCGAGAGGCCGATGTTGTTGAACGCATAATCGCCCGCCCGATGCGGCCGCTCGCCCGCGCTCTCCTGGCCCGTCACGGCCCGGATTGTGGACTGACAGAAGGCCTCCGCCTCCTTCATCCAGGAAATGTCGATGAACTCTGACGCCCAGCGGCAGCCTGGGCTGTCGCAGTTCACCTGCGCCACGCAGTTCTCATCGAGGTCGAGGGCGAAGGTGTCGGCATACCACGTCGCGCCCGCATAGCGCCCCGTCGAATGCCCGGGCCACCAGGCGATCCGGACCGAGCGTTTGAGCCGGTCGCGGTTGGCCCACAGCACTCGCGCGATCTCGAGGAGGGTCGCGTCCCCGGTCGCATTGTCGCCGACGCCGACATCCCAGGAATCGTAATGCCCGTGGAGGAGGACGAACTTCTCCGGCTCCTCCCTGCCCGGAATCTCGACCACTGGGACGAGAGAGCGGTACCATCCGTCTTCGAGATGGGTGCGCAGCGTCACCTCACCTTCGGAGGCCGCGCGCGCGAGCAGGGCCTGGCCGTCGGGATTGCTGACGGCCGCCGCCGGAATGCCCGGGCGGCGCGGGAGGTCGTCAAGATCGGGCGTCCCCCAAATCGTGGTGCAAATGCCCCAATGCGCATCCGTGCCCGGGTTCATCGCGATCACGCCGAGGGCGCCGTTCTCTTCGAACTCCCGGATCTTGCCGGGAAAGGAGAACCCTTCTGAGATCACGATCTTGCCGCGGATCCGCTCCGCCGCCGATGCCTCGGCGTCCTGGTTCTTATGAAAGAGCGTGTTGATGGAGGCGCTGAACGTGGCCGGCACGTGGACGAGCGGCGCTGTGATGCCCTCGGGGCAGCTCTTTGCATAGGCTGGCGGCTTGGCGCCGTGGTGGTCCGACCCGGCGCTGACGCTTGCGGTGAATGGGATCGACAGATGCAGATTGGCCTCGTGGAGGGTCACGGGGACGCCGAGATCTGTCAGGCGGCGTTCGATCTCCCGCGCTGCGACTTCAACATCGGCAGGCTTCCAGCGCGGCATTGTGGCGAAGGCCTCGACGAGGCTCCATGGCGCGTCGAGCGAGACTTGGGTGAGAAGATCGGCATCTGGCTGGGCCACAGCAGAGGCTCCTAATTGCGCAGGTCAAAACCGCGTTTCGCCAGATGAAAACGAGGATCCCCCCACAATGCAAGTGCCAACTGCGCTTTAGCGCAGAACGGCCGCGTCGTGCCCGGCCCACCCCAATTGGCGCGAGAGCTGAACTGCGTGATCGAGCACTTCGCTGAGGAAGACCGGCTCTGACGCCGGGTCGAGACGCGCCGTCGGACCGTTCACGCTCAACGCCGCAACAACCGTTCCCGAGTGATCGCGCACTGGGGCCGCGATGGAGAACGTGTTGGGATCGAGCTCGCCGACGGAGAGCGTCTGGCCGTCTCGGCGGATCCGCGCAAGCGATGCCTCAAGCGCCTCTGGCGCAACAATTG
Source organism: Pseudomonadota bacterium (assembly GCA_038749815.1). Classification (GTDB taxonomy): domain Bacteria; phylum Pseudomonadota; class Alphaproteobacteria; order Rhodobacterales; family Rhodobacteraceae; genus Algicella. The sequence goes on along the minus strand of JBCDHQ010000202.1, from coordinate 1,411 downwards.
TCTGGTCCGTAAAGGCCTCCAGCGGGCCGCTCAAGACGGTCGCGCGCACATCTTCAGGCGCAAACGCCAACAGCACTTTCGGACCTCCCCCGGCGTGAAGCGGGCCGGCACGCCCGACTGCCGCGAAGATGCGCAAGGGCTGCGGCGATTCCTTCATTGCAATGCACATGCTGCTGAGGCCATCGCGCACCAGCAGCAAAGCGTTTTCCCGCGTTTTGGAGGAGAGCGCGGCCAGCACCTCTTCGGCGGTGGCCATCAGCGGCGATTGCCGGCGCGCTCTTTCGCCCAAAATCAAGGCACTGTAGCCGAGCGCATAGGTCCGGCGCTCAGCGTTCTTCCGGACGAGGCCCTGGCTCTCTAACGTGTAGAGCAGCCGAAAGGTCAGACTTTTGGTCATTCCAGTCGCCGCGGCGAGTTCCGTGACACCGGAACCCGGCATCTCGGAGATGATCAGCAGGAGCTGCGCTGCCCGTTCAACAGACGCCACGAGGTACGCGTCGCCCGTTTCTCGCGTTTTTTCTTCTTTCGTCTGGGTCAAGAGACTATGGTGTCCGAAACGGCGTTTCGACTGACGAAACAACAGGAGGCGTGTGAGATGGATACCGTGGCGGAGACGCTCCGAAAAGAAATTTCTCTCGACGCCCCCTGGGCCCTGGTGGAAGCCTTCGCGGAACAGCATCGCGAGCGCCCGAGCGACGCGGATCGCGGCGCCCAGATGATTGCAGATGCGCTCGGCGCGATGGGTGTGCCCGTGACACTCCACCGACCGACGCTTTTCCTGTCCTTGCCGGGCGATGCCTCGGTGGTGGCGGGCAGTCGGACCATTGCGGCGAAACCGCCGGCCTTCTGCGCCTCGGTGCCCGACGGCGTGGAAGCCCCGCTTGTACTCGTCCCGCAGGCCAGCGGCGGCACGCCGCTCGACCGGACGCCCGCAGCGGCGGAAAGGCTCTCGAACGTGCGCGGCAAAATCGCCGTCATCGAGGGATTTGCCTTGCCCAATTTTGTGGCAGGGCTCGAGACGGCGGGCGCGGCGGGCGTGATCGCCGTCAATCCGGGCGAGATGATCCACTGGGGCACCGTGTCCACGATTTGGGGCACACCCGAGCCCGCCGACCTCGCGCGGCTGCCCCGCATTCCATCTGCGGCCGTCAACCAGTCGGATGGCAGGGCTCTGATGGACTTGGCCGCATCCGGCGCCACGGCGACGATCCACACCGAGCTCGAGACCGGTTGGTTCCCGCAGTACATTCCCGTGGTGGAGATCCCGGGTGCGGTGCAGCCCGAGGAGTTTGTGCTGCTCCATGGACACTACGATTCCTGGCGCGAGGGTGTGGGCGACAACGGCACGGGAAACGCCTGCATGCTGGAGGTCGCACGGATCCTCTGGGCCAAGCGCGACCACCTGCGCCGA
>JBCDHQ010000201.1:0-8639 GCA_038749815.1 Pseudomonadota bacterium | reverse complement strand
GGGCGTGCGATCACTCGGCCAACCCGCATGGGATGCACGATCCGCGCCGCGCTCTCGCAGAGGTCAAGGAGGCGCTGGAGCCCGAAATGGGTCTCATGCGCCGCGATCTGCAGCACGCTGTCGGCGGAGGTGTAGAGGATCGGCTGGCCGGTGCGAATATGCGCTTCGCCGAATTCCCGGAGGATCGGCATGCCGGAGCCGTGGCAATTGGCGAGCACGCCTGGAAGGCCGGCCTCGTCGATCAGGCGATCGGTCACGTGAGGCGGAAACGCCGGGACCTCGCGCGGGAAGACGTGCCACTCGAAGGGCACGGGCAGGCCCGCAAGTTCCCAGTGGCCGGAGGGCGTGTCCTTGCCGCGGCTCGTCTCGGTTGCGGCGCCCCACCGCCCCGTGGGCTCGGCGTCGAGCCCGGGGGCGGCCTGCCCCGAGGCCAGCGCAACCGCAGCACCAAGGCCGAGCCGGTCGAGATTGGGCAGGCGGATCGCGCCGGAGCGGCCCGTCTCGGCGGCGCCGGCCGCACAGGCCTCCGCGATATGGAGGAGCGTGTTCGCGCCCGCATCCCCGTAGGCCGCCGCATCGGGTGCGCCGCCGCACCCCACGCTGTCCATAACAGCCAAAATGGCGCGGCTCACTGCGTCCACCCGCGCGGCGTCTCACGATTGCCCGAGGTTTGGCGTGCCGGGCGTCTCCGTCGCTGGTGGCCGGACAGCCAGGACGGGGGACGCCTTGGGTGTCGCCCTTTGTCGGGCCCCGGTGCGCGTGTCACCCAACCCGCTCCAGGATCAGTGGCCGGTCCTCCGGCGGTGTGGGTTCGATCTTGTATGCGGCGCGCACCCGTTCCGTTGCCCGAGCCAGTGTGTCGCTGTCCGCGGCATGCACGCGCGCAAGCGGCGTCTCGGCGTCGACATGCGCCCCGGTGCCGGCCAACCAATCGAGCCCGACCGCAGGGTCAATCGCGTCAGTTGCGTTGCGGCGGCCGCCGCCGAGCTCGATCACGGCAAGACCGAGCGCACGCGTGTCGACGGCGCTCACAAAGCCAGGGTCGTCGACCGTGATCTCTTCGACGACGGGCGCGCGGGCGAGGTGGCGGTCCGGCGCGGAGAGAAGGTCCGAAGGCCCGCCGAGGGCCGTGACCATGCGCCCGAAGATCTCCGCCGCGCTGCCGCTCTCGAACGCCTCGGCAATCTGCGCGCGGCCCGCCTCGGGCCCGTTGGCAAGCCCGCCGAGCGCCAATGCCTCCCCCCCGAGCGCAACGGTCACGTCCCAAAGCCGCCCGTCAATCTCAGCGCCGGTCAGAAAGTCGATCGCGAGCCGCACCTCGATTGCGTTCCCGGCCGCCGGCGCCAAAGGAGCATCCATATCCGTCAGGAGCGCGGCCGTCGGACACCCGGCGCCGGTGGCCACATCCACAAGCACCCGGGCAAGGGCTCGCGCCGCCTCCACCTCCGCCAGGAAGGCCCCGGAGCCGGTCTTCACGTCGAGGACCAGACCGCCGAGCCCCGCCGCGAGTTTTTTCGAGAGGATCGAGGCGCAGATGAGGTCGATGCTCTCGACCGTCGCCGTGACGTCGCGAACCGCATAAAGACGACGATCCGCCGGTGCGATCTCGGCCGTTTGCCCGACGATGGCGCATCCGATCTCTGCGGTCACGCTCTTCAACCGGTCCAGATCCGGCGTGCTGTCATAACCCGGGATCGTGTCGAGCTTGTCGAGCGTGCCGCCGGTGTGGCCGAGCCCACGACCCGAGATCATCGGAACATAGGCGCCACAGGCCGCGAGCGCCGGCGCGAGCATCAGCGAGACCGTGTCGCCAATTCCACCCGTGGAGTGCTTGTCGAGCACCGGCCCCGGCACGTCCCAGTCGAGCACCGCACCGCTGTCGCGCATCGCCTGTGTCAGGGCCACACGCTCCGCATCCGACATCGGCCGGAGGCACGTGGCCATTGTGAAGGCGGCGATCTGAGGGTCCCCGACTGCGCCGGATGTCACGCCGTCCACAAAGGCTCGGATCGCCTCCGGGGTCAGGGGCAGGCCGTCGCGTCGCGCCGCCAGAAATTCCGTCGTCAGCATCAGTAGCCGCCCGCAATCGCGGGCGCGTCTTCTCCATCCAGCGTGGCGAGAAGGGCGTTCAGGACGCTCGACGCGCCGATCCGGAAGGTTGTCGGGCTGACCCAATCTGCGCCCATCACCTCCTCGGCGAGCGCGATGTAGCCGGCGGCATCAAGGGTCGACTTGATCCCTCCCGCGGGCTTCAGGCCGACGGGTCGCCCGGCGGCGCGGATCTCCTCGAGGAGGATGCGGGCAGAGACAGGCGTTGCGTTCACAGCAACTTTGCCTGTCGAGGTCTTTAGAAAGTCCGTCCCGCCTTCGAGCGCGAGCTGCGCTGCTTGGCGGATCACGCTCTCCTCGCCGAGCACGCCGGTCTCGAGAATGGCCTTCACGGGCGCGCCGTCCGCCGCCTCCCGCACACGCCGCACCAGCGCCGGGATGCCGTCATCATGGCCTTCGAGGAGCTCTCGATACGGGACAACAAGGTCGATCTCATCGGCGCCGTCGCGGATGGCGGCCTCCGTCATGTCGATCACTTCCTCGGCAGCGTCGGTGCCGGCCGGAAAGTTCACGACCGTGGCAACGCGGATGCCGGTGCCCTGCACATGGCCCCGCGCCGCGGAGACGAAGCGCGGCCAGACACAAACCGCCGCCACCGGCCCGTGCCGCGTCGACGCCCGTCGGCACAGGGTCTCGAGCGCAGCCTCGTCCGCATCATCGCTCAAATCCGTCAGGTCCAGACACGCGATCGCACGGCGGGCCACGGCTTTCAGATCGGTCATGCATTCCCTTCCATGTGGCGCGCGCCAAACCCCGCGGGAAGAAGCGCACCAACCGTCGTTTTGACCCGCGGACCTTCGGGCCCGGCGAGCGTCACCGGCGTGTCCGGGGCGGCGAACTCCGCCAGCTTCTGGCGACATCCTCCGCATGGAGACACCGGCTCCGGTCCGTCGGCGACCACCCAAACTTCGCGGATGTGCCGCGCACCTGCGGCGATCATCGCGGCAATCGCACCGGCCTCGGCACAGGTGCCCTCGGGATAGGCGGCGTTTTCGACATTGCAGCCCGAGAACACACGCCCGTCCTCGCTCAGGACGGCCGCGCCGACGGCGAACCCGGAATAGGGCGCATAGGCATTGGCGCGCACGGCGCATGCGGCTTCAAAGAGTGTCATGGGGCGGGCCTTGGTCACGGGCGGAGTGTGCTCAGTTCCCACCTTGGATGCAAGCCAGCCGGCCCTGGTCGCCTCAGCCGGCGGAGACCGGTGCCTTTGCATAGCCGAGGGTCTCGAGGGCCGCGCGGATTTCGTCCAGGATCGCCGGATCGTCGATCGTCGCTGGCATCTTGTACGCCTGTCCGTCGGCGATCTTGGCCATCGTCGCGCGCAGGATCTTGCCCGACCGTGTCTTCGGCAGCCGATCCACCACACAGGCGAGCTTGAACGCGGCAACGGGTCCGATCTGCGCGCGCACCTCGGCGATGGCCTCCCGCACAATCTCGTCATGCGGTTTGTTGACACCGTCGGTCAAACAGAGGAACCCGAGCGGCAACTGACCTTTGAGCTCGTCTTCAACACCGATCACGGCACACTCCGCGACGTCCGGGAGTGCGGCAAGCACCTCCTCCATCGCGCCGGTCGAGAGCCGATGGCCCGCGACGTTGATCACATCGTCCGTGCGCGCCATGATGTAGACATAGCCGTCCTCGTCGATCATCCCGGCATCGCCCGTCTCGTAGTATCCTGGGAAGGTGTCGAGATAGGACGAGCGAAACCGCGCCTCGGCGTTCCAGAGCCCCGAGAGCGTGCCGGGTGGCAGCGGCAGCTTGATCGCCAATGCGCCGAGCGTGCCGGCCGCGACCGCGTGGCCTGCATCGTCGAGCACGTCGATGTCGTAGCCCGGCATCGGCACAGTGGGTGAGCCGGTCTTCATCGGCAGCGCCTCAAGGCCCCGCGGATTGCCGACGATGGTGTAGCCCGTCTCTGTCTGCCACCAGTGATCGATGACCGGGACGCCCAGTTGACGCTCCGCCCATTGGACGGTGTCGGGATCGGCCCGCTCTCCGGCAAGGTAGAGTGCGCGGAAGTGGCTGAGATCGTGCGACTTGATGAAGGCGCCGTCGGGATCGACGCGTTTGATCGCCCGAAAGGCCGTGGGGGCGGTGAAGAGCGTGACGACCTTGTGTTCTTCGACAACACGCCAGAACGTGCCGGCGTCGGGCGTGCCAACTGGCTTGCCCTCAAAGACCACCGTGGTCGCACCGTAGAGGAGCGGTGCGTAGGTGATGTAGGAGTGCCCGACCACCCAACCGACATCGGAGGCGGCCCAAAAGACCTCGCCCGGCTTGATGTCGTAGATGTTGTCCATCGTCCAATGGAGCGCCACCGCATGCCCGCCGGCGGGCCGCATGACACCCTTGGGCTGCCCGGTCGTGCCGGAGGTGTAGAGAATGTAGAGGGGGTCCGCGCCGCCCACGGGCACGGGATCCGCGAGCGGCGCGTCGGCCTGGAACGCCTCCCAGGCCACGTCCCGGGGGCCAAGCTCGACCGATTGCTCCGGCCGCTCCAGGATCGCACAGACGTGCGGCTTGTGCGTGGCTTGCTCGATGGCCGCGTCGAGAAGCGGTTTGTAGGGCACAATTCGCCCGGGCTCGATCCCGCAGGAGGCTGAGAGGACTGCCTTCGGCTGGGCATCGTCCAACCGGACCGCCAGCTCGTGCGGCGCGAACCCCCCGAACACGACCGAATGCACGGCACCGATGCGCGCACAGGCCAGCATCGCGACCACCGCCTCGGGCACCATTGGCATGTAGATGACGACCCGATCACCCTTGCCGATCCCGCGGGCCTGGAGCGCACCGCCGAGGCGCGCGGTCAGATGGTGGAGCTCGCGAAAGGTGATTGTGCGCTTCGTCTGCGTGACCGGGCTGTCATAGATGATCGCCGGCTGTTCGGCGCGGTCAGGCAGATGCCTGTCCACAGCGTTCCAACAGGTGTTCATCTCGCCATCGGCATACCAGCGATAGAGCGGGGCCTCGGTTGCGTCGAGGGCCCGGCTCGGCGGGGTGGACCAGTCGATGCGCTCTGCCGCCGACAGCCAAAAAGCCTCCGGATCACGGCGGCAGGCCTCGTAGGTGTCGCGGTAGCCCATGGCAGTCCTCCCTCGAATTTTCCGCCACTCTGGCCGCCCCGCGCCCCTTGGCGCAAGGGAGAAAGGTCCGTCGCCCGAGATCCCAAACGGCCCTCCTGTCCGACACGCAGTGCATCGCCGGTGGCCGGGCGCAAGGTGTCGGTTCGGGCAAGCCCGAACTCGCGCGTCCACGCGCGAACGGCGCGGGACGCGCCGTCGACACCGTCCCCCTCATCCATTCCGTGCGCATGTGGCCGGCCAACCGGACTGGCTTCGCTCAGGCTTCAGAGCCGCCGTCCACGGACGTCGACAACAGCCCCACCGGCCGCCGCCGCATCCGCCAGATCGTGCGTGACAAGGACAACGGGCAGATCCCGCACGGACCGGAAGACGAGCGACCGTGTCTGATCTCTGAGCTCTGCGTCAAGGCGCGCGAACGGCTCGTCGAGGAGGAGCGCCTCCGGCGTCGCCAAGAGTGTCCGCATCAGGGCCACGCGCGCCCGTTGTCCCCCCGACAGTGTCGCCGGATCCCGCGGCCCAAACCCCTGAAGACCCACTTCGGCGAGGGCCGCCTCCACCCGTTGCCGGCGCTTGGCCGTTCCTTGGGCAAGACCGAAGGCAAGGTTTTCCGCAACCGAGAGATGCGGAAAGAGAAGGTGGTCCTGAAAAAGAATGCCGATCCGGCGCGCCTCCGTCGCCAAACCATCGATCGGCCGGCCGTTCAGCCGGGCGGCCCCCGAGGCGCGGAACTCCGGCGCAAGTGTGCCTGTGAGGTAGGCGAGGAGTGTTGACTTGCCTGAGCCCGACGGTCCCATCACAGTCAAAACCTCCCCCGGCCGGATCTCCGCCGAGATCGAAACGAGCACGTCGTTCCCGAGCATGATCCTGACATCTTCAAGGACGAGACCCGCCTCAGCCACCCTGCAGCCCTCTCCGCGATCGGGCCAGGATCACGGGAACGAAGAGCGCAACGGCGAATGGCAGCAGTGCCGCGGCCGTCTGCACCAGTCCCCAGGCCCCGATCGCGCGACGGTCTCCGCCGGCACCGAGGGCCACGGCCTCCGTCGTCAAGGTCGCGATGCGACCGCCCCCCACGAGAAGGGTCGGCAAGTACTGACTGACCGACACCGCGATCCCCACTGCCGCCGCCGTCAGCACAGGGCGGATCAGCATCGGCAACCGCACGAAGAACAGGACGCGCGCCGGCCCCGCCCCCAGCGCTGCGGCCGCCGTCGCAAAACGGATGTCCCACGCCCGCCAAGAATCGCCGAGAGACAGGAACACGTAGGGCAGGACAAAGACCAGATGCGCGAGGATCACCGGGCACATCCCCGGGTTCCATCCGATCCAGATCAAATGCGATGCCAAGCCCGGCAGGAACACCGTCTGCGGGACCAGAAGCGGCAGATAGAGGATCGCACCCCCCCCGCGCCGCAGGCGGAGACCGTGGCGGTGCTCCACCTCAAGGCACCCGATCACCAAAGTGAGCGCCAGACCTGTGGCAAGACACGCGATGAGGGCAGTGTCCGCGAAGGCTGCATGGATATCGGCGGCGTGCCGGGTCCAGGTGCGTCCCGTCAGCGCGTCGGGCCAGGCCGCCGGAAAGCTCCAAAACCCAGCGACCGACCACAGCGCAAGACCGAGGAGGCCAATCACGACGACGGCGGCCAGAGCGATCCCTGCAACAAGTGCGACGGACCGCACCGAGCGCTCGGCCAAGCGCCGCTGCCCGCCCCAGACCCAAGCGCGCCCCGCGCGCGCCACGCCGATCTCGGCCAGACGCCACGCCCCCAGTGCCAAAACCACAAGTCCAAGCTGCAGAAGGGCCGCTGCGGCCGCCTGGTGGCGAAGCGAGAGGTCGGGATCGCTCATCCAACGTGTGATCTGCACGGAGAGCGTGGGCGGCGTGCTTGGCCCGAGGATCAGGGCAACGTCCACGACCGACATCGAGTAGGCGAGCACCACATAAACCGGCAACCGGATCTGCGCATAGACCCGCGGAAAAACAACTTTGAGCCATCCCGCAACGCGTCCGTACCCCAGACTTTGAGCGACACTGAGAGACCGTCCCGGTGCGGCTTGCGGCAAGGCCGCCAAAGTCATCAAGAGCAGAAACGGCGTTTCCTTCGCAACGAGCCCCGCGATCAGCGACCACCCCGCGGGATCCTGCACGATCAGCAGATCTGGCGGACGCTCCCACCCCGTGGCCCATGGCGAGAGCATCCGAGCCATCCACCCCGATGGCGCAATCAGAAAGGCCAGCCCGAAGGCCGCCGCCGCATGCGGGACGGAAAGAAGCGGCGAGAGCAACCGCTCGACCATCCGAAAGGCCCGCGTCCCCCACCATCCCGCCGTCAGGGCCGTTGCGATCAGGAGCGAGAGTGCGGTGGCAACAATCCCTGTCACCAAACTCAGCCGGACCGCCGCTTCGAGGCCCGGCCAGGCCGCCAGCTCTCGAAACGCAGCGCCCCGCTCGGACAACGCCGGCACCAGCGTGCCGACCAGCCCGGCGAGAACAGGCCCCGCCAGAACCAGAACGGTCACCGACGGCAGAAACCTGAAGCCGGCGGTCACCTAGTCGGAAACGCCGTAGCGCTGGATCCAATCGCCTTCGATCCGGGTCATCCAGGTGGGGTGCGGCTCCGGCAATGCAGGCCCGAGCTCTTCGGGGGAGAGGGTGGCGATGCCAAGCTCCAACGCCTCGAACCGCGCACGGTCCGCGGGCTCAAGCTTCGCCATATCAAGGACCGTCCCGTAGCCGAGCACTGCCGGATCCTGCGCCCGCGCCTGCGCCTCGGGCGACAGGAGGAGGTTCGCAATCACCATCGCACCCTCCTTGGCATTGGCGTTGTAGGGAATGGCAACGAAGCTTGCATTGCCGATGGTGCCGCGCTCCAGAACGAAGGTGCGCACGGTCTCGGGCAGCTCGAAATTGGCGATCGCCGCCGAGGCCTCGCCCGGGCTGAAGGAGATCGCGAGATCGATCTCCCCATCGGCGATGAGCTGAAGCTGCCGCGGTCCGGTCTGCGGGTAGGCCCGACCCTGGCGCCAGAGCACAGGCGTCAGACGGTCCATAAATTCCCAGAGCGGGGCCGTGGCGATGGCATAGCCGGTCTCGTCAATCGGCGCGTAGAGGGGCCCCGGATCCTCCGTCAGATCGAGGAGAGCCTGCTTGAGAAAGGTTGAGCCGAGAAAATCAGGCGGTTGCGGGAACGTGAACCGCCCCGGGTGTGCCTCCGCCCATGCAAGGAGCGCATCCATGTCGGGCAACGCCTCCGGCACATCAGCGGTGTCGTGGATGAACACCACTTGGGCCATTGCCCAAGGGCTCTCGTACCCGTCAGTCGGCACTGTGAAATCGGTCGTGACAGTCTTGCCGTCGACATCGACAAGCGCCCAGTTCGGCAAGTCCTCGGCGAACGGACCGAAGAGGAGATCCTGTTCCTTCATGGCCGCGAAATT
>JBCDHQ010000200.1:0-8685 GCA_038749815.1 Pseudomonadota bacterium | reverse complement strand
CGATGGTCAACGCCTCCACATCCAGCACCTCCGCGGCGTCGGTCACGCTTGGCTGTGAGAGGAAGCGCTGCCGCAGAAGTGTGCGCCAGTTGACGTACTCAATGAACTCGCAGATCCGGAACAGGCGCCCCTCCGTCAGCCGCAACTTGGCGCTTGCGGGCGGGGGGCGACCGTAGCTGTTGAAAAGACGGTCATAATCGCGGTCGAGTTCCGCGAAGGAAAACGCCAGCGGGCGCCGCCCAAAAATCGGCGCGGCGTGGATCCTGACAGTGCCTGGCGCGTCGACATTGAGATCGTCGTCGCAGAGCACCTCAAGCTCGAGGTCCTGGTAGAGCGGTGCCTGAAAAATCGCACGCTCCTGGCTCAGGCCCACATGGGTCTCGTAGGCGCGGACATGGAGCTCGAAATTGGTGCGTTCCGCCAGGATCTCGTCGCTCAAGTTGACCACTTCGCCCTGGTTGAAGGGGGAGAGGACGAGATCGCCGATTGTCTTCAGCCCGGCCCCGCGCGCCTCACCGCACGGGATGTAGGAGACGATCGGCGCGTCATAGCCCACGGCCTCCTTCAGGCTGTCGACGATGGCTGCGTCGGGCACGCGGAGTGTGCTGACGGCCCAGAGGCCTTCGAATTTCGCCGCCGCGCTTTCGGGCGTCACGATCTTGACGCGGCGCCAAATCACGTTGCCTTGGGGGTCGAGCGAACAGAGCGTGTAGGTCACAGGTCGCGGATACTCCGCGTCCTTGTCGGGCGCGTCCGGGTCGAAACGACGAAACGGGCGGTAAAACCACGCCTCACGGCCCTGGCAGGCGGGGTGCTCGGAGAAATCGGGCGGGGTCGCTGCCTCGGGGGAGGTCCGCATCACAGCCCGAAGGGCGGAGAGTTCCTCGGCCGCGGTCTCAAGATCGGCGATGTTGGATGAGAAGAGGTAGCCCTTGTTGCCGCTGAAATAGGGCCAATCGGCGCCGGTCGCGGCCTTGGGGCGAAACTCCCGCCGGGCTTCGCAGCCGACAGCCCCCGGTTTGCAGACGGCGTAGACCGCGTTGCCGTCGGCAAAGACAAACCCGCCCTCCGCCGTGACAGGGGCGACGGCGCGGTTGTCGATGATGACGTTGAGCCCGTACTCCGTCTGAAAGATCGTGCGATCCTGGCTGTCGATGCGCACGTTCCTCACCGGGCGGAGCACGAGGCCGATCGGGAAGTAGACCGTGCGCTGGGTGTTCTGGTTCTGGCAGTTGATCCACGACGCGGAGCCCGTGGTGATCGTCACCCAATGCTCAGACACATCGGCGAGCGCGCTGCCCTCGCCCACAACATCGTCGAGATCCAGATCCTCGGCCCCCATGATCAGGTCGAGCATCTCGGGCAGTCGCTCCTCAACGCTCGCGGCTGCGAGGAGGGTGCAGATGTTTGCAACCGCGGGGCGTGCCGCTGGAAGCAGCGATGTCAGCATCAAGATGAGCAAAAAGGACGCGCGCCAGGAGACTTTCATCGGACCGCCAACTCTGGATTGCTCAACTATAGGGGAGTTCGTAGCATTGGGGTCTGTGCGTTTCAACACGGCCTCGGGCGAATGGATGGTGCAAGAGTGAAGCGATGAGGGTCGACGTCGCACGGATTGCCGCACCAGTCTTGAAGTTCGTGCTGCTTGCGATGTCCCTTCTTGTCGTCGTCACGCTCCACAGTGAGATCTTGCGCGGGTCTCTGTCTCTTCTTGGGTTGCGAAGCGATGTCCCGCAGCTGGTGTTGTCGGAGGATCGGTGCGGCGCGGTCTACCTGCCCCCGCAAGCGCTGCGCGATGACGGGGCCGCGCCGCGCCTCTGGCACCCGGTGTGTCGGGACCAGGACAGCATTTCGGTGTGGCACACCGTTCCCCGTGGCACGCGGAGCGTCCTTTTCGTCAACGAAGAGAAGGTCGATGTCGGCAACAGCCTCGCCGCACTTGTCGGGCGCGTCGATGCGGATCTGCGCCGCGGCGCGAACAGGATCGTTGTGTTCAGAGAGGGGCAGCCCGTGGCCACCCCGTTCCCGGCCTCCACCGGTGTCCCGCGCCTGTTGCTGCCCACGGCCGAACCATTTGACGGCCGGCCGCCCTTTCTCGCCCACCGGTCCGATCCCGTCGCCGAGATATGGGTCGTGCGGACGGAGCGTTTGCGCCCGCCCCAGGTGATCGGCATCGGCCATGCGCGGGATGACAGCCTCTGGCAGGTGTCGATCGGCCCAGACTGCCTGGCCCATTTCGAGGAGACCGCGGTGGAGAGCTGCCGCGCCGCCGCCGTCGATGCGGGTCTTACGCGGAGCGGCCTTGGCCTCCGCCCGGTCGATGCTTCGAACGGGGTCGACGACATCGCGCCTGAAATTGTGCGCCGTCTTGAGATCAAGGTCGATGGCACCGTCTTGCGTCTCAACGCCGCCATCTGCCTGCCGCAGGATCTGCCGGTCATCGCAGCGCTCCGCCGCGAAGACATGCGCACGAGTGAGATGATGGCCCGCCTCTTCGGTCTGGAACTCCAGCGCACGGCCCCGATCGATGTCGATGCCTTTCCGGTCTCTGATCTCCCGGTGGCGACCGGAGCCGGGCCGAATTGCAGAAGCTACGCCGGGTCCCTCAGCCTGCCGCTCGGGCCGATTGCGTTCCGGGGGGCTGGCTTTCTGGAGCTGTCGGGCGACCGGCTGAGCGTGGCGGGGTACGGTCCTGGCTTTGACGCCGCCGGGCCAACGGGGCGGATCAGCGAAGAGACGGGTGACCTCGTCTGGCAGGGCGAGTTTGGGGATGACGGCACCCTCCTCATCCGTGCCTGGGGGACCGAAGAGGCAGCGCCGGCGACGGGCGCGGAGGAGCCCACCTCGTTTTTTGAGGCGCTCGATGCGTTGAGCAAGCTTGTCCCTCTCGAAGCGCGGGCGACACTGGACGGTCTGGCCGCAACGCTGCCGGTCTTGGCCCTCCTTCTCGTGACGTACTGGTATCGGGGCCCGCTGCGGGCGCGTCGGATCTACCGCCCGCTTGCGGCCCTCGCGGCCTTTATGACAGCGATGGCTGTGCAGCCGCTCCTCTTGACGGGCGCGCGCTGGCTCGCCGAACTCCTTTACTTTGTGCCGTCGCTCTTCCGGGTCTCGGCCCCTCTGTTTCCTGATTTCGGCGTCAGCGGTGCGACCACCGTGCACTACGCGCCCTTGGCCGTGATCGCGGCGGCGATGATGCTGCCGAGGGTGCTCAGGGTCCGTCGGGTCTCGAACCGGCCGCTCACTGGCCCGCACGCGCTGATCAGCCACTGGCTGTTCCAGCTCCTGGCCGCGCTCCTCTTCATCCTTCTGGCCTGGGGTGGGCTCGCGTTTTTGGATGCAGCGGGCAGCCCGGGCTCGGTCATCTTGGTGCTCGCCGTCTGGATGATCGTCTGTACCCTTTATGCGGGCAGCCTCCTCTATGTGATCGCACTCCCCTACATCCGGGGCGCACGCGCGCAATGGGTGGTGATCATCGGGGCCCTTGCGTTTGTCCTGATCCCGGCCGTCCCCACTGCTGCCGGGGCGGCGGAACTGATCCTCGCGCTGTCCCGGATCGAGGTGCACCCGATCTTTGCGTCGATCCCGGACTGGGTTCGCGTAACCCTCCATCTCGTCCGGAGCCTGTTGCCCAACGTGATGATGTGGCTCCTCCTGATCCTCTTGATCCGGGTCTACATCGAGACGTCGCGCGCCCTTCTGCCGCAATACGCGCATGTGCGCCTGCCCGTGTGGGGCAGTGCGGTGGTCACGGCTGGCGTCGCCGCCGCGGTCACCTGGCCGGTCGCGGAGGAGCTTGCGCGGGGGGTCAAGGCGTTCGATGTTGCGACCTATCAGGTGATGGGGCTCTTCCACGACTACTCGCTCTATGTCGCGCTCTTGGTCCCGATCGGCATTCTCTCTCGCAGAGGGAGGGGCAGACGACCGTTCCGGCCAGACCCCCCGGCGGAGGCATTGGCGGCCGCCGTCTTTGCGGGGTATGTCGCGCTCTGGCAGAGTGGGGGGCTCGGCTTTGTGTGGCCCTTTGTGTTGGTCGCGCTCGGCTACTTCGGTCTCCTCTCCGTCGCGCTCTCCCCTGTCTCGCCGGGAGGCGGCAGCGCAAGTGCCGGAACTGAGGGGCTCGGGCGGAAACTCATCGACGTCCTGAACCAAAATGCACTGCTGGCGGCGCGGCTCAAAGAGTTCGAGAAGCTCTTTGCCGCAACCAAAATCAGTTGGGATGAGCTGGTCGCCGCGCGCACTGAGATCTCAGATGTGCGCACCGCCGTCTACGGCACGCTGGGGCTCTCGCCCGGTGCGGCCAAGCGGCGGCTCCTCAACAACGGGCCCTTTGAGACGCCGTTCCAGAACGCTCTTCTCGGGGCGGGGATCGGACTGGCGGTCGCCGTCTTGATTGAGACGGCGGCGAGCCTCGATCTCGACCCGCTCGTCTCGGGCGAGGAATGGTGGCGCCCGCTCGTGAACGCAACACTGTCGCTCGGGGCGGGTGGTAATGCGCCTGTGGCGCAATCCGACAACGAAGTCCTGATGCTGATCTCCGAGGGTCTTCGCTTCATCGCCCACTGGCCGCTTGTGGGGTTCGTCTTCGGTCTCGTGTTCCACCGTCTGCGGGGCGATGATGGCTTCACCAAGGGTCTCGTCTTCGCGAGCCTGATGATCCTTCTTCTCGTCGCCGGCCGGTTGGTGACCGGCACGCTCGGCGCCGGTTCGGAGGAGCTTGCGGGCTTCGCCGGCACGCTCCTTCTCTTTGCGCTCGTGGTCCTGGCGACCGGGGCGATCGGCTTTGATCTCGTAACGATCCAGAGGAACGGCCTTGGCCTCGGCTCGCTCGGCAAGATCTATGGGATCACGACACTGATGAGCTATGCGTCGCTCCTGACCCTCCTCGCTGGGCTCCAATCAATCGCCGCGGCCCTCGCCTTCCTGCGCTAGATCGACCTCCGCCAACCTGGGTCGAGGCCGCACGCAGAGGAGAGGCGGTCTCGGTTGATCGGGCCGCGGTGCGCGACCCGCGCCTTGTCGGCCCAGCGACGACCGCTGTCGGATGTCCTCCAAGAACGTGAGCCTCCAGGACCGGCCAGAGACGCTGTCATCTGCGTCAGCCGTCCAACACTGCTGCTGAACACGGTGGATCCGACCGCTCCGCCCCCCGGTCGCCGGGTCGTATGCTGCGCGAAGGCCCGAAAGGAACTTGATCGCCGCCGCTGAAGACGCCCTCCGCCGGAGTGCCTTCGCCGCGGCCGGCCGTCGACCTGTCAGCTTGGGTTCTGCTTCTCGAGGTGAGGGCGGATCCGGCTGTCGACAATGCTGTCGGTCAAGGCGCCGGGGTAGCGCATGATGATCCGGCCTTCGCCGTCGACAACAAACGTCTCCGGCAGGCCGTAGACGCCCCAGTCAATTCCGTGGCGCCCGTTCGGGTCGGCGCCGTGACCCTCGAACGGATCGCCGAGCTCTTCCAGGAACTGTGCCGCAGCGGCGGGCCGATCTTTGCTGTTGATGCCGAAGATCGGCACACCCTCGGCCGCCAGTTCGGTCAGAATCGGATGCTCCAACCTGCAGGGGCCGCACCAGCTCGCCCAGAAGTTGACGAGCTTGACCCCCTCCGCGGCGAGCGCCTCGGCTGGGATCTCCGGCCGCCCCGCCAGCGGTTCGAGCGCCAGCGCGGGCGCAGGTGTGCCGGAGAGAGCCGACGGGAGTTCGTCCGCATTCTCGCGCCCCAACCCAAGATAGAAGAGGACCGTCAACGCCCCCACAAGCACCGGTGGCACGAAAAGCCATGGATTGATGTTAGCCATCCCGTCGCTCCGCCTGTCTGAGTGCGCGCTTGACCCTGGCACTCCGCCACAGCGTCACGGCGACGAGGCCCCCGAGACAGAGGGCCGTCGCCGCGTAGGCGCCGACGACGGTCGCGGCATAGGGTCCGAGGTCCGGCATCATGCGGCCCGCTCCCGCAGGGACAGGGCCTCAATCCGGCGGAGCCGGATTTCCGTCCGGGTGCGCACGACAACGAGTGTCAGAAAAAGAAAAACGAAGCCCCCGATCGAGACGAGAAGCGGGTGGTAGAAGACATCCGCCACGTTTTTCTCCGCATCGAGAGAGAGCGACGCGCCCTGATGCAGGCCCTGGCTCCAAAATAGGACGGCGTAGCGCGACATCAGCGCGAAGACTGAGCCGACAAGGCAGAGCATGGCCGTGAGATCGGCGGCCTTCTCGCCGTCCTCCACAGCCTCCCAGAGCGCGATGTAGCCGAAATAGAAGAGGAGCAGGATGAAAAACGACGTGAGCCGTGGGTCCCAGGCCCACCACGTGTTCCACATCGGCTGCCCCCAGATCGCACCTGTGGCGATCGCGACCAGCGTCATCGTCGCGCCGACGGGGGCTGCGGCGCGCGCTGCGAGGGCCGAGACGTGGTGGCGACGGATGAACCAGATGAGCGAGGCGACCAGCATCATCAGCCAGGCATTGATCGCCATCAGCGCAGCCGGCACATGAATGTAGAGGATCTTGACCGTGGAGCCCTGCTGATAGTCGTCCGGCGTCCCGAAAAAGCCCCAGCCAAGCCCAACGGCGAGGCTCGCCGCGGTCAGTCCCCAAAGCCAGGGCACGACCGGTTCGGTCACGCGCATGAACTCGGCCGGGTTTGCATAGCGCCAGATCGACATGGGGCAGAGGTAGTGACTGGTGCGGACGGACGCAACGGCGCGCGCTGTCACACGCGCCGCACCCCCTCGGGCAAGGTCGTCCCGCCCGCCCCGCCCGGCACCCGCGTCTCCCAATACCGCGCCAACTCCCGCCGCGCATAATGCTCCGGCGCCCGATCCGCCAAAAACGCCTCCGCCCGCTCGAGCCACACCTCCGCCGCCGCCGCATCCCCATCGAGATCCGCAAACCACGCCCTGAGGAGCGCCGTGCGCCACTTCGCCAACGGACCGGCATCTCCTCCCTCCTCCGGCAACGGCGCCATCGCCACCCGCGCCGCCGCCACATCACCCGCCTCGAGCGCCGCCCTCACCAATGCCCTCCGGGTCACAAGGGTGCCCGGATGCTTCGCGCCCTCGACCTTCTCGCGGAGGGGAAGGAGGTCGCGGAACGCCGCCTCGGCCGCCTCCGCTTGCCCGAGGTTGAGGAGGGCGGTGGCATGGTTGTGGCGGGTTACGAGGGTGCGCGGATGCTCCGCTCCCTGGACCTTCTCGTAGAGGGGCAGGAGGTCGCGGAACGCCGCCTCCGCCGCCTCCGCCTGCCCGAGGTTGAGGAGGGCGCGGGCGTGCTCGTGGCGGGTCGTGAGGGTGTGTGGATGCTCCGCGCCCTGGACCTTCTCGCGGAGTGGCAGGAGGTCGCGGAACGCCGCCTCCGCCGCCTCTGTCCGCCCGAGGTTGAGGAGGGCGAGCGCGTGCTCGTAGCGTGTCGTGAAGGTGCTCGGATGCTCTGCACCCTGGACCTTCTCGCGGAGTGTCAGGAGGTCGCGGAACGCCGCCTCCGCCTCCTCTGTCCGCCCGAGGTTGAGGAGGGCGAGTGCGTGTCCGTGGCGCGTCGTGAGGGTGCTCGGATGCTCTGCACCCAGGACCTTCTCGCGGAGGGTCAGGAGGTCGCGGAAGTCCGCCTCCGCGTCCTCTGCCCGCCCGAGTTCGAGGAGGGCGCGTGCGTGCTCCTGGCGTGTCGTGAGGGTGTCCGGATGCTCTGCACCCTGGACCTTCTCGCGGAGTGTCAGGAGGACGCGGAACGCCGCCTCCGCGTCCTCAGCCCGCCCGAAGTTGAGCAAGGCATAGGCGTGGTTGTGCCGCGCGGTGATGACCTCCGGACTGTCGCTGGATTTGCTTTTGGTCAACAGTTCGACCTCGATCCGGCGAAGTGCCTCGAGAATGTCGTACCGGCCTTCGTCTCGTCGCATGTTGGCGACCTGCCGAATGGTCCTGACGTCGACCCCTGCATCCAAGAGCGCTTGGGCAACGTCGTCGCCCGCAGATTGGATGCGCGGTGTGTAGACCACTTTGACTTCCTTCGGCGTCGGCGGTTCGGCTTGCCGCTTCAGACCCATGTGCCCTTCCAGAAAGCCGCAAAGGTCTTCGAGGTCGCGATCGTTGGAGGCTTGGCTTACGGTGATTGCGTGGCGCCGAGTCAGGGGCTGGAGCGGGTGTGGCAGCTGGCTTTCTGGGGGCATGGTGGCGTCGTCAACGAGAACGGGGATCGTTCTGATGTTGCGGTGCAGGGCCCTCGCAATTTCGAGGCGGACGAAATCGGTTTCGATGTCGAGGCGGCGGCGGCCTTCGTTGGTGGAGACTGTCAGCCAGTTTGGGCCGATGATCGCCAGCAGGACCTCGCAGCGGTCGACCATACGGTTGATGGCATCGACGAAGTCCGCGCCGGGCTCAATGCTGGCGATGTCCATGAAGACCTCCGTCCCCGGAAATGCCTTCAATACATGGTGGCGGATTGCGACTGCGGCCCAGTTCGTGTCGATCCGGCGGTACGAGATGAATACAGCTTTTGACATGCGCACCTATCAAGAATGCGCCGATGCTAGGGGCTGTGTGGCCCAGCGTCTAGCCGCCGGTGTGGCTCATGTGGCGGGTCATTTGGCCCGCGACTTTCTGGCGGGAGTAGTCGAAGTCGTGGCCTTTGGGCTTGCGTGCGATGGCCGCTCGGATCGCGGTGTCGAGGCGGGCGTCGTCGTCCGAGGCGCGGAGG
>JBCDHQ010000199.1:0-8710 GCA_038749815.1 Pseudomonadota bacterium | reverse complement strand
TCGACATGATCCGCGCGACGAGCCAGTTGTTTGAGAGGCGCAAAACGCCAGCCACCACGCCGATGATCGTGCAGGTGATGCAGCCGAGAACGGCCACAAGGAGCGTGTTGAGAATACCGACCATGGCGGCACGGCCATGGGTCGACTGGCTGTCATATTCGATGAGACGTTGGTTGATATCGTATCCGGCGGGTTGGCCAAGGAAGGAGAAATCGAAATCCTTGCCCAGCGCCTCGAGGTTGGTCACGGCGTTCGAGATCAACCAGCCGATAAAGAGCATAAAGGCCATCAGGGCGACGGCTTGAATGGTCAGCGACCGGTATCGCGTGTCGTAGACCAGTTGGCTGAGACGAAAGCTGCCGTTCGTCTCTTCGGCAATTGCGGTCATGGCCGCACCCCCTGTCGTTGCCCCGCGCTAACCTGAAATGAACCCCGGTTTTGTCCGGATGTGCGTTGTGCGCGGCGGTCTGGTTGACAGCCCATGCGATGAGGGGCGCCGGTTCGGGCGCCCCTCAAGCTCACATCAGCGGAACGGTGGCGAGTAGAGGAGGCCGCCGCCGGTCCACTGACCGTTCAAGCCTCGCGCGAGGCCGATGGCGGTCGTCTCGCCAATGTTGGCCTCGAAGATCTCGCCGTAGTTGCCTGAGACCGCGATGGCCTTCTGCGCCCAATCGGCCTCGAGGCCGAGGAGCTCACCGAAGTTGCCCTCGGTGCCGAGGAGGCGGTTGATCTCGGGGTTGTTGGTGCCGCCGGCCATCTCGGCCAGGTTCTCGGAGGTCACGCCGAGCTCTTCCGCAGAGATCAGTGCGTTGAGCGTCCAACGGACCGCGTCCGCCCACTCATCATCGCCGTGGCGCACGAGGGGGCCGAGCGGCTCTTTCGAGATGATCTCGGGCAGGATCATGTGCGCGTCCGCGTCCTCGAAGGTCGCGCGGGTCGCGGCAAGACCCGAGGCGTCGGTCGTGTAGACGTCGCACGCACCGGCGAGGTACTGCTGCTGCGCCTCGGCGTTCGTCTCGATCGGCACCGGCTCGTAGGAGATGCCGTTGGCACGGAAGTAGTCGGCGAGGTTCAGCTCGGTCGTGGTGCCGGTCTGGATGCAGACAGTCGCACCGTCGAGCTCGGCGGCCGAGCCAATGCCGTAATCCTTGCGGATCATGAAGCCCTGGCCGTCATAGTAGTTGACGCCGACAAAGGTGAACTTGAGGTCCACGTCGCGGCTGAAGGTCCAGGTCGTGTTCCGCGCGAGCATGTCCACCTCGCCAGAGGCGAGCGCTGTGAAGCGGGTCTTGCCGGTGGTCGGGATGAACTCGACCGCATCGCCGTCGCCGAGGACGGCAGCGGCAACCGCGCGGCAGACCGCGACGTCGAAGCCTTCCCAAACGCCGTTCTCGTCCGGCGCGGCGAAGCCGACGAGGCCGGTTGACACACCGCAGCGCAGCACGCCGTTCGATTTGATGTCGTCAATTGTTGCGGCGCCGGCACTGACAGCCGCGATGCCGGCTGCGGTGAGCGTGCCGATGAATGTGATCTGTTTCATCGTGTCCTCTTCCTGATGTTTTCTCTCCGGCACGTGCCGGAGTTGGTTCTGTTTTCTGGCTCAATGGGATGGCTCCCAAGCGCGGTTACACAATGAAATTTGCACCCCCAAGGTCAAGCGATTTGGAAAGAATCTGGACCTGCTCGTCTGATCACCAGTCCCGGTATTGGGCGCTGCAATATCGTGCAAAGTGTGCGCCGTATATGCCGGTCAACCCACATCTTTGGCCGGCATCCGCGGGGCCGAGCTGGCGCCCGAACCAATTTGGAAACGGTCCTCAGGGCGCTCGGGCCCGCACTGCCCAATCCGTGCGCGTGCACCGCACGCTCAGTCCGCGTCGAGAAGATCGAGGAGGCGGGCCGCGGCCAGGAACGCGCGGCGTCGTGCGTCCGCCGCGGCCTCCGCGTCTGCGTCGCGCCCCCACTGCTCGGCCTGATACTCTTCGTCCACACGCGATGCCGACCACGCCTCGGCAGCATCGAGGGCGCGGTCAGCCACGGCGAGGCCCAGAACAAGCGATCCGGAGAGTGTCACGAGATCGTGAACGGCCGTCAGTTTGAAGCTCTCCATCTGTACAAGCCGTGCGCTCAGCCGCTCAATGCTGCTTCGGGGTTGAGCCACCGGCAGAATGCCGGATCCAGGCGTCAGCGGCGCGTCGAGAGCCGTCTCTGCCCAGGTGAGCCACGGATCCCAGGCGGCGGCTTCGGCCGCGATCAACCCAGCCGGTCCTTCAGCGCGGTAGCAGAGGAGATCGCTTTCGCCGTAAGCCGCAAGGGCCGCGACCACAGCGCCATGAGCCGGCGCCACTTTGTCGATCGCGGAGTTGGCGGCGCGACAGAGCGGCATCGCGTCGGGGCGCACCTCCTCCTCAACCTCGCGCCACTCTGCCGCGATGGCCTCCGCAAGGGCTCTGGTTGGCAGGATCAGCGCGGCCTTGGCCGGCGTCCGAACCGGCCGACCGTCGAGAGTGATGGTCAGCCCGCCCTCAACCGGAGACGCTGCGACCTCACTCCAGAACCGTTTGACGCGCCATTCCGACACCCTAGTCCTCCGAAAACGGACGCTCCGGCGCCTCCTCGGGTGTCCACCCGAAGAGGGCCCAGGTCCGCGCCATGTGCGGCGGCAGCTCCGCCGTCAAGGTCAGCGGCCGGCCTGTCACCGGGTGGCGGAGGTGGAGGCTCCGCGCATGGAGATGGAGTTTCCGACTGATCTCGCCGCCGAGCTGCGCGCCCCAGCCGTCTCCCTCATTGGTCTGACGGTTGGTGCCGTACTTGCCGTCACCAACGATGGGGCACCCGAGTTCCGCCATATGCACGCGGAGTTGATGCGTGCGCCCCGTCACCGGGCGGAGCGCGACCCAAGCCGCCCGTCGTGCGGCGGGAGCGATGACTTCATACTGGCTGACGGCGCGCCGCGCATCCGTTGTCGCGCGAACCTCGCTCGGATGAAGGCTGACCATCTTTTCGCCGGCGCCGTTCGGACCGTGGCCGGGGGCCTTGACGAGACCCGTCACGATCTCGCCTGAGGCTGGCCGCGGAACACCCGCGGTCGCAGCCCAGTAGACCTTGAGCGTGGCGCGCGATCGGAACGCCTCCGAAAGACCGGCCGCGGCTGCACCCGTGCGCGCCATGACCATCACACCCGATGTGTCTTTGTCCAGCCGATGGACGAGACGCGGCCCCTCCGACCGCTCGAAGGCGAGTGCGGCGCGCATGCCGTCGAGATGGCGCACTTGGCCGGAGCCGCCCTGCACGGCGAGGCCCGCAGGCTTGTCGAGGGCCAGAATGTGCTCGTCCCGATAGAGGACGCGATCTCGGAGCATCTCCGCATCCGCCGCACTCACCCGTGCCTCGGACTTTGCGCGAGCCTCCGCCACCGGCAGCGGCGGCAAGCGCAGCCTTTGGCCCGTGCCGAGCCGCGTCGAGGCCTTGACCCGTGCGCCGTCGAGCCGGATTTCGCCCTTGCGGCACATCTTCTCGATCCGACCCTGGTTGATGTGGGGATACTGATGTCTCAGCCAGCGATCGAGGCGCTGCGCCTCAGCCTCGGGCCCGAGCTTTATCGTCTGCACGCCCGTCATCCGCGCACCAGCGCCAGACCCGCCACAAGCCCGCCGAGGGACAGGAGCAGCGACAGCCCCACATAGCCGAGCGCGGCCGCAAACTCCCCCCGCTCCCACAGCCGCACTGTGTCGAGCGAAAAGGCCGAGAATGTCGTGTATCCGCCAAGCAGTCCCGTCATCAGGAAGGGCGCCGCCGCGCGCACGTCAACGCGGGTGATCACCAGCCCAGCCACGAGGCCCATCAGCAGCGAACCGAGAGCATTCGCCGTCAGTGTCCCCCACGGAAACGCGCCGCCCGTGATCCTGCCGAGCCCCGTCACGGTCGCGTATCGGAGCACGGCCCCAAGCGCGCCGCCCGCCGCAATTTGAAGCCAATGGGTCATGTCCTGCAGGTGTCACCCAGGACGGCAAAGGTCAAGAAAGGAGGAGCCTACCCCTCCTCCTCCTCAGCCGACGCCGCGCGTCGCCGCGCAAACCAGGACAGGCGCTTCGCAAGCTCGCGCTCAAAGCCACGCTCGACCGGCGCATAAAACCGCTCCGGCGTCGTCCCGTCGGGGAAGTAGGCTTGGCCGGAGATCCCCTCCTCGGTGTCGTGGTCATACACATACCCCGCCCCGTAGCCCTGCCGTTTCATCAGGTCTGTCGGCGCGTTCAAAATGTGCATCGGCGGCGCGAGGGAACCGGTCTCGCGCGCCCGTGCCCGTGCCGCCCCATAGGCCCTGTAGGCTGCGTTCGATTTCGGCGCGAGCGCCAGGTAGAGCACGGCCTCGGCAAGCGCCAGCTCACCCTCGGGGCTCCCCAAACGCTCGAACGTTTGCCAGGCCGCCAGGCAGATCTGCATGGCGGGCGGATCTGCGAGACCGATATCCTCCACCGCCATCCGCAGGATCCGCCGCGCGAGATAGTGCGGATCCTCCCCACCTTCGAGCATCCGCGCAAACCAATAGAGCGCCGCGTCCGGATCCGAGCCCCGCACAGATTTATGGAGTGCCGAGATCAGGTTGTAGTGCTGGTCGCCGGTCTTGTCGTACCGCGCAGCCCGGCGCGACAGGAGGGACGACAGACGCTCCGGATCCACCGGATCGCTCTGCCCCAGCAACCGCTCCACCATGTTGAGAAGGGCGCGCGCATCCCCGTCCGCAAGGTCCAAGAGGCGAGAGCGCGCCGCCTCCGTGACCGGCACCGGACCGACTTCGGCTTCTGCCCGCGCCAAGATCTGCGCCAGGGCCTCTCGATCGTGGGGCACCAGCGTGACGACCTCCGCGCGCGAGAGGAGCGCGGCGTTCAACTCAAAGGACGGATTCTCCGTCGTCGCGCCGAGGAGGACGATGGTTCCGTCCTCCATATGCGGCAAAAACCCATCCTGTTGGGCCTTGTTGAACCGATGGATCTCATCAACGAAGAGGAGCGTTCCGCCCCCCGCCCGCCGCCGGGCCTTCGCTGCGTCAAACACCCGTCGAAGATCGCCGGCTCCGGTGAAGATCGCCGACAGCTGGACGAAATCGAGATCCACCTCGGCCGCCAACAGACGCGCAATGGTGGTCTTGCCCGTCCCTGGCGGTCCCCAGAGCACCAGGGAGGAGAGCCGCCTCGCCGCGAGCATGGCGCCAATCGGCCCGCTCTCAGCCAGGAGCGCATCCTGGCCGACAACCTCGCTAAGGCGCGCCGGCCGGAGCCGTTCCGCCAACGGACGTTCCGTGCTCTCCAGACCGTCAAAGAGGTCAGGCACGGGCGCCGGTCTCAGTCCTCTTCGGCCTCGAGCCGTGCCCGATCCGCGGCCCCCTTGGCATCGGGGTCCCGATCAACGAGCTCAACGATCGCCATCGGGGCCATGTCGCCGTAGCGGAAGCCGGCCTTCAGCACCCGAACATACCCGCCCGAGCGCTCTGCGTACCGGGGACCGATGACCTCAAAAAGCTTCGCGACCGCATGTTCGTGCCGGATCCGAGATGCGACCAGACGACGAGCGTGCATATCGCCTCGCTTGCCAAGCGTGATGATCTTGTCGGTGATCCGCCGCAGCTCCTTCGCCTTCGGCAGCGTCGTCTTGATTTGCTCATGCTCAATCAGCGATGAGACCATGTTGGCGAACATCGCTTTTCGATGCTCGTGGGTCCGGTTCAGTTTGCGGTAGCCATGACCGTGGCGCATGGGATGGTTCTCCAGATTTATGCTTTGTCCGGAGGGCCCTCCATGCGGACCCTCTCACCTTGGAGCGCAACGCTCGGAACTCGCCTCCCCCCGGGGGGAGGCGGCCCCCGAGATCAGAAATGATCCTCGTACTTCTTGGCCAACTCCTCGATGTTCTCGGGCGGCCAATCTACAATATCCATCCCGAGATGGAGTGACATGCCCGCCAAGACCTCTTTGATCTCATTGAGCGACTTGCGACCGAAGTTCGGCGTCCGAAGCATCTCGGCCTCAGTCTTCTGAATAAGATCACCGATGTAGACTATATTGTCGTTCTTCAGACAGTTGGCCGAACGCACCGAAAGTTCCAGCTCATCCACTTTCTTGAGGAGGAGCGGGTTGAACTCCAGATCGTCGTCTTCCTCGGCACGGGTCCCGGCCTCCGGCTCGTCGAAGTTCACGAACACGCCGAGCTGGTCCTGCAGGATCCGCGCCGCATAGGCGATCGCGTCCTCGGGCGTGAGCGAGCCGTCTGTCTCAAGGTTCAAGGTGAGCTTGTCATAGTCGAGGACTTGCCCCTCGCGGGTCGGCTCGACTTTGTAGGAGACTTTCTTGACGGGTGAGTAGAGCGCATCAACCGAGATCAGGCCGATCGGGGCGTCCTCCGGCCGGCTCTTGTCCGCGGCCACGTACCCCTTGCCGGTCTCGACGGTCAGCTCCATGAACACGCTGGCACCATCGTCGAGATGGCAGATCACGTGATCGCGGTTCAAGATCTCGATCCCGTTCGATTCCGAGATGTCGCCCGCCTTCACAACTGCGGGGCCGGTTTTGGTGATCGACAGCCGCTTCGGACCCTCAACCTCCATCTTGATCGACACGCCCTTCAGGTTCAGCACGATGTCGGTCACATCCTCGCGGACACCCTCGACGGATGAAAACTCGTGGAGGACGTTGTCGATCTGCACCGACGTGATTGCCGCCCCCTGAAGGGAGGACATCAGGACACGACGAAGCGCGTTGCCAAGCGTCAGACCGAAGCCGCGCTCAAGCGGCTCGGCCACGACGACAGCCGTTCGGGTCGGATCGGCGCCCGGTCGAATGTCGAGCGCCGTTGGGCGAATGAGGTCTTGCCAATTCTTGTGGATCATCGAGTGGCCTCCATGCTCGTGACCGCGCCGATCCCGGGGCGCGCGCCACTCTCGAGGGTCGTCGGGCGGCCGCGTAGAGCGCGGCCGGCAGTCACACGCGCCGGCGTTTTGGCGGGCGGCATCCGTTGTGCGCAATCGGGGTCACGTCGCGGATCGCGGTGATCGTGAATCCAACCGCAGACAACGCCCGGAGGGCACTTTCGCGGCCGGATCCCGGCCCCTGAACCTCAACCTCAAGCGTGCGCACGCCGTGCTCCTGCGCCTTCCGACCGGCGTCCTCTGCCGCCATCTGAGCGGCATAGGGCGTCGACTTCCGGCTGCCCTTGAAGCCCATCGTTCCCGCAGAAGACCAGGAGATTGCATTGCCCTGCGCATCTGCAATCAAGATCTTCGTGTTGTTGAAGCTTGCGTTCACATGCGCGACGCCGGTCGAGATGTTCTTCTTGACCTTCTTTTTCGCGCGAATCTTGTCTCGTGCCATGACGCTGCCCTACTTCTTCTTGCCTGCGATCGCTTTCGCAGGACCTTTGCGGGTGCGTGCGTTGGTGTGCGTGCGCTGGCCGCGCACCGGCAACCCCCGGCGGTGGCGCAGACCGCGGTAGCAGCCGAGATCCATGAGCCGTTTGATGTTCATGGATTTGTCGCGCCGAAGATCGCCTTCGACCATCAGATGTTCGTCGATGTATTCGCGAATCTTCAGCACTTCCGCATCAGACAGATCGTTGACCCGGCGAGTGGAATCGATGCCGGTCGACGACAGAATTCCAATGGCGGTGTTGCGGCCGATGCCGTGAATGTAGGTGAGCGCGATCTCAACGCGCTTTCCAGTGGGGATGTTGACCCCAGCAATTCGAGCCAAAGTGGTCTCCAGTCCTTGCATTGCGGTTCCGTAGTCCCGGAACCTTTTTTCACAATGGGGAGGTCAGCTCGACGCCGACCTCTTATCGAGCGGACAAAAGGCCGCCGTCGAGAGTTTGCAAAATATGAATTGCGCGCACGGAGTCAAGCACCTCCGAACGTCTGTCAAGCTTTTTGTGCGGGTCCCTCAGGCTGCGCCGTTCAGCGCGCCGGACAACCGCTCCGCGACATCATCAATCTCGCCCAATCCGTCGATCGTGGCAAGCTTGCCGTGGGCATGGTAGTACCCGATCAACGGCGAGGTCTGTTTGTAATAGGCGAAAAGCCGCGTCCGCATGCTGTCGGCGTTGTCATCGGCACGGATCGGTTGGCCCGCCGCCTCGGCCTCCTTGGCGCGGTTGAGCACGCGCTCGACCATGACATCGTCATCCACCATGATGGAGATCACCGCGTCGACCCGTTGGCCCTTGCGCTCCAGGAGCGCGCCGAGCGCATCGGCCTGCGCGAGCGTTCTTGGAAACCCGTCGAAGATGATGCCCTGCGCACCCACACCGGCGTCGAGTTGCTCCTCGATCAGACCGATGACGATCTCGTCTGTCACAAGCCCACCGCTGTCCATGATCGCCGCAACTGTCTGGCCCATCTCGCTGCCCGATGCGCGGGCTGCGCGGAGCATGTCACCCGTCGAGAGCTGCACCATTCCACGCTCCGCAACCAGACGGTGCGCCTGGGTGCCCTTTCCAGCCCCAGGCGGGCCCAACAAGATGATGTTCATAGGCGCCGTTTCTTCCGTCCCTTGCCGCGCAGCTTCGACTTCTCGATCAACCCTTCATACTGGTGCGCGAGCATATGCGATTGAACTTGGGTGATCGTGTCCATCGTAACGGACACCACGATCAGAAGCGAGGTGCCGCCAAAATAAAACGGGATTGCAAGCTGGCTGATCAGGATTTCCGGCAACAGACAGAC
>JBCDHQ010000198.1:0-8715 GCA_038749815.1 Pseudomonadota bacterium | reverse complement strand
GGGTCGGCAACGATCGTTTTCGTCACCTGGTTTCAAGTCCAGATCGACGTCTTCATCAACTTTTGGTATCGAGACTTCTACGACCTGGTCCAAGTCGCTCTATCGGAGCCGAACTCGATCAGCGCCGGGGACTTTTACTCGCAGATTGCCACGATCCTATTCGTGGTCATGCCGGCGATCATTCTTCTGGTCCTGAAGTTCTACTTCACCCAGCACTTCGTGTTTCGCTGGCGGACCGCCATGAACGAGCGCTACATGTCCATGTGGGAGCGTGTCCGCCACATCGAAGGCGCCTCTCAGCGCGTGCAGGACGACACGATGCGGTTTGCCCGCATTGTCGAGACGCTCGGCGTCAACATCATCGACAGCTTCATGACGCTGATCGCGTTCTTGCCGATCCTCTGGGGCCTCTCGGTCCACGTGCAGGAGCTGCCGATCATCGGGCAGGTTCCGCAAGCGCTGGTGATCATCGCGATCCTCTGGTCGGTCTTCGGCACCGCGCTTTTGGCGCTTGCCGGGATCCGGCTGCCGGGGCTCGAGTTTCGGAACCAGCGGGTGGAGGCGTCCTACCGAAAAGAGCTCGTCCTGGGTGAGGACGATGAGGCCCGAGCCCAACCGCCCGAGGTCGCGGAGCTTTTCGGCTATGTGCGGCAGAACTATTTCCGGCTCTATCTCGAGTACATGTACTTCAACGTCGTCCGCTACAGCTACCTGCAGTTCGGCAACATCATCCCCTTCATTGCATTGGGACCGACAATTGTAGCGGCGGGCATCACCTTCGGCCTCTTTCAGCAGATCCTGAATGCCTTCAACCGCGTCGAGAACTCGTTTCAGTTCCTGGTGAACGCCTGGCCCACGATCATCGAGTTGATGTCGATCCAGAAAAGGCTCGCCGCCTTTGAGCGCACGATCGAAGGGAAGGATCTCGGCGGCATCGAACTCGAAGGGGAGACGCGTCCGGCCGAGTGACGCGTCAGTCCAGGAGGCCCGCGTGGCGCATCGCAGCGCTGACGGCCGCGCGGGCCGTGTCACTCGCCGGGACGAGCGGCAGGCGCACGTCCTCGCGGCATTTCCCGAGGAGGGAGAGGGCGTATTTCGCGGGCGCGGGCGACGGTTCGATGAACATCGCGCGATGAAGCGGCAGCAGACGGTCCTGGAGCTTCAGCGCCTTGGAGTAGTCGCCGTTGAGCGTTGCATCCTGGAGCTCGGCCGACAGACGCGGCGCAACATTGGCCACCACCGAGATGCACCCCTGCCCGCCATGTGCGTTGAACCCAAGCGCCGTCGCATCCTCGCCTGATATCTGCACGAACGCCTCGCCGCAGGTCCGCCGCTGATCGGACACCCGGCTGACATCGCCGGTGGCGTCCTTCACGCCCACGATCCGCGGCAACTCAGCGAGCTGACCCATGGTCTCGGGGGTCATGTCGACGATCGATCGGCCGGGAATGTTGTAGATCAGAATGGGAATCTCGGTCGCGTCGTGGATCGCCCGAAAGTGGGCATAAAGCCCGGCCTGGTTCGGTTTGTTGTAGTAGGGCGTGACGACGAGGGCCGCATCCGCACCGACCTCCGTCGCATGGCGGGTGAGCGAGATCGCCTCCTCGGTCGAGTTCGACCCGGTCCCCGCAATCACGGGCAGCCTGCCCGCGGCCACGTTCACCACTTGCTCTACCACGGCTTCATGCTCCCGGTGGTCGAGCGTTGGCGACTCTCCGGTTGTGCCCACTGGCACCAGCCCATGCGAGCCCTCGGCCACGTGCCACTCCACGAGCGCGTCGAGCGCAGCCTCGTCCACCCGTCCATTGGCGAAGGGCGTCACAAGCGCGGGGATCGAGCCTTTGAACATCGGGGGTGGCCTCGGTGCGTTGCAGAAATGTGGCGGTCGTCCTAACGGTGAACGCCCCGAGCCGCAAGCGAGGATGGAGCGCAGCCGGCGGCTGTGCTAGGTCGGCCCTGCAAACGGCTCAACCAGGAGGCGTGACGCCGTGCACTCCTTGCTGAAACCCCTCGCGGCGCTCGTGATGGCGGCACCGTCCGTGCTTGCCGCGGAAGATCCCCCGATGATCCGCGTGATGGAGGCCGTTCGGCAAGGCGATTGGCCGCTCGCAACGGAAGTCGCGCAGACCGTGGGCGATCCGGTGGCCCAGTCGATCGTGGATTGGCACAGGCTTCGCGCGGGCCAGGGGCGTTGGCCCGACTACGCAACATTCCTGGCCGGGCACTTCGATTGGCCAGGCCTCAGGCTCGTGCGCCGGCGGGGCGAAGCGGCGCTGCCCAAGGGCGCCTCCGCCCAGCAATTGCGGGCGTTCTTCGGAGGTCGGCCGCCGCAGACGGGGCGCGGCGTTCTCCTCCTCGCAGACGCATTGGACGAGAAGGCCGCGCGCCAGGAGGTCCGCCGGGCCTGGCGGACGCTTCGCCTGACGCGATCATCGCAGGCCGCGCTCTTGGCGCGCCACGGTGATCTGGTCTCGGATCTTCATGAGGAGCGGCTGAGCGCCATGCTCTGGCAGCGCGAGCACGGCCAGGCCGAGGCGATGTTTCCGTTGGTGACCGAGGGCGCGCGCGCCCTTGCCGACGCACGGATCGCGTTGCAGACCAACAGACCCGGCGTCGATGCGATTATCGCCGCCGTGCCGGAGCGCTATGCCGAAGATGGCGGACTGGCCCATGACCGGTTTGCCTGGCGCATGCGGCGCGACCGCTACGATCCCTCCGAGGCGCTCCTCGACGATCGATCCTCCAGCGCCGAGAGCCTCGGGCGACCGGAGGCCTGGTCCAACCGCCGCCGGCTCCTCGCGCGCCGTGCGATGCGCGAGGGGCGGAGCGTCACGGCCTACAACCTCGCCAGCCGTCACTTCCTGACCGAGGGTTCGGATTACGCCGATCTTGAGTGGTTGGCGGGGTACATCGCGCTCACCTATCTCGACGATCCGTCGCGTGCGATCGGGCATTTTGAGCGCTTTCGCCTCGCCGTCAGCTCTCCGATATCGCTCGGGCGCGCGGGTTACTGGATGGGCCGGGCCTACGAGGCTGACGGGAATGCGAACGCGGCGCGGGCGGCTTACGGCTTCGCGGCGGCGCATCAAACGAGCATGTACGGGCAGTTGGCGGCGGAGCGCGCCGACCTCGGCCCCGACCCAACACTGCGCCGCACGCGCGATTTGCCAGACTGGCGGACCCGGGACTTTGCGGCGACCACCCCGTTCCGCGCCCTGATGCTGCTCCACAGCGCAGGTGAGGACGGGCTGGTGCGCCGATTCCTCCTCCATCTCGAGGAAGGGCTCCGAGGCGACGACGCCGCCGCCCTCGCCGGTCTCGCGCTTGAGCTTGGGCGGCCGGAAGTGGCGATCCGGATCGGCAAAACCCAGGCGCGGCGCGGGATCATTTTGCCGGAGATCTACTACCCCATCACCGATCTGGCCGAGAAAGCAGGCCCAGTGGCGCCCGAGCTCGCCCTCGCCGTCGCGCGACAGGAGAGCGAGTTCAACGCCGCCGCCCAAAGCCCTGCGGGCGCGCGCGGGCTCATGCAGTTGATGCCGGGAACAGCGCGAACCGTGGCCGAAGATCTGGAGCTCGACTTCAACCTCCTCCGCCTCACCGAGGATCCCGATTACAACATTCGCCTCGGCACGGCTTACCTGGATGAGGTTCTGACGACCTTTGACGGCTCGCTGATCCTGGCCGCCGTGTCCTACAATGCCGGTCCGCATCGGGCACGCGAGTGGATTGAACGGTACGGGGATCCCCGCAACGGCGCGGATCCGATCGACTGGATCGAGCACATCCCGTTTCGCGAAACGCGAAACTACGTGATGCGCGTGCTCGAGGGCGTCCACGTCTACCGACTTCGCCTCGGTCGGGCCGATGGCTTTACGCTGGGGCGCGAGTTGGGGCTCGACTGACCGCGCTCAGCCGCTCTCCCGAAACCGCGTGCGCGCGAGTGTGTAGAGCCCTGCAAAAAGGATGATCCCAGCGCCGACAAGCGTCGCGCTGTCGGGCCGTTCGCTGAAGACCGTCAGACCAATGATGGCGGAGAAAAGCAGGTGAAAATAGGCGAAGGGTTGGACGAGGCTCGCTTCCGCCAGAGCATAGGTCTGGATCAGGAGGAAGTGTCCGCCCGCGCCGGTGAGGCAAAGAACCGCCATCCAGGCCCAGTCGCCGGGCGTCTCCATCGGATGCCAAACGAAGGGCGCGGCCAGGGTGATCGCGAGGCCGCCGATGATGCCCGTGTAAAAGAAGCTCGTCTCCGCCCGGT
Organism: Pseudomonadota bacterium; assembly: GCA_038749815.1. Classification (GTDB taxonomy): domain Bacteria; phylum Pseudomonadota; class Alphaproteobacteria; order Rhodobacterales; family Rhodobacteraceae; genus Algicella. The sequence goes on along the minus strand of JBCDHQ010000198.1, from coordinate 4,457 downwards.
CGCTCTGCCCGGCCACCCGTGTGAGGACGCTGTAGATGGCAAAGAGCGTCGCGGAGAGGAGCGCGATCATCAGTTCCGGCGTGACGGCTCGAAACCCGGGTCTCAGAATCACGAGGACACCGACAAAGCCAAGGACGATCGCCGACCAGCGGCGCCACCCCACGCGCTCGCCCAGAAACGGGCCCGAGAGGGCGGCGATGATCAGCGGATAGGCCGAGAAAATGGCGTGCGCTTCCACGAGACCGAGCGCGCCGAACAAGTAGACCATAACGCAAACCTGCGTGACGAGGAGGATCCCACGCGTGATCTGCAAAAGCGGCCGCTCAGTCCGCGCCGCCGCCCGGAGGCCCCCCGGACGCGCGCTTGAGATCGCGATCACGAAGAGCGCGAAGAACCAGTAGCGAAAGAGCACAACGCTCATCACGTTGGTGGCCTCGGCGAGGTGCTTCGAGATGCCGTCCTGCGCCGCAAAGATCAGCATCGTCGCGATCATCGTCAGGATGCCGAGGCGCTCGCGCCGGGTCACGTCCGACGCCCAACGGTCATGTGACGCTTGCGCCCAAAGCCATCCCGACGCTCGACCTCGAAGCCCGCCTCAGACAGGCGCCGCCGGACGACCCCAGCCGCCGTGAAGGTTGCACACCGTCCTTCCGGCCGTGTTCTGGTGTAGACCGCGGCGAGAAGCGGCGCCTCCCAAAGCGCCGGGTTCCGCGCCGGACTGAACCCGTCGAGGAACCAGGCATCGGCGGCACCCTCCCAAGCGGGCACGGTCGCCCGCGCATCGCCTGTCACAACATCGAGGTGGAGGCGCGGCAGGTTCAGCGTCCGCGCGCCGCCCGTCCAGGCCGATATCAGCGCCTCCGAATAGGCCCGAAGCTCTGCAAAAGGGCGGTGCGCACGCGTCATGTCCTCGGCCGAGAGCGGATGCGCCTCAAAGCTCGTGACACGGAGCGGCCCCGCCTGCCCCGCCGCCTCCCACGCGGCCCAGGCGGCCAGCACATTGAGCCCGGTGCCAAAGCCGAGCTCCGCTATGTGAAAGCCCGGCCGGAACCGGTCCGGCAGACCGGTCCCGGCCAGAAAAACATGGCGCGCCTCGGCCAACCCATCCTCCGGCGAATAGTAACCCTCCCCGAACTGGCGCGAGACCGGCACATCGCCACGCTCCCAGAGAAGATTTGCCGCGCTGCCCAGATCCATGCTCTCTCCGTCCTCGACGGTGAGAGCATGGAGGGCGCGGCGAACATGGCCAAGACCGAAGTTGAGGTTGCGGTGGTGGGTGCGGGGCTCTTCGGCCTCGCGGTTGCGGAAGCACTGGCCGCACGCGGGCGGTCGGTCATGATCCTTGAGGCGGACCGCATCGGGTCGGGTGCGAGCGGCGGCATTGTCGGGGCCCTGTCGCCCTTTTCACCCGATCCGTGGACCGGTGTGAAAGCGTTCCAGCTTCGCGCGCTTGTCGCGGCGGAGGCCTATTGGCAGCGGATCGGCACCATCGGCGGTGTAGAACCGGGGTTCAGTCGCCCCGGCCGGCTGATGCCCCTTGCCGATGCCAAGGCAAAAGCCAGAGCGATGGAGCACGCCGCTGCCGCCGCCGCGCATTGGACAGCCGACTGGGACTGGCGGATCGAGACGGGCATGTGTCCCGACTGGCTCTCCCCCGACCAGGCACCGGCAGGTGTTGTGCACGAGACCCTGACCGGGCGGATCTTCCCGCGTCAGGCCATCGCTGCGCTGACGGCCGCCTGCCGGGCACAAGGTGCCGAGATCCGAGAGCACTGGCCGGTCGCAGAGATCGGGGAGAGCGGCGTCGCAGGCCCGTCCGGGGCTGTCACCGCTGGTGCCGTCGTGGTGGCTGCGGGGCTTGGCGCAAAGGGCCTCACTGGCATCGCGGGGTCGGGTGTGAAGGGTCAGGCGGCGCTCCTCGATCTCGCTGCACCGGCTGGGGCGCCGACGCTCTTCGGAGATGGGATCTATGTTGTGCCGCACGGACCTTGGACCGCAGTGGGGTCGACTTCGGAGGCAGAGTGGGTGTCGCCGACCGCCACCGATGCGCGCCTCGAGGAGGTGATCGACCGGGCCCGGCGTCTATGTCCGCCGCTCGCAGACGCAGAGGTTGTTGAGCGGTGGGCGGCGCTGCGTCCACGCGGGCCACGGCCCGACCCATTGCTCGGATCGATGCCGGGCCGCCCCGGGCTCTTTCTGGCGCTCGGCGCCTTCAAGATCGGGTTCGGCCTCGCTCCGGTGGTCGGCGCCGCCATCAGCGACGCGATCGAGGGTCGACCGATGGATGTCCCCCGACGCCTTCTTGCAGCCACCCAGCTTTGAGGTCGCGCGTGCTCGGGCGCCGAAGGGGAGGCGCGCCGCCTTGACCCGACCCTCTGCGGGTTGACCTCGACCTTCATTCGGTGCGCTATCGCGACACTCTGTCTGCGATGGGCGCACACATGTATCTCGGCCTAGACCTCGGAACCTCCTCCGTCAAAGCGGTCCTGATCGGGTCCGATCAGGCGCTTCTGGCCGAGGCGTCCGCGCCCCTCGACGTGTCGCGCCCGAGGGATGGCTGGTCCGAGCAAGACCCTGCCGCCTGGACCAACGCCGCGAACGCCGCGGTCGAGGGCTTGCGTCGCGACCGGCCCAACGAGGTCGCAGCGGTGGCTGGCATCGGTCTCTCCGGCCAGATGCACGGCGCAACGCTCCTCGATGCAGCCGATCGTCCCCTCCGCCCAGCCATGCTCTGGAATGACACCAGGGCGGCCGAGGAGGCAAACGCGCTCGACGCGGAGCCGATGTTTCGCGAGTTCACCGGAAACATCGTCTTTCCTGGCTTCACCGCGCCAAAGCTGCTCTGGGTGCGCCACCATGAACCCCGCATCTTCGAGGCGACACGCAAAGTCCTGCTGCCGAAAGACTATCTGAGGCTCTGGCTGACGGGCGAGGCCGTCTCGGAGATGTCGGACGCTGCGGGAACAGCGTGGCTTGATGTGCGCGCGCGGAGCTGGTCGGCGCCGCTTTTGGCGGCAACTGGCCTCACCGTCGATGCTATGCCGGATCTGGTCGAAGGCACGGACGTCTCCGGCCGCTTGCGCGCCGATCTTGCCGCGGCCTGGGGGATCGCGACGCCGCCTGTGGTCGCGGGCGGCGCAGGCGACAATGCGGCGGCCGCCATCGGGCTCGGCGTGCTGGCGCCTCAGACCGGGTTCGTGTCGCTCGGCACATCCGGCGTGCTCTTCGTCCCAACCACAGGCTTTGCCCCCGATCCGGGCCGGGCGGTGCACGCATTCTGTCATGCGCTGCCCGTGACCTGGCACCACATGGGTGTGATCCTCGCGGCCACCGATGCGCTCAATTGGGTCGCGCGTCTCACCGGGCAGGCGCCTGGAGCTCTGGTGGAGGCGCTCGGCCCGACGATTGTTCCACCGGGGCCCGCGATGTGCCTGCCCTATTTCTCGGGCGAGCGGACGCCGCACAACGACGCGCAGATCCGCGGTGCGTTCATTGGCGTCGGCCAAGAGGACGACGCGCGGGCGGTCACCCGCGCCGTCCTCGAAGGGGTTGCCTTCGCCCTCCGGGACTGCCTCGCCGCGCTCGAGGGCGCGGGCGCCGCACCCGAGCGCCTTGTCGCGACGGGCGGGGGGGCCCGCTCGGACTACTGGCTCTCTCTCCTGGCGAGCGTCCTCGGCCGCCCCATCGATCTGCCGGAGGACGGCGATTTCGGCGCTGCCTTTGGCGCAGCGCGCCTCGGACTGATCGCCGCGGAGGGCGCCGATCCGGCTGCCGTCGCGACGCCCCCGCCGATCGCGCGGAGCTTCGAGCCCGATCCGGCCCTCTCAGATGCCGTGGCGGCGGGCTATGCGCGCTTTCGCGCGCTCTACCCAGCCTTGAAGGACACCCAATGACCACCGGCTTTTTCGGCGATCTCAAACCCATTGCTTTTGATCCGACCGCGGACACCGATCTGGCCTTTCGCCACTACAACGCCGAGGAGGTGATCGCCGGCAAAAGCCTTGCCGAGCATTTGCGTTTCGCAGTGGCCTACTGGCACAGCTTCTGCTGGCCCGGCACCGATCCCTTCGGCGGCCCCACATTTGAGCGACCCTGGTTCGGCGACACACTCGACGCCGCCCGCCTCAAGGCCGATGTCGCCTTCGAGCTGTTCACTCTGCTCGGCATTCCGTACTTTTGCTTTCACGATGCGGATGTCCGTCCGGAGGGGGCGAGCTTTGCCGAGACCACGCGCCATCTCGACGGGATGGTCGACTATCTCGGCACGAAGATGGAGACGGCGGGCACCCGCCTCCTCTGGGGCACTGCCAACCTCTTCTCGCATCGGCGCTACATGGCCGGTGCCTTCACCAATCCGGATCCTGAGATCGCAGCCTCTGCGGCCGCAACGGTCAAGACCTGTCTTGACGCGACGCTGCGGCTCGGCGGCGAGAACTATGTTCTTTGGGGCGGGCGCG
>JBCDHQ010000197.1:0-8721 GCA_038749815.1 Pseudomonadota bacterium | reverse complement strand
TCGACCGGGGCTCCGAGCATGTCCGCGATGGTCTGCATCGTCCAGTCCGAGGCCGACATGCCGCCATCGACACGGAGCACGCGCGCGTCGCCCGTCCAGTCGGCGCGCATCGCCTCAAAGAGGTCGCGGGTCTGGAACGCCACGCTCTCGAGCGCGGCCTTTGCAAATTCCGCGGGGCCCGAGTTGCGCGTGAGCCCGTAGATCGCGCCCCGACACTCCGCATCCCAATAGGGTGCGCCGAGCCCGGTGAAGGCCGGCACGAGGTAAACCGACTGCGCGGGATCGGCCTGCTCCGCCAGCGCCTGGCTCTCGGAGGCATCGCGGATAAACTTGAGGCCATCGCGCAGCCATTGCACCACGGCACCCGCAATGAAGATCGCCCCCTCGAGCGCATAGGTTGGCTTTCCGTCGAGCTGGTAGGCAACCGTCGTCAGGAGCCGGTTTGAGCTGCGGACAGGCGCCTCGCCGGTGTTGAGCAGGGCGAAGCAGCCCGTGCCGTAGGTGGATTTGAGCATGCCAGGCTCGAAACAGGCCTGTCCGACAGTTGCGGCTTGCTGATCGCCGGCGACACCGAGGATCGGGACCTCACGACCGAAGAGATCGGCGCGCGCGACGCCGAACTCAGCCGCGGAATCCCGGATCTCCGGCAGCATCGCCATCGGGATCCCGAAGAGCTTGCAGATCTCCGGGTCCCAGCCTTGCCCCTCGATGTTGTAGAGCATCGTGCGCGAGGCATTCGTGGCGTCGGTGACATGCGCGGCACCCCCGGTCAGGCGCCAGATCAGATACGTGTCGACCGTCCCGAAGAGGAGGCGCCCGGCCTCCGCCGCGGCGCGCGCGCCCTCAACGGTCTCAAGGATCCAGGCAAGCTTCGTGGCCGAGAAATAGGGATCGAGGAGGAGCCCGGTCCGCTCGACAATCATGTCCTCGACGCCGTCGGCCCGCAGCGCTGCACAGCGCTCGGCTGTGCGGCGGTCCTGCCAAACAATGGCATTGTGGACCGGCCGACCGGTGTCGCGGTCCCAAACGACGGTGGTCTCGCGCTGATTTGTGATGCCGATTGCGGTGATTTGGTCGGGCGCAAGGCCCGCGCGCTCAATCGCACCGCGACAGGTCGCAGCCGTGGTCGACCAGAGATCGGCCGGGTCGTGTTCCACCCACCCCGAGGCGGGAAAGATCTGCCGAAACTCCTCCTGCGCGCTCGCCACGATGCGCAAGGCGGCATCGAAAACGATGGCGCGGCTCGACGTCGTCCCCTGATCGATCGCAACGATGTGGCTCATGACCCGTTCCCCCCACACTCATGTCTTTTGACGGAGGAGACCACAGCGGTGCTTCGCACCGCAAGCATCACCGGACCGGGCGGGTCTCGCCACGCGCACAAAAAAACGAGCCCGAAGGCCCGTTCCGCGACGTGACGACATCAGATCTTAGGCTGCGGCGCGACGCTCGCTCTCTTCGCGCGAGAGCGCGATGGACGTCCGGACGCCTTTTTGCACGAAAGACATCAACCCGGACACGCAGCGCTCATTCGGCTCGATCCCGGCGCAGCTCAACACTTCGCGTCCATCGCGAGAGCGTGCCCAGCGCGCAATCACCTCGGGTCCATTCCCGTACTTGCGGTCGTCAGCGATCGCATCATCGAGCGCTGCCAAAACCACGGCTGCAAACAGTTTCCGGGCCCGTGCCCCCTGATCGTTCGCGTAGGCCGTGGCGTCAAATTCATCGAACATGACGTCCTCCCGTCCTGTCATTCTTATTCCACGTCGGCGCAATATGTCAGTTCGCTGACATCAGAGAAGTGCGTTTACCTCATGGCAGCCTTGCCTCTGACGCATCCCTGTGGCGCCCGTGAGCCGCCATTCGCCGCCCCGCCGATGCCAAATGGCCACCAACGGCTGTCAGAACATAGTAACCTTCTTGACAAAAGCAACAACTGAGAAGGTGACGTCGAGTCAGGCACGCATCCGAGATCCGGTCGGGTCGAACGGCGCCTCGAGCGCGATCGCGGCCGGGCACCGGCGGCCCAGGATCTCGATCTCGAAAAGATCGGCCCGTTCCTCCGCCGCCAGCGGCGCAGGCACATACCCTTGCGCCATCGAGGCGCCGACGCCGTGCGCATACCCGCCCGACGTCACCCACCCGACGACGCGCCAGTCGCCATCCCGCTGCTGTTCCGTTCGCCCCGCCACCCCTCCGTCGAGGCCCCAGCGCGGCACACCGCCATGGGTTGGCGCGCAGGTCCCGTAATCGGTGTCACCGACACGCGCCCAGATCGGCTCATCCGCCATAACGTCGGCCATCCCCGCGTCCACTGTGAAGGACACACGGCGAAGGCGCGGACCCTCCGCATGCTCGAGCGCTGCGGCCTCGCGGCCAATGAAGTCGTTCTTCTCGAGCTTTACGAAGCGATCCATCGCCCCTTCGAATGGCCCGTAAATCGGCCTGAGCTCTGCCGCCCAGGTCGGAAAGTTCTTCTCAAGCCGCATCGAGAGGAGTGCGCGCATGCCGAAATCGCGGATGTCGAAGGCGGCCCCCGCCTCCTTCAGCGCGAGGTAGAGTGTGCGGAGGTAGCAGGGCTCGACCCAGATCTCGTAGCCGAGATCGCCAGTGTAGCTGATCCGGTTGACCCGCGCCGGGCAGCCCGCGACGTCCATCTCGCGATGCGCCATGAACGGGAACGCGGTGCGGGAGACATCCTCATGCGTCAGCTGCTCAAACACTTTGCGGGAGTTTGGGCCGGCGATCGTCAGGCCCATCAGGCGCTGGCCGAACCGCTCCACCCGGACGGAGCCGTCGGCGGGCAGATGCGCCTCGAACCAGCGCATGTGGTAGATCTGTGCGCCGGAGGACCCGAAGATCACGAACCGGTCCGCGTCCGGCCGGGCAATGGTAAAGTCGCCGATCAGCTTGCCCTGCTCGTTGAGCATTGGCGTCAGGACCATGCGGCCGACCCGCGGCATGGTGTTGGTCATCAGGTGCGAGAGCCAGCTCTCGGCGCCCGCGCCGGTGACCTCGTATTTGGCGAAGTTCGAGATCTCGGAGATGCCCACGCTCTCGCGGACCGCGCGGACCTCCTCCCCCACATGCTCGAAGTCGTTGGAGCGGTGGAACGACAGATCGTCCTTCGCGGCCTCGGCGGAGGGCGCGTACCAGAGCGGCACCTCGAGGCCCCAGGTGTCGCCCATCACCGCGTGGTTGTCGCGGGTCTGGATGTCGTAGAGCGGCGTTGTCTGGTGCGGGCGCGCGGCCGGCAGCTCCTCGTTCGGGAAGCGGATGCGGAAGCGGCGGGAGTAGTTCTCGCGCACTTTGGCGTTGGTGTAGCGGAGCGTCGTCCACTCGCCATACCGCGCCACGTCCATGCCGAAGACGTCGAAGCCCGGATCGCCCTCGGTCATCCAGTTGGCAAGCGCGAGGCCCACGCCGCCGCCTTGGGAGAAGCCCGCCATCACCGCGCAGGCGGACCAGTAGTTGGTCAGCCCCTGGACCGGGCCCACCAGCGGGTTGCCGTCGGGGGCGAAGGTGAAGGGGCCGTTGATGATCTGCTTGATGCCGGCCTTCTCGAGCGCCGGGAAGTGGCGGAACCCGATCTCGAGCGAGGGCGCGATCCGGTCGACATCGGGCTCCAGCAGTTCGTGGCCGAAATCCCAGGGCGTCTGAACCGGGCTCCAGGGTTTGCACGCCCGCTCATAGGTGCCGACCAGAAGGCCGTTGCGCTCCTGCCGCGTGTAGATCTCGCCCTTGAAGTCGATGATGTGGCAGACCTCGCGCCCGGTCTCCTTTTGGTGGGCGATGATCTCAGGCATGTCCTCGGTCAAGAGGTACATGTGCTCCATCGCCAGCAGCGGCAGCTCGAGCCCGGCCATCCGGCCGACCTCCCGCGCCCAAAGGCCGGCGGCGTTCACCACATGCTCGGCCCGCACCGTGCCTTGCTCGGTCACCACGTTCCAGGTGCCGTCCGGGTCCTGCGTGAGCTCCTTCACCGGGGTCCGAAGCGCGATCTCCGCGCCGAGCTTCCGTGCGGCCTTGGCATAAGCATGGGTCGTGCCCGAAGGGTCGAGGTGCCCCTCCACCGGATCCCAGAGCGCGCCGACAAAGTGGCTGTCATCGAGGATCGGGAACATCGCCTTTGCCTCGGCGGCGGTCACGATCTCGGTGTCCATGCCCAAATAGCGCCCTTTGGCATGCGCGGTGCGGAGGAAGTCCATCCGCTCATGGGTGTCGGCCACCATAAAGCCGCCCGTCAGGTGCAGCCCGCAGGACTGACCCGAGATCTCTTCGAGTTCCTTGTAGAGACCGACGGTGTAGGCCTGGAGCTTTGCGACATTGGGGTCGCCGTTCAGCGTGTGAAAGCCGCCCGCCGCGTGCCAGGACGACCCGCTGGTCAGCTCCGAGCGTTCGATCAGAAGGGCATCAGTCCAGCCCGCTCGAGCGAGGTGGTAGAGGACCGAGCACCCGACGACGCCCCCTCCGATGACGACGACACGGGCATTGGTTTTCATCGGCGCTCTCCCTCTCTCTTGTCTCATTTCGACACTGGGGCAGCGGGCGGGTCTAGCCGGCCCGGCGACAATTCCTGATTGGATTGCGACGTTCGGATGCCTATCGTCCGGGGTCGAGCCGTCGAGGTCACCGCATGCCCCTGCCACCATGGATCGAGCGACCGTTGACTGGACACACGTGGCGGCGGCTTGAGGCGCGGTGTCTGCCGGCGCGGCCGGGGCGTCGGATCACAGTCCATATTGGGCCGCACAAAACCGGCTCGACGTCTATCCAGGAGATGTTGCGGCTGAACGCCTGGAAACTCCGCCCCCTGGTGCGTGTGGTGCCGCGGAGCGACCCGATTCTCGGGGCGTTTTGCGCGATCAGCCGCCAGCACCACACCGAGGCAGAGGTCCAGGACGCGGCGCCGGCGCTCCGCCGGGAGGCCGCGCGGCTCGCGCGGTCCTGCCGCCATGTCGACCATGCGCTGATCAGCCACGAGGACATTCTCGGTGGGCGGCCAACGGTGCGAGGCCGGATGGGCCTCTACCCCGGGGCTGCGCGCCGGCTTGGTCTGCTGATCGACGGGATGACGGCGGAGGGGGCGTCGGTCGCCGTGGTCTTCTACGTGCGGACCTATGCCGAGTGGACGCAAAGCCTGCAGCGCGATCTCGGCCGTCGCGCGACGCCGCTGCCCTCGCGGCGCTTTGTTCGCCGCTATGATCTGGCAGAGGGGTGGGGGCCGGTGCTTGCCGCGCTCCGCAATGTGGTGGGTCCGGAACGCTTGACCCTCGCGGATTTTGCCGCGGACCGGGATGAGGGGCGCATGGGGGCGGGACTGCTCCGCCTGGTTGGTGTCGATGAGGCGGCTCTTGCGGCGCTGTCCTGGCCGCCCCCGCGACGGGTGACCCAAGAGAGCACGCCGAGCCCGGCGCAGCGTACGCAATGAGGAGGGGTCGGTTTTGATCAGACCGGGTCGCAGGCAGGCGGGCAGGGGCGCGGGCGCCTGGGGCAGGCTTGTCCCATGACCGATCCTCACCCCTCGCTCGGCGCCCCCCGGGCCCGGATCAAGCCTCAGGCCTGGTGGCCGCCGCCAGCGGTGCGCGCGCCCGCCATTGCCCCACCCTTGACCCAACGAGATCGGACCGATGAGCATTGCAGATCTTCAACCGGGCGCGCGCGCGCTCGAGCTTTCGTTCGTGGGAGGTGGCACGGCCACGTATCCCTACATTTGGCTCCGCGACAATTGCCCGGACGCCTTCCATCCCGACACTGAGGAGCGGGTTCTCGACCTCCTGTCGGTCGACGCAGCGCCGCGTCCCGACGATGTCCGCGTCGACGGGGATGCCCTTGTCATCGCTTGGGCGGGCGAAGGCCATGAGAGCCGGTTTCCCGCCGCGTGGCTCCGCCGGCACCGGCCGGGGCAGATCGGAGGCGATGATGCGCGGATCCCGCCGACGCTCTGGCGCCATGGGCACGCGATCGGGCGGCACGCCGCGGATGCGATCCTCGCGGAGGATGCTGCGCTTCGGGCGTGGCTGAGCACGCTCGCCGCGACGGGGCTCACGATTGTCGAGGGCGTCGGTGGCGCCGCCGAGAGGGGCGTGGCGGTGGCCGAACGCGTCGGTTTTCTGCGGCGCACCAATTTTGGGACCACATTTGAAGTGCGCACGAAGCCCGATCCCAACAACCTCGCCTACACATCGGAGGCGCTGCCACTCCACACCGATCTGCCGAACCAGGAGGTGCCGCCGGGCTACCAATTCCTGCATTGCCTCAAGAACGGGGCGAGCGGGGGCGGCTCGGTCTTCGCCGATGGGTTTGCCATCGCCGAGGATCTTCGGACGGAAGACCCGGAGGCCTTCGCGCTCTTGCGCGACATCGACATTCCGTTTCGGTTCCACGATCGCTCCACAGACATCCGCGTGCGCCGGCCGGTGATCACCTGCGACCGCGAGGACCGCGTGATCGAAATCCGATGGAACGCGCATCTCGCCGATGTCTTCGACATGGGAACCGATGTCATTGAGGCCTATTACCGGGCGTATCGCGCCATGATGCAGCGGATGCGAGAGGCGCGGTACCAGCTCACGGTTCGGCTGGCGCCGGGCGAGATGGTGGTGTTCGACAACCGCCGTGTGCTGCACGGGCGGGAAGCCTTCGATCCAACATCGGGTGAGCGGCACCTCCACGGGCACTATGTCGACCGGGGCGAGGTCGACGCGCGGATCCGCATGCTAAGTGCGCGCGGCGTCTAGCAGAGCCCCGCTCGCCGCCGCCCAAATCCGGGGAGCGGCTCACTGAAAACAGGCGGCGCGGCCGTCGGCGACGATTGTGGCCGCTCCGGTTCTGATCTGGCCGGCGTGCCGTCTCAGCCACGGGGCGAGCGCGTTGGGGGAGCGGGCCTTCGGGCTCGGGAGGATGGCCATCAGCCGGGCGGCTTGATCCGGCTCAACATGGCGCGCCGAGATGCCGAAGTAGTGGCGGCTTGCGGCCTCTACCCCGAAGACGCCTGTGTCGAACTCCGCGACGTTGAGATAGACCTCGAGAATGCGTTCCTTGCCCCAAAGCGCTTCGATCAATGGGGTGAAGCCGGCCTCCAGCCCTTTGCGGACCCAGCTTCGTTCGTGCCAGAGAAAGACGTTCTTGGCGGTCTGCTGGCTGATTGTCGATGCGCCGCGCTGCGCGCCTTCTTCGATGGCGGTGCGGATCGCCTCCACGTCGAAGCCGAGATGGAGGCAGAAATTCGCGTCTTCGGCGGCGACGGCTGCGCGCGGCAAATGCGGCGACATCACCTCAATCGGCAGCCATTCCCGCTCGAGCTGGCCGAGGCGCCACCACTCGGAGGCCTGGTAGTAGTTGATCGGCGGGTTCACAATCCTGAGGAGCGCCACGATCCCCACCACCAGAAGTGCCAGAAGGAAAAGGGTCAGCAGAGTCCAGTTCCAGATGCGCAGGATGAGCGGTGGGCGGCGTCGCCGTTTTGGCGGCTTCTTGCCCTCCTCCTCCTCCCCGTCCTGGCCGTCGTCGATTTCGACTGTCTCGGCTTTCGACATTGCGGAACCCCATACTCCCCGGGGATTTAGCAGAGCATGCCTGTCCTCTCAACCGAGCGCCGGGTTGCGGCGCCGGTTGAGTGGACCTTTGGTTTATTCGGCGGGGATTGCCTCCGCATCGCTCAATGGATGGGCAAGACGTGCCAGCATCTCCCTTGGGCACACCTGGAGGAACCGCGCCCGCGCCTCCGGCCAGTTCCGCAGAAGCTCGGCCGCGCGGGCGCTTCGCGTCTCAGCGGTGTGGGCCTCGATCAAGCCGCGCAGGACCCCCTCCCAATGGGAGGAGGTGACCGGTGCCGTGACCAGGGTCTCCAAGTTCAGACGTTCTTCCGCGACGCCGGCCTCGTCATAGAGGAACGCCATGCCGCCGGTCATGCCGGCCCCGAAATTGTCGCCGATTGCGCCGAGGATCACAGCGATGCCGCCCGTCATGTACTCACAGCCGTTCGACCCGCAGCCCTCGACCACCACTTCGGCGCCCGAGTTTCGCACACAGAAGCGCTCACCCGCGCGACCGGAGGCGTAGAGCCGTCCGCCTGTTGCTCCGTAGAGCACGGTGTTGCCGATGATCGTGTTGTCGTGAGCGGCAAGCGGTGAGGCCAGCGGCGGACGCACGACGATGCAGCCGCCTGAAAGGCCCTTGCCGACATAGTCGTTTGCGTCGCCCGAGACCTCGATTTTGTGACCAGGGGCCGCGAATGCGCCCAAGGACTGGCCGGCTGAGCCCTGCAGCTTGATATGGAGGTGATCGGGTTGAAGACGGTTCCGCATCCCGAACCGCTGCACGATGTGGGACGAGACGCGCGTGCCGACCGTTCGCTGGGTGTTTTGGACAGCATAGGAGAGCTGCATCTTCTCGCCGTCCTTAAAGAACGGCTCGGCGTCGCGCACGATCTGCGCGTCGAGCGTGTCGGGAACGCCCTGGCGCGGCTTTGAGCGGTCGTAGATGATCCGCTCCGCCGCGTCGACGGAGATCAGCAGCGGGTTGAGGTCGAGATCATCCAGGTGATCGGCGCCGCGGCTGACCTGGGTCAGCATGTCGGCCCGCCCGATGACCTCATCGAGGGAGCGAACGCCGAGGCTCGCCAGCACTTCCCGGACCTCCTGGGCGTAGAAGGTGATGAGGTTGACGACCTTGTCGGCGGTGCCGGTGAACTTCGCCCGCAGGTCTTCGCGCTGGGTG
>JBCDHQ010000196.1:0-8755 GCA_038749815.1 Pseudomonadota bacterium | reverse complement strand
GAGGCCCGCGGGATCGAGAACGGCGACTATGTCCAGGTCTACTCCGACCGCATCCCCGTCCAGACCGACACGATCGTCGGCGTCGAGGGCTCGGATTTCGACTTCGCCTCGCTCCTGCGGAACGGGCATATCGAGCTGACGCGCGCCTCGATCACGGCGGTCGCCATCGTGACGCCGGCGGTGAAGGAGAACCTCGGCTACATGGACTTCCTCCACACCGCGCAGCCGGCCAACGCGCTTGCGGGCCGCGTCGTCGACTGGATCAGCGGCAACTACAACTACAAGATGGGCGTCGGCAAAGTGCGCAAGATGGGCCCGAGCCCCTATAAGACGCAGTTCCGCTCGATGTCCTTCGCCCGCCGCGACATCGCTTGAGGTGGGGGAGAGCGTCCGAGCAATGCCCGATGACCAGCTGAGCGGCGTCCTGCCCGATCCTGCACAGGTGCTCTCGCGCCACCTCTCCTCCGAGAACGAGGTGCTCCGGTGCGCCGCAATCCGCGCCGTGGCGGGCCTCGCGCTCGCGCGGGAGGGGGCTCTTCCGATCCTCGCAGGGGCGCTGCTCGATCCCGACCCGGATGTCCGCACCGATGCGATGGCGGCGCTGGCACCCCTGGCCGGACCTGAGGAGGCCCCGCTTCTCTGTCGATCTCTGAGCGGTGATCCGGTGCGCGAGGTCAAACTTGCGGCGATTGCGGGGCTTGAGCGAGCCAACGATGCGGCGTCGCGCGATCTTCTGCGCGCGCTTGTGCGCTCGCGCGCTGAGGACCTCGTGGTGTGGGAGGACGAGAACAGCGACTGGGAAGACTGGCTCGACGTGCAGATCGCGTGCATCCGTGCGCTCGGCCGGCGCGGTGAGACTGACGCCCTTTCGGATCTTCTGGCCGCGCGTCAGGACGAGCTGGGGCAGGAGGTCGATCTGCCGGTGTTTCGCGCCTGCTCGGGGATGGGGCGCGATGGCATTGGGGCCCTCTTTGAGGTTCTCGAGCGCGAGCACGGTCTCTCAAGACGCCGCGCCGCCGGTGTGCTGACGGAGTTGGACGGAGACCTACTCCGGGATCGGGCGTGGCAGCTTCTGGCGCTTGACGACGCGCAGCTGCGGGCGCTCGGCGTTGCGCTCCTGGCACCGAGCGATCCGGACGTGGCGTCGCGTGCTCGGACGGATCCCGATCCCACAGTGCGGATTGCGGCGCTCCACCATGCGGACGCGCCTGAGCTCTTCCTCGAGGCTCTGCGCGACCCCGCCCCGGAGGTTCAGGCGGCGGCGCTCGAGCGGGTCGAACGCCCGTCGAGCCCGGAGGTGTTCTCTGCGCTTCGGGACAACATGCTGGCCTGGTGCGCCTCGGCTCCGCGGGTCTTGAAGGCCGCGGCTGTCCGGCAACTGCCGGTCATCGCGCCCGAGGTCGCGGCACCGCCGCTTCTCTCGCTGGCCGAGGATCCGGAGGCCGTCCTCGAGATCCGCGTGGCGGCCGTTCGGGCGCTGGCAGGCCTTAGCGTGCCCGTGGACGCGTTGACGCCCCTCCTGGCATGTCGCGCGCAGCAGGTTCGAACGGCTGTTCTCTGTGCGTTGGCCGACCGGCCCGACGATCCGGACGCGATCACGGCCATTGCGGCCGCGATCGCGGGCACGTGGCTCCCCTCAACGGATCTTCCCGAAGAAGATGCAGACGTGGCCGCGCCGGATGTCGGAATGGCGAAATCGGAAGGCGGTCCGCCGCGCGTGGCCATCTCCCGCGAGGGGCACATCATCGATGCCGATCCTTTGGGCGCAGGTCCCGAGACGTCGACCCTCGCGTCGATCCTGGAGCCAGCCGCGCCGGTCCCAGAGGCGGAGGACACGCCCGAAGAAACAGCCGCCAAGCGTCGAAAACGCCGCGCCGTGGAAGGGCCGTCCGACGTGGCGAGCGCTCTCTCGGGCGAGGCCATGCAGAGCTGTGCGACGGTTCCGGGCGGAGAGATCGAGACAGCCCTCCTGGAGCGCGCCACAGGCACGGATCCCGATCTCAAACGCCTCGCGTGGCGGGCGCTTGCGGCGCGGGCGGACCGCTCGGACGCTGTCGATGCCGCCGCGGCGCTTGGTGCACGTGACACCGATCCTGCGATCCGCTTGGCGGCCCTCCGCGCCGCGCGGACGCTTCCGGCCGATGCCCTCACGCAGATGGGTTCAGACCCCGACCCGTTGATCCGCGCAGCCGCCGTGGCCCAAATGCCACCCCAGACGGCGCTGCCCTTTGCCGCCGACCCAGCCCTGGCCGTGCGGCAGGCCGCGGCCGACCGGATCCTGGAGACCGATGCATCGGAGGCGACCGGTGCGCTCGTCGCCACGCTCGTCGCCGCAGAGCGCGCCGACACGCTCGCTTACGCGGTCCGCCGATCGGAGGTCGCGCGGGCACACGTGCTGGCCCAGCTCGGGCAGGAGGGTGTCAGCCCGCGCGAGGCGCTGGTTCTTCTCGACGCGTGCGGCCGGCGCGCACGCACCTAGCGCGCCCCCAAGGCCCAACGACGCCAGATCTGTGCAAGCGTCTCCGCGTCTTTGGCGAACGAAGGGGGCGCGCCTCGTCTTTGGTGCCGTCTTGTGTGCAGGCCGCGCGTGCCCGGTTCGATCCCCCGGAGGCTCCTCGCCCTCCGGGACCCGCGACAAGCAATGATCGCCGTTTCAGGCACGCGGTTTGCGCCGTCTTCGGCTTTGGTGCGGCTCTCGCCCGTCGTGATCTCGGCGCAGCGTGGATGCTGTCACCCCTCCACTCACAACCGGGTGTGGCCAAGGCCACCATCCGAGCATCGCTGCATCCGCGCGGTTCAACCGGCCCAACTCGGTCCGGGTCCGTCCGCAAAGGAGACGAACCGGCATGGGCCCCAACCCGAAGCATCAGGCTGACGGTCATGTCGCCAACACCACAGCATGTGTAGAGGGTGTCTCCGGTGCTGGCATGAGCGCTTCGGCGACATTCAGCCTGACGTCCGCAGGCGTGATCTAGACAAGGCACATGCGTCCATCCCGCAGGCCGTGTTCTCGATCAGAAGGCGCGAGGTCTTAGCGAGGGCGCGCACATCCGCCGTCCGGGTCGACGCGGGTCAATTGTTGCCCCCCTGATCTCCGCTTCCATGCAAAGCGGGCAATCCTGCAGCCCTGCTCCGTCATCGCGCCGACACGGCCCCCGAAGATGAAGCTCAGCTCCCAGCGGTGGAAGACCGGCCGACCTGCGCGGTGCCGTTCTTGCAGTACAACTCTGGAGCTTCGCAATGCGCGCGCCCCTTACGTCAGGAGCACGGATCAACGACGACGGTTGAGAGGCCCCCGCGATACGCTGTGGGGACCACCGCTCCTTCGCTGCGAGACCTCGCACGCCAGGAGCTCGCCACATACGACGCTGCCGAGGCCAAATGGACCTCAAGACACATCATATGTCCGCAGCTCGTCCACCTCCGCCGCGCTGATGCGATCCGTTGAGGCAAAGAGAGAGCGCGTGCGGACCCGTGAGCCGCGGTGATCTCGCCATCGCAACGGATGGACGCACACCGCCCCCTTGGTGAGCATCAAGTGGGGTTCGACCGAGGCTCCGTCGAATGCGGAGAGACACAAGAAAAGTGTCGGGCCGCCGTTGCAGACTGTGGCGCGGCGGGCGTGCTGCATGGGAGGTGGGCGGTCGCGGCCCCATCCGGTCTGCCCGTCAGCTTTGACGTGAGGTGGCATGCAGCCTGGTCGCCCAAAGAGACCTCCACGGGCTCAAGCCACGACGGAGTGATTGACCCGGCCTTGCCAGGGAGCCTCAAGGGCTTTCCAAGGTCTTCGCCGAGATCTGAGCACGGGCGCCCTCGGCGATTTGAGTCAATGCGGACATTAACTGCACGCTCTTGGAGCGTGTTCGGCACATCATCCGGTGCCGTTTCACACCATCAGGCGAGGACAGGGGCTACAGTTGTGCTCCCCTTTACCCATTTTGCTGGGGCGCAGCGCTCGGGTCCCGGCGCGCTGCTGGAGCACTCGGTGGTTCTCTTTGGTCGGGCGCGCCCGAGTGGTGCAGCAATTGGCAGCGGCGCGCTCGGAGATCTCTGCAGTATCGCGAGCCGCCTGCCATACCAGCTTCAAGAGCAGGAGTGGGGGGGCCGCCCTCGGTCCAGCGGGTGCAGCGCACATGCTTGGTTCAAACAGTCGAAGGGCGTCCGTGGCGGCCACGGTCGAGATCGTCTTGGACACGCAAGGGATGTCCATTTTCGCAGAGCACCAGTCAACTCGCGCGCAAGCGCGTTGGGCCATCGGCGCTGAGATCAATGGCGCGATGCGTGCCGGAGGCCGCCAGTGGAGCATGCCCCGGGCGGACACCCTTGCGTCAAAGGGCATGCGCGGTCTGGCGTCGCTGTCGCCACCTCAGATCGCATTCCGGTTCGGGACCACCGGCGCCTCGCGAGGGCGGTTGGCGGAGGCATGCGTTTGTGTCTGGTGCGGGACCTCGTGCCGCACGACTTCGGCAAAGTGCCCCCCTGTGCATCAGGGTCAAATCGACAGTGGCGGTCTGGCCCTCATGCCCGACCTCAACCCGCCGGTGACGCCGCTTGAGCATAAGCCGCAGGCGCGCAATGTGGGCTCGCCCGGCCCCTGCCGCGTTCCTCAATGCAAGTGACATCGGGAGCGTTGGGTCGAGCGCGTCGAATACGAAATAGAGGGCCGAGAACCGCCCATCTTCGTGTCGAGTGCGTCCGAGCTGTCGGCGAACGGAGGTGCAATGAGCCCAAGACTGAAGCGTTGCAGGCCTGCTTGGCGGCCGATTGGGACATGGTCGCCAAACAGGGTCGGATCGAACTTGCGTTCGGCATCCGCGGGGCGGGCATCTGCCCTCGCCATCCAGTGGCGGGGGCCGCTTCCGGGGTGGGGACCGGCGAACAGAGCTTTGTGCACGGGTACGGGGGAGTAGGATCTTGGTCGTTGCACCATCGACGTGCGGAACGGAGCGGCGGATGTCTCCGCTTGGATCCTTGATCGCGTGGCAAACCAGCTGCGCTGTCAGGGCATGGAGGCGACCTCGCCAGAGGACGACGGCAGATGGCTAACGGCCGACTGGTGGGAACCGACACTGCCGGATGTCGGTCCGCTGGGTTTCGCTCTGTAGCCCAAGGCCAGACGCACGGTCGCAGCGGTTTCAAAGCGTCCTCAGAAGGGCGTTTCATGGGCCATGTCTAGGGTGAGGGGGCATGTCTTTGCGAAGAGGCCCCGTGCCTCTCCGGGGGTGAGCTGGTGCGCCCAGGGCGATGCGGTTGGGCCAGACCTCGCCCGAGACACGGCCGCAGTCTCAGCGCCGCACTCGCGCGCCAGGGCCCGCGCTCGTGGATGGTCCTGTCACTCTTGGCAACGCGCACGAGCCGCCAGACGCCTGCGAGCGCGTTGAGAGCAACCGAGCAGAGCTGTTGCGCTACGTCCGTGTCCCAAACCCGCGACCCAACATGCGTGAGACGGTGACGGCAAGGATGGCAACCTAGCCGCGCTGGACACCGAGGACGGCCGGTTTAGACCCCTCTTGAGCGAGGCTCAATCATCACCGCAAACAGCCCTTGGCGCCGGCGGGTGAAGCCAGCGAGGACAGGCCAAGTGATGGCCCCACAATCGGCTGAGCCAAGCGCCTTGGACCGCAGAGCCCACTTGGACAGTTAAGGGCGGATCACGGAGTGGAGACAGCGCTCCGCATCCCGGGCAGACACCAGGGTGCCCTGCCATGGGGACCAAGGCGCGCGTTGACCAGCGTAAGCCTGCGGTTGGCCGGGTCGTTCGCATTCGCGCGGCCTCGGTCGGCTCAAGGCAAGCAGCGGCGCGGCGTGGCAGAGGAATGCAAACCAGAGTTGTGCCTGGACGCCGAACACGGTGGCGAGGCGCGCTCATAGGCAAGCGCCTACGCGGCGCCCGTGCAGTCAAGTGACGTGTGCATTGTCAAGAGGAGCAGGGTCGCTCGCCCCTTTCCGCGGGCTCCCGCCGTCAACATTGGCGTGCAACGAAGTGAGGGCACCGGTTTCCGCTAGGGCGCTAAAACTGTTGATGCGTGCCTGAACACCTCCGCTCGAGACAACATGTTTCTTTTCCATGGGTTGGTGGCGGAGTGATCAAATTTATCAAAAGGCTATGAAAGAAAGAACTGAGAATCTTTTGATCGATTCAAATTCTGCATCCTTGAGATGCGTGCAAATACCTCAAAGAAATTTTTCAAAATAATTCGGAAAATACAACGAAAGTGACGACCTTCCCAAAATCAGGCGCCGTATGAGGTCAGATTTTTTACTTCAGATTTGCCGCACGGTGCCGTTGTGACGATGCAAAGGCGGAGATCAAGGGGCTGGCATGACCGAGCAAGAGTACCCCGAGATACTCCGAACACCGAGCCTGAGGCCACGACCGTGCTCGCTGCGGCTGGCTTGGCGCGGACGGCCAACACTCTGGCACGCCACGTGCGGCCTCCTTGGTCTTGACCGAAAGGCGGCGTCAGGTCATGCGGTGCTGGACAGCTCTGCCGACCAGTGGCACCTATCCGATACACGCAATGCTTGTTTGCGCAGCTGAGGAAATGGCTCGGATGAAATTCCTGACCGACAATCAATACATCAAGAACTCCTTCAACACTGTCAGGAATATGAAGGGGCGTAAGCGGTACGGGAAGTTTCAGATCGACTTTCTGGACCGCCACGGATTGGACGCGGCCACCCATGTGCTGGATTTCGGCTGCGCTGACCTCCGGTTGGGTGAGCTTATTCTGCCGAAGCTCGAGACCGGGCGCTATTACGGTGTCGACATCAATGCCGAGGCGCTCGAACGCGGGCGCCAGCATTGCGAGGCGGAAGGGATCTCGACGGAGCGTGCGACGCTCTTTGCCACGGACAGGTTCGCGCTTGACCCGATCCCGGACGGCACGCTGGACATTGCATTCTCAAACTCGGTGTTCAGCCACCTGACGCTGAACTCGATCCTGTTGTGTCTGCGCGCCGTGCTGCCCAAGCTGAAGCCGGGCGGCACATACTATTCGAGCATGATCATCCTCGACGAGGAGTGGCCTGTTGAGCAGCCCAAGTCCTGGAACCAGCAGGATTCGATCATCAGCTATCCGGCGCGCGACCCCTACCACTATCCGTTTTCCCTTGTTCAACAGACCTGCGCGTGGGCCGGCGCGTCATGTGAACTCCGCCAGGACTATGGCCATCCGTTTCAAAAGATGGTCGCCTTCACCCGCGCCGCCTAGCGTCCTGATCGCGGCGTCCGGGGATCTTGGGCTGCCGCTCCCTCCTGAACTGACCTCTGCCAGTGCAGCGCATAGTCCTGCATGTGGGCGGTCGGTGGGAGTGTGACCGTGGGGCGCTTGAGATGAGATGTGGCGTCGACGAGCATCGCGGCCCCTTGGCTGGTCCCGGTTCTGCCATCCGACACAGCCACCGGTGAGCCGGTTGCGGCACTCAGCATCTGGCAGAACTCGGCATTGGTCCCGAAGGGCCCTTCGACAACGATGGGACCTCGATGTCCGATCAAGTCGAGACAGGTGGCCGTCATCAGCGCCAGATGAAAGCTGGCCGCGGCGGTTCGCGCGCCGCTGCCAAGGGGCGGTTCTCCTCCGAGCCAACGCGCAGCCCGCTCCGGGAAGGGGCCCGAGCCTTGTACGACCGAGGGGAGGAGCATGATCAGGCGATCCAGAACATGCCGGACGTCATCAGGGCTGGGCGGGGCCGGGAGGCCCGAGATCACCGTTTCGAACGCACGCCCGCCCATGAAGCGGGCCGAGGGCACGGGCGCGCCAAGTGCGTCCACATTGATCAATGTGTCCCGCTTGGGATCGAGCACTGTGGCCACCCCGCCGATCGCCAGCGCGATCACCCAGGTCCCGGTGGAGACGACCGAAAACGGCGGCTCGCGCGTCAGGATGTGAGGGAGCAGGGAGGCGTTCGAATCGTGGATGCCGCAATGGAGCGGCGTCTCTCGAGGCAGGCCGGTCTCGCGTGCAACCGTCGGCAGGATGCATCCGAGGACGTCGAACGCGGAACGCGCGGGCGCCATCTTGCCCGCGAGGCCCAGCCGCTCGACCAGCGTAGAGAACGTGCGCGCCCTCGGCGCCCACAGATCGGTGTGGCAGCCGAGGGATGACACGTCGCTCGCCGCCACGCCCGTGAGCCGGTATCCCCAGTATTGCGGGTAGGTGAGGCACATCGCGACCCGAGCCCGCAGCCCCGGATCCGTCGCGAACATCCAGTGGAGCTGTGCGCCGAGGTTGAGGCCCCCCGGCAACCGGGGGGAACCGGTCTCCTCGAACGGAGGGCGGAGCGTGTCGTAGGCCTCGGCGAGGGCGTCGGGCCCAGAGTGCTCGTAGTCCAGAACGGGCGCCGCCAAGCCTCCCGTCTGATCGAGGAGAACGCCGGCCGCGCCATGGGTCGTCACCGAGATCGCGGAGACCCCATATGTGCGATGCACCTCGCCAAGAGCGTCCAGCAGAAAGCGCCAGTGCCCCGCGACATCGAAATGCGGCCAGGGCGGGCCGTGCACCACAGTGTTGGGTCGCGTGACCACGGCACGCTCCGTCATCGTCTCGGTGTCGACCAGCACAAGTTTGGCATTGGTCTTGCCGATGTCGATGACGGCGACATGGGTCACGCTGCGGATCTCATGGCATGTGGAACACAGGCGTGAGTGCTGTGACGATCGGTTTGTTGTCGGGCGCGGTCTCCATCACGTCCGCCATATGCGCCCACCAGCGCTGCATGATCTCGGACTCTGGCAACGCGGCCATGGTGTGAT
>JBCDHQ010000195.1:0-9014 GCA_038749815.1 Pseudomonadota bacterium | reverse complement strand
GTCTCGGCGGCGAGGCGTGTTTGCAAACGGTCGAGATCGCCCGCACGCAACAGATCGGTCTTGGTCACGACGAGCGTCGAGCTCCGCTTCAGGCGGGACGGCATCTCGCGCCAGAACGATTGCTCGCTCTCGCGCCAGGCTTGAGTGGCGAGCGTGCACCAGAGAACCATGTCCGCGGTGTCGGCAAAATCGGCGAGCGCATGGGCCGGGAGGAGCGGGTCGGAGATCCCCGGTGTGTCGATGATCATCAACCGCTTCAGCACGGGCGCCGGGCGGCGGAGGCGCACGACCTCGTAGCGGCGATAGTCGAGCGTCATCGGATCTGTTGTCTGCACCTCCTCGATCCCGCCATCGCGCCGGACGGCGAGGATCCGGGGGTCGCTGCCATAGCCGAGGAGATAGGCCGGAGACTGGGTCGCCGTGATCTGGGTCGGCATCAGCTGTTCGCCGAGAAGGAGGTTGATCAGGCTCGACTTTCCGGCGCTGAACTCGCCCATCACGACCACGGTCGGCAGATCTCGCGGCGCCTCCGCCGTCGCGCCACTCACCTTATTGAGCCGCGATGTCGTCTTTGGCCGGCCCGTCCGTCAGCGAGGCGAGCGCGGCGAGGACGCGACGCTCAATCGCGGGCTGGCCCACCGGCGGCGGAGTGGCCGGGCGCACGCCTTGCGCAAGCTCAATCAGGGGCGTGCACTCGGAGGCGAGGAAGCGCCCGAACTCCTTGCGCACGGCCACGGCTTGTGCCAGCCGGTTCTCGGTCTCGAGACGGTCGATGATCGCTTTCCCTTCGCGCCGGATCACGGCTGCCAACTCCTGCGACACGCGCGATGCCCGCGCAGCGCCCCACCCGTACCAC
Organism: Pseudomonadota bacterium; assembly: GCA_038749815.1. Taxonomy (GTDB): domain Bacteria; phylum Pseudomonadota; class Alphaproteobacteria; order Rhodobacterales; family Rhodobacteraceae; genus Algicella. The sequence continues at coordinate 8,158 of JBCDHQ010000195.1, read as the reverse complement.
CAGCGCCCGCCGACGTCGATTGCCAGTGTCGCCCCGATGGCGACCGGCGCGCCGGGCTCGGGCACTTGCGGTGGTGCGACTAGGTCCTCCGCCGCGCCCCCGGAGAGGTCCGCGTGAACTTGGACCAGATCTCGGGCCGTGGTCTGGAAGACCTTTTGGAGGCGCTCGGTCTGCTCATCGAGCGAGCGGTAGTAGAGCCGGCTGAGCAGCCTGCGCAGCCGCGCGCCATTGCCGGTCCATCCCTGGAGCCAGATGGTCTCAGACGCGGAGGCCTCAAGGGCGCGGGTTTCCTCAGCGATGAACGTCTCGACGACGTCCTGGAACTCGCGCTTGAAGCCCATCGCATGGGCGTCGATGGCGCGGTCGAGATCGGCCGTCCTGCGCTGCACGATCCGGTCAAGCCGGTCGGCCACCTGGCGGGCGTTGGGGCGCGGGCCGTCGGGCGCGCGCGTTGCGGCCCGGTCGCTTTCGGCGCGGAGCATCGAGAGCGTGAGGCGGAGGGCGTGGCCGAGTTTCCGGCGCACCAGCCCCTCGCCGAGGACACGGGAGATCGCGGTCTCGAGCGCGACGATGCCCGAGCGGCGCCAGGCGGCGGTCAGCGGGTTCAGCCCCTCGGTCCGCGCGACCCGCTCAAGGAGGGCGCGGGAGCCATCGGGAAGGCGGCCGAGATCGCCGAGGAGCGCTGCCTCGGCCCAGGCGGCGCTGCCCATGATCACAGGCGGGGTCGCGTCGATGCCGTAATGCTCGAGCGTCGCGCCGATCCGTTCGCGAATGGCGTCCACTTGGCCTTCGGGGTCCGAGAGCTCGTCGGTGCGGTTGACGAAGACGATCAGGCTTTCGGCGCGAATCGCGAACAGGATCCGGATCAGTCCGAGATCGCTCGTCGTCATCGCCTGACCGGCATTCAGCGCGACGATGCTGACATCGGTGTCGCGAAGCGCTTCGAGCGTCGCGTTCTCGCGGAGGAGGAGCGGGTCGTTGACGCCGGGCGTGTCCCGGATGATCCGCGGCAGGCCCGGCCCCTCTGCGCCGAGCGTGACATCGGCCCGTTTGGTCAGCTCCGCATAAAGGCCGACGGAGGCATTGCTCGGCCCGTCGCCCCCGGCGACATAGCGCGCGACGAGGGCGGGCGAGACTTCGTTGAAGACATGCGACCGATCGAGGAACCGGTCGAAATCGGGGCCGAGGCGTTCTGCCGCGCGGGCGCGCACGCGTTCGGCCTGCGCGGCGATCCGTGCGCTCTGCTCGGGAAAGCCGGCGCGGCGGGCGATCTCTCCGAGTGGGCCGCCGCCCGCGCTGAGTGCGGCCCAATCGCCGCGGCCGAGAAACTCGAAAACGGCCCGATTCTCTGATCCGGGCACGTGGCATCGCACCGACGTGACAGCGCTTGTCCAGGGATTGACGTGGCTCGGCAGGAAGCCCGGGCGGCGCAGCAGCGCGTTGATCACGGCCGTTTTGCCGGCCTTCATCTGGCCGACCACCGTCATCACGGGCAGCAGCTCATCGACCTCTTGGGCCAGCGTACGTTGGCGTGTCCGGCGTTCGCCGCTCATGACAGTGGCCGCGGCGCGCACAGCGTCGGCGACCTCCTTGCGGATGCGGCCGAGGTCGTCCATCGCGGCCGATGCGTGCTCTGTCTTCTCCTGCATCAGGCCAATCCCCAAACCTCTTGTCGGTGTCGACAAGCTAGCTGGCATTTTAGCAAATTTGCGGCACCGATCCATGCGCTTGCGGCAGAGTCGAGCGGTTGGCGCTCTACTGTGCCGTTTCGGACGGCCCCGGACCGAGCGAGCCACGCTCGCGGATCTCGGTCTCAAGGGCAATGCTCTCCACATGGGCGGGTGCATCGGCGAGGCGGAGGAGAACCTCGGCGGCCGCCTGGCCCATCCGGCGGTGGGGCACATGGACTGTGGTGAGGGGCGGGTCGAGGACAGTGGCGAGGTCGATGTCGTCAAACCCCGTGACGGAGATGTCATCGGGAATGCGCAGCCCGAGGTCGCGAGCGGCGATATAGACACCCGCCGCGAGCACGTCGTTGCCGCAGATGATCGCGCTCGGCGCCGGGTCCTGCGTCAGGAGGGTCGTTGCGGCGGTCCGTCCCGCCTCGATCGAGTAGGCCGCCTCGACAACGCGGGGCGGGGGCGCACCGTGGGCGGCGAGCGCGGCGCGCACCCCTTCGACGCGCGCTGCGGCGCGGTCGTTTCCGGCGGTCACACCGGCGACCATTGCCACGCGCCGATGCCCCGAGGCCACGACCAGCGCCGCCATCTCCGCGGCTGCGCGGTGGTTGTCGAACCCGACGGAGGTCCAAAGGCAGCCTTCGCGGTGGCTCCAGAGAAGGACGACAGGCACTTCGCGGCGGGCGAGGAAGGTATATGTGTCCGCGCCGCGCGCTTCTCCGATCAGCACCAAGCCATCGACGCCCCGGGCAAGGAGGGCGCGGATCTGCTCCTCCTCCTGGATCGGATCAAAATCCGATGTCGCCACGAGGAGCGTCACGCCGCGGGCCGCGAGCCTGGTTTGGAGGGCCTGGAGGCCGCGCGCGAAAATGGCGTTCTCCATCGTCGGAATGATCGCGCCGACTGTGTTGGTGCGGCGGATCGCGAGGGCGCGGCCGCCGAAATGGGGTGTGTAGCCCAGTTGATCGACCACTGCGCGGACCCGATCTCGGGTCTCCGCACGCACCAGATCCGGAGTGTTGAGCACCCGGGACACCGTTGCTGTCGACACGCCGGCAAGCCGGGCAACATCCTCAAGCGTGGGTTGGCTCTTCATCCCGTGCCTCCGCGGGAACGCTATCGGCTGACGGGCTGTTTTCGCAAGATGTAAGCGCTTGCATTGGCGAATTGAGATGGATATCACGATGAGGTGGGTGTGAGCGCTGTCGTCGCGATGGGTGCGCCCGTCCCGCTTGACCGTTGCTCTTCTCACGAGGTCCCCCATGCCTGCCATTTACTTGAAAAAGGCCTCCCGGCGCGCGACCGACGACGCGGGCGATGTCCGGGCCACAGTGCAAGCGATCCTCGATGAGATCGAAGCCGAGGGCGACAGCGCCGCGCTCCGCTATGCGGCCAAGTTCGACCGCTATGAGGGCAACACGGTCCTGACCCGGGACGAGATCGACGCGGCGGCCGCCGCGGTGCCCGAGCGGCTGAAGGACGACATCCGGTTTGCCCATGACAACGTCCGCCGGTTCGCCGAGGCGCAGAAGTCCACGATCCAGGACATGGAGGTGGAGCTTTTGCCGGGGCTCGTCGCGGGTCAGAAGGCGATCCCCTGTCGCGCTACAGGCTGTTATGCGCCGGGCGGGCGATACAGCCACATCGCCTCGGCCCTGATGACGGTGACCACGGCCAAAGTGGCCGGGTGCGGGCACATCACGGCCTGTTCGCCGCCGCGGCCGGGCACGGGGATCGCGCCTGCCATCATCTACACGGCCGATCTCTGCGGCGCGGACACGATCCTGGCGCTCGGCGGCGTGCAGGGCATCGCGGCGATGGCGTTCGGGCTCTTCGGGTTGCCGAAGGCGGACATTCTGGTCGGGCCCGGCAACCAGTTCGTGGCGGAGGCCAAGCGGATCCTGTTCGGCCGGGTGGGCATCGACATGTTTGCCGGGCCGACCGACAGCCTGATCCTCGCCGATGAAACCGCGGATCCGCGGATGGTGGCCTGGGATCTCGTCGGGCAGGCGGAGCATGGATACAACTCGCCCGTCTGGTTGGCGACGACGCACCGCCCGCTCGCCGAGGAGGTCCTGCGCCGCGTGCCGCAATGCATTGCGGAACTGCCGGAGCTCAACCGCGACAACGCCACCAAAGCCTGGGCCGATATGGCCGAGGTGATGGTCGTCGAGGACCGCGAAGGTCTGGCGGAGGTCGCAGATGAGATCGCGCCGGAGCATCTTCATGTGCAGACGGCTGCGCCTGAGTGGTTTCGCGACCGGCTGCAATGCTACGGCTCGCTCTTTTTGGGCGAGGAGACGACCGTGGCGTTCGGCGACAAGGCCTCGGGCCCGAACCATGTGCTGCCAACCTCGGGGGCGGCCCGCTACACCGGTGGGCTCTCGGTGCACAAGTACATGAAACTCGTGACTTGGCAGCGCTCCACCCGCGAGGCGGCGCGTCCCGTCGCGGAGGCGACGGCGCGGATCTCCCGGCTCGAGGGGATGGAGGGCCACGCGCGGACGGCCGACATCCGGCTCGAGAAGTACTTTCCGGGCGAGACATTCGACCTCAGCGCCGAGGGCTGATCAGGTGGACGCGGCGCGGAGATCCGCTGGATGAGCGGTGGCGGCTCTGTGGCGGGATTGTTTGGGCCCCGGTCTTATAGTGCGCGCATTTGTTTTGGGGGGCGGCTCGCCTGGGGCTCTAGATCGAGGCCGTCGACCCTTTGGCTGCGAGCCCGGCGCGACGTGCCGCTGGGCGCGTGGGCTGCGGCGGGACCAGACGCCGGATGGTGCCGTCTCGAACCAGCCAGGACCATCTCTGACAGGAGCCCGTGATGGCAGATCACCTCTTTTCCGTCGCAGGTCGGACGGCCTGCGTGACTGGGGCGAGCGCCGGGCTCGGGCGGACGATTGCAACCGCGCTTGCCGAGGCGGGCGCCCGGGTGGTCGGTGTGGCGCGGCGGGCCGAGGCGCTGTCCGCCTGGTCTGAGGCGGCGGAGGGCGAGACGGCGGTTGTTGCTGCCGATTTGGCCGATCCGGCCCATCAGGCGGAGATCGCCCGCCAAGTGTCGGCGCCCTTCGGCGCGCCTGACATCCTTGTCGCGGCCGCCGGGATCAACACACGGGAACGCGCCGATGAGGTGACGCTCGCGGGATGGCAGACGACGCTCGACCTCAATCTCGGGGCACCGTTTTTTCTGGCGCAGGCGCTGGTGCCCGACATGCGCGCGCGCGGCTGGGGCCGGATCGTGACGCTCGCCTCGCTGCAATCCTATCGCGCGTTCCCCGGAGGACTCGCCTATGGCGCGTCCAAAGGGGCGATTGCGCAGATGACGCGGGCGATGGCGGAGGCCTGGTCGGCCGATGGCATCACCGTCAACGCGCTTGCGCCGGGCTTTTTCCCGACCGAGCTCACCGGACCGGTGTTCAGCGACCCTGAGCGTGCGGCGCGGAACGCGGCACAGACCTGCATCGGCCGGAACGGGCGGCTTGAGGACATCGTCGGCCCCGCGCTCTTTCTCTGCTCGGAGGCGAGCGCGTTTGTCACCGGCCAAGTTCTGTCCGTCGACGGAGGCTACACCGCAAAATGAAAGCGCTGATCTATGAGGGGCCGACCACCCTTGTCTACCGCGAGGCGCCCGAGCCGGAGGTGGGCGCAGCATCTCTGATCGAGATCGCGCATGTGGGCATTTGCGGCTCGGACATGCATGCCTATGCGGGCCACGATCCCCGACGGCCCGCGCCGCTGATCCTCGGCCATGAGGCGGCGGGCACGGTGATCGCGGGGCCGCTCAGCGGTCAGCGCGTGACGATCAATCCGCTCGTGACCTGCGGCGTGTGTGCGGCCTGCGTGGCGGGGCGCGAGAACCTCTGCGCTGTGCGCCAGATCATCTCGATGCCGCCGCGCGAAGGGGCCTTTGCTGAGCGGGTCGCCGTGCCGCCCCAAAACCTGGTGCCGCTGCCGGATCACGTGACCACGGCGGCCGCAGCCCTGGTGGAGCCGATTGCCTGTGGGTGGCACGCCGTGCGCCGCGCGCGGGAGGTTCTGCCGGTGCCGCTGGAGGCGGCGCGCTGCGTTGTGTTCGGGGGTGGGGCGATTGGACTTGGAGCTGCGCTCGTGCTGGCGGCGGAGGGCGCGCGCGAGATCCATCTGGTTGAGCCGCAGACTGAGCGTCGCGCGATTGCGTGCGCCGCCTCCGGTGCGCGCGGCGTCGATCCGGCCGATGGCGTTCCGGACGATGCGCATCTGATCATCGACGGGGTGGGGATCGAGGCGACGCGGGCAGCGGCCAGCGCGGCTGCGGCCCCCGGCGGCGTGATTGCGCATATCGGCCTCGGCGGCGGCGGTGCCGGTCTCGACATTCGCAGAATGACGCTCCAGGAGATCGCCTTCATCGGCACGTACACCTATACGGCCGAGGATTTTCGTCAGACGGCGCAGGCGCTCTTTGACGGGCGGCTCGGCACGCTCGACTGGGCGGAGGTGCGGGACCTGGCCGACGGAGCGTCCGCCTTTGCAGATATTCAATCAGGGCGTGTGCCGGCGCCGAAGATCGTTCTGCAGCCCTGATCCCGCTACGGTCGAATAAAGAAATTAATATGTTTATTTTTGATGTGACGTTGTTCTGAAGACTTCATAAACCGTGTCCTCAACGATACGGCCGCTATTAGACTGAAGAATTCGTTACGTGAGCGGGTTGACGCCGAATCTAAAACTGTCTGAACACCTGGCTTTGTCTCTCAGGAACTTGTGATACCTTGCGCTTGTCCCAGTGGGTGCAGGAGCACCCCATTTGGTAGCCTGAGTTCCAAGTACACAATCCACGCATCGTCGTGCCCGGAAATACCGCCGCTCAGGGAGTGCCTGCTGCGGCCCAATGGAGACTTGTCATGGAGTACGATCGCTACTTTGACGCCTCAAACCCCGACACGCCGCCGCGGATGAAACCTGCGGTGACCCTGGACGACGCGCCGGGCGGGGTCCCGATGTCCGGCACGGGTCTGGCCGGCGCTGCATACGCCCCGGGCGGCAGCATCAACTCGATCGAACAGCTTGAAGACATCATGTCTCGCATCGATCCACAGGCGACGTTCACCGCAACGGAAATCGACTACGGGTCGCGCGACAGCGACACGACGATCTCCGAGTTCCTGGACCACGACGCAGGCAGCGTCACCGGCAATGGCGATCTCGAGATGGGACCGTCCGGCTTGGCGCTCACCGGCTTCATCTACATCCCCGAGGGCGTTCACGAGATCGAGGTGATCTCGGATGACGGTTTCTCGCTGGAGCTCGGCGGCGTCGACTTCATGGAGTTCGAGGGGCGCCGCGGCTCCGATTCCACGAGCCGCGTGTCGGAGTTCGAGGGCGGCCTCTACAGAGTGGAGCTGCTCTACTTCGATGGCGGCGGGGGCATGGACCTCGATCTCTATATCGACGGTCTGCCGGTGCAGTCCTCGGCTCTCTTCGGGTCGATCGACGAGTTCACCAACCCGCCCGAGGGCACCACGATTGTGCCGATCGACGACTATCATCCATCGCACTTCGTGGGCGCGGCCTATTTCGACGGCAACGATCAGATCAACGGCACTCAGACCGTCGACGTGATCGATGCCGAGGGCGGGGACGATGTCGTCAACGGCTATGCTGGCGACGATCACCTGCTCGGCAATTACGGCGATGACTACCTCCTCGGGGGCGCCGATGACGACGTGATCGACGGCGGCCGCGGCTCCGACTATGCGCATGGCGGTGCGGGCAACGACCTTCTGGTGGTGCGCTCCGACTCGGGCGAGCAGCGGATCGGTCAGCTCGCCGTCGGGATGCCGACCCGCGACGATCCGGATGGCGAGGTCAACGAAGAGCGCCAGAAGCTCTACGGCTATGAGGACCAGCCGCTCCACGCTGATGACATCCTGATCGGCGGATCGGGCCAGGACACGTTCCTGATCACCTCGCTCCTCAACGGCAAGCTCGACATCATCGAAAAGCACGTCCGCTCCGACGGCTCGATCAACTGGGCCGGCGTCGCGGGGGAGAATGACGAGCTCCACGATCACTGGACCGACAGCTTCGGGATGGTCGTGATCGCGGATTACAACGCGAACGAAGACCAGATCGCGGTCATCGGCCACACCGCCAACATCTATGTCCAGCACATCGATCTCGACGGAGACGGCGTCGACGACACGCTGATCGACGTGATCTCGAACCAGCATGGCGGCGGCGGTGCCCACGCGATGGATCTGATCGGTCAGATAATGGTCTTCGGCGATCTGGTTGAGGAAGACGACATCCAAACCGATGCGGGCGTCACCTACGGCATCGTCGAGGAGATCTCGGACGTCGCGGAGGCCCTGGTTCCGGAGGGCGACGTCAAGATCAGCGAAGACGGCGTCTACGGCTACGACACGCGCGATGAGAATGGCGGCTGGGGCTCGGTCTCCGGCGATCCGTTCAACAACTTCGACAACCCCTACGAAGACCAGATG
>JBCDHQ010000194.1:0-9025 GCA_038749815.1 Pseudomonadota bacterium | reverse complement strand
GGGGGCGCGCGCAGGCGGACCCGACATCCCGGGCACACCGAAACCGAGCGGAGACGGACGATGGCAAAGGGCAAGGGCCGCGCGGCCAAGCACGAGAAGACGATCAATCTCGCCCTCCAAGGCGGCGGGGCGCACGGCGCCTTCACCTGGGGGGTGCTCGACCGGATGTTTGAGGATGACAAGCTTTGGGTCGAGGCGATCTCGGGCACCAGCGCCGGTGCCATGAACGCCCTTGTGGCCGCCCAGGGCATGTATGACGACGGTGCCGATGGCGCGCGCGCAGCCCTCGAGGCGTTCTGGTGGGAGGTGGCGAAAGCCGGCCAGAGTTCTCCGTTCAAGCGCACGTTCTTTGACGTGGCGCAGGAGAACTGGTCCCTCGACAGCTCCCCCGCCTATGTCTGGATGGACATGCTCTCGCGGCTTGCTTCGCCCTATGATCTGAACCCGTTCGATCTGAACCCACTCCGCGATCTGGTCGAGGACTTTGTCGATTTCGACAAAGTCGCCAAGGAAGAGGACATGGAGATTTTCATCTCCGCGACAAATGTCGAGACCGGCAAGGTGCGCGTCTTCCGCCGCGCGGAGATCACGCTCGACGTTGTGATGGCCTCCGCCTGTCTGCCGTTCATGTTCAAAGCCGTCGAGATTGACGGCACCGCTTTCTGGGACGGCGGCTATATGGGCAATCCGGTCCTCTTCCCCTTCATCGACCACTCGCCCTGTTCGGACATCCTGATCGTCCAGATCAATCCCATCGAGCGGAAGGGCACGCCCCGCCGCGCCCGGGACATTCTGAACCGGCTGAATGAGATCACGTTCAACGCCTCGCTTCTCCGCGATCTCCGCCTCATCCACACGATCCAGGAGCTCCTCGACAGCGGCAAAGTCAGCCATGACGATTTTCGCGATGTCCGGGTGCATGTGATCGACGGCGCGTGCGAGATGCTGGATCTCCGCGCCTCGTCGAAGCTCAACGCGGAGTGGGCGTTTCTCACCCATCTCCGCGACATCGGCCGGCGCGCCGCGGATCGGTGGCTCGGCGAGAACTTCGACGCGATCGGCACCCGCTCCACTCTCGATCTCGCCTCCATGTTCCAGGATTTCGGCGTGCCAAACGCCGCCGAGTAGACACTGGGGGCCGTGCAGGGATTGCAGTGCGTTTGGTCGTGGTCGGCCGACATCCCCGAGCTCAAAGGGCGCGCCGCGGGCAAACGTGCCCACCCCGGTGTCCCCGGTCCCATTCACGTCGAAATCGCGGGCGAGGGCGGCGCCGTGCTCCCTGAGGGGCATGCCCAGCGATCGGCAGTTTGTGTCCGCGTCGCGGGCCTGATCGCCGAACACCCAGTCAATGCGTCGGACGGGGTCGCGCACCGGCCCCGCGTCGGCACCGGGCCCTCTGCCCGCCAGAGGATCGACGACGCTCCGGGAATGGACGGTCCGCCCGGTGGAGGGGTCCCGAACTGCATCAGCGAGCGTGACGCGGTCGAGGCCGTCGGGATGTCTGCGCCGCGGGGGCCCTGTGTCATGTCCGGCATGGGTGCAGATCGGCGGGCTGTGCCTGGCGAGCGCCGCGCCCACTCAATTTGATGCGCAGTGCCTGCACAGGGCAGCGCTTTGGATCACCACCAGAGCACGGCCATGTCCGGGACGTGACGGGCATGGCCCGCGGCCTGCTGTCAAACCTGCCGCGGGAGACCATATGAGGCTGCTGCACGGCAGCACACTGATCGGTGTTTTGGGGTTTCAAGCGCTCTTTTCGAGCTCCATGGGGCCGCCGCTGTGGGCTGTGCTGTCGATGGCTCCACAATCGATACACGGCGGCAGAACGCGTCATCAGAGCGTGGCGGATCGGGGGCACGTCCCCGGTCTTGTCGAGGCTCGCGCGGGTTCTCGTGAGATCTCAGCCTCTTCATCCTCCTTCCGGTCGTCCAAGGCGCTGGAGGTCACCACGCTGAACCACATCTGCCTCGGGGGGGCGAGACCACGGCAGTCGGCGGCGTTGGGGTGCCAAGGTCTCCTAAAATGCGGCCTCGGCCGCTTTGGGGCAGTTGGCGGCCTGCGACGTGCCGAGAGCGCCATCGGCGTCGCGCGCCTCAGGGGCGCGTGCGCCAGGGCTGCGCACCGCTCCCGTGGCGGCGCTTGGCCGCCGCCCGGAGATTTGTCCGGACGGTCGCCACCGCGCCCGCCGACCTCTCGCGCATGGCGCTCCCCAATCCTCACCCCGCTCGCCGCATGTTCGGCGCGCATTCAACCGCGGGCCCCACCCAAGATCGAGTGCGGGACGGACGGCGCCCACGTGGCGGCCGATGGGAGTTGCGTCGCGGGGTGCGCCCAGGAGGGAGAGTCCGGCGTGACGGCCGGGGTCGGGAGGCCGTCGTGGAAACCATTTCTTCACTATTCCCGTTGCGCCAAACGGGCCATCGCCCTTACGCTGCAAGTAGCAAGTTGATTCCCCGGAGGGTGACATGGTCGATTTTACGTTGAGCGCTGGATCGCCGACCGTCGACATCTACGAGAATTTCTATACGACGGAAACTATTCTCGTCGATCCATCCCTTGTGGGTGCGCCGAGCCTTGGAACCGGCTTTTTGTTCGATCCGCAAGCCATCATTTACGCTGATTACATATACTATTTTGTGGAATATGGGATTTATCCCGATCTGATCTCGCGCACCGACAACATCAACCTGCTGCTGCCGGAGGAGTGGACGGCGGAGGTTGTGCAGCCGTTCACTCTTGCGGATTTTGGAATTGACATCCCGGGCGGCAACCTCGCGCTCTACTACGTGACGCTCTACGACGGAGCGGGGGACGAGGCCGTGCGGCTGGAAGTGCGGGGCGAGATCCAGTCGATCTCCAACATCTGCTTCACCCCCGGCACCCTGATCATGACCGACCAGGGTCCGCGCGCCGTCGAGGATCTTAGACCGGGCGATCAGCTGCTGACCCGCGACAACGGTCACCAGCCACTCCGCCTCAATCTCGAGAGCCGGCTCACCGCCGAGACCCTCCGCCAGTTCCCCGAGCGCGCGCCGATCCGCATCGCGGCCGGCACGCTCGGCGATCACGGGACGCTCGAGGTGTCGCCCGAGCACCGGATGCTGGTGACCGGCTGGCGGGCGAACGCGCTCTTCGAGGCGCCGGAGGTCCTTGCGGCCGCGCGCGATCTCGTCGATGGCGAGCGCGTGGTGCGGACGGCGCCGACGGCTGACGTGACATACCACCACCTCCTCCTCGACGCGCATGAGCTGGTTCTGGCGGAGGGCGCTTGGGCCGAGAGCTTCGATCCGGCGTTCCTCGGCGCCCGGGCCGAGCGCTCTGCCACCCGCGACGACGTCCTCGAGATTTTCCCGCATCTCGAGACCGACCTGCCCGACGCGCCCCGCGCCAAAACGCTCGCGGCGGCAGAGGTTGCCACGCTCTTCTGAAGATTGGGCTGGGGGGCGACACAGCGGTCGTGCCCCAGCCACCTCACCGGGGAGGCGCCAGCGCGAACACGCGCGCGACGAAAGAGGCATCTTCGGGCGCGGTCAGGGTCTCAACCGCCTGCGCGGCGTCCAGCCAAAGCGCACGGTGATCGGCCTCGGTCGGCGCGCCGATGCGCATCCCGGCCTCGGCCAGGTAGATGTGGCAGATCTTCTCGGCATAAAGCGCGTAGTCCGGCATCCAGGTGAAGCGCCGGTAGATCCCGAGACGCCGGACAATCCGGATCCGCGTGCCCGTCTCCTCGAGCGCCTCGCGGTGCAGCGCGGCCAACGGGCCCTCTCCGGGATCGAGGCCCCCGCCCGGCAGCTGGAGTTCCACCACGTCGCTCCTCTGCTCCGTGACGAGGACGCGCCGCCCGCGGCGGATCACAGCGTAGGCGCCCGGCCGTCGGCGATAGGGCACAGGGCGGGGCGGCAATCCAACGCGTCTCATGATCTCCCCATGGCACAGGCCCCGCTGGAGCACGAGCCCAAACGCGCGCACGGGGTTTGCAATCGAGACCCGAGCCCTTAAGTCACGGCCCTGGACCGAGCGGGATGGAGGGCGGTGAGCATGGCGGAGAGCGACCCGACGCGCGTCTGGGATGACACGGTTCTGCCCTTCCAGCTCGACAAAGCCGATGTGCGGGGACGGATCGCCCGCCTCGATGGCACCCTTGAAGCCGTGCTCGGGCAGCATGCCTATCCCGAGCCAGTGTCGGCCCTTGTCGCCGAGGCGGTGATGCTGACCGCGCTCATCGGGCAGACGATCAACCTTGACTGGAAGCTCTCGCTGCAAGTCCGCGGCGAGGGGCCGATCAAGATGATTGCGACGGACTATTTCGGCCCAGGCGTCGAGGGTGCGCCCGCCAGTATGCGGGGCTATGCGAGTTTCGATGCAGAGGCGCTCAAGGACGCGACGGGCCCCGCCTACAAACATCTCGGCCGGGGCATGTTCGCCATCCTGATCGATCAGGGCTCGGGCGGACGGCCCTACCAGGGCATCACACCGCTCGCCGGGGGGTCGCTGGCGGCCTGCACGGAGACCTATTTTGCTCAGTCAGAGCAGTTGCCGACGCGCTTTGCGCTGTCGATGGGGCAAGCGCAGGTGCCAGGCGAGGGCGCCAAGTGGCGGGCCGGGGGCATCATGCTCCAACACATGCCGAAGGCGTCACCCTTTGCCAAGAAGGAGGCGACCGGGGAGGGCGGCCTCCTCACGCCGGACGATATTCTCGACGGCGAGGATGCGGACAACTGGACCCGTGCGACACTCCTTGTCGAGACGGTGGAGGCGACGGAGCTGATCGGGCCGCATGTCGGGCTCGACCAACTGCTCCTCCGCCTCTTTCACGAAGAGGATGTCCGCGTGAGCCCCAGCCAGCCCGTGCGGTTTGGCTGCACCTGTTCGGCGGAACGGGTGGTGCGGTCGCTCTCGATTTACTCTGCCAAAGACATTGCGCAGATGACGGACGCCGACGGGCGGGTGACGGCCGATTGCCAGTTTTGCGGCGCGCGCTACCGGTTTGAGCCGCAGATGCTGGGCTTTGAGGCCACCAAGACGGCGCGCAACGACACGGCCTGAGACCGGCGCCAGCCACGGGGGGCGGGCCATTGCCGCGCATCCTGCGCGGCACCTGCGGCAGAGCCGCAGGGCTCCCGGGCGGGCCCGGGAGCATGGCCCTTGCGCCAGGCCTTCGACCTGCGGCGCCCAGGAGACGCGTTGAAGGCCTGGACCGACCGTGCCGCGCTCAGCAGTCTGGGGGAGGCATCCGGCAGATGGATGAGGCGCCATGGTTTACCCTCGATCTCCACGACATTGCGCCTTTTGGCAGGCTGCCGGCGAACGCTGCGTCAGACTTTTGGACGCCACGCTTCCGGCCAGCGAGCAAGGGCGCCGCCCATCGCAATGTGTCTTTGACCAACGTTCCGAGGCCAGCCAGTGGCCCGACGGCGCTGCTTCCCTGTGGGCCGGCGCATCTGCTCTAGGCCGAAGCATCGACCTCTCGGCGTCGGCTCGGGCGGCGCCAAATCCCCAGGCGAAGGCCCAGACACCGATCTGGACCGTGCCCTCAAAGCGTCTGCTGGACGTTGGGTGGCCACCGGCCGTGGGAGTTGCCTATGTCCGCCGCATTGCTCACATCGTCCATGCATCCGCTCCACCATTGCGGCAATCGCATCTTGCATCTCTTTCCGCCTGCGCCACATGCAAAGGTATGCAGCATTCCATCGCCACCCTTGCGAGTGCGGCGCCGCGATTGGCGGCGGGCTTTTCGAGTTCGGATCTCGACCTCTCCGCCGTGCGCGGCCGCAGTCTCGGCACGCCGCGCTCTGCCGCGGTTCTCGTGCCGCTCCGCGACACGGCCCAGGGCACCCAGGTGATCCTGACCCGCCGCGCGCGCGGCCTCCGCCATCATCCGGGACAAATCGCCTTTCCGGGCGGCAAGCTCGATGCCGGGGATCCGAGCCTCGAGGCCTGCGCGCTCCGCGAGGCGGCCGAGGAGATCGGGCTCGCGCCGACCGACGTTCGCCCGCTGGGACGACTGTCGCCGCATCGCACCGTCACGGGGTTCGAAATCACACCGATCCTCGGCGCCGTGGCGCGGCGGTTTGTGCCCCATCCCGAGGCCGGAGAGGTGGACGAAGTCTTCGAGGTGCCCCTTGCGCATCTCATAGATCCCGCGCACCACCAGATCCACACCCGCGTCTTCCGGGGGGAGGAGCGGCGGTACTACGTCATCCCCTACGGCCCACATTACATCTGGGGCGCGACGGCGCGGATCATCATCCGTCTGGCAAGCGGCCTGCACGGAACGGCGTGACCAGGCTTCGCGCGGCGTGGCTGACCTCTGAGGCCGCGCAGACGGTGATGGCCGCGCTCAGCGTGGAGGGTGCCCGCGTGTGTTTTGTGGGGGGGTGCGTGCGGAATGCCCTCCTCGGGGCACCGGTGTCGGATCTCGACATCGCAACCAACGCTCGACCGGAGGCGGTGATGCGCCTCGCGGAGGCGGCCGGTCTCAAAACCGTTCCGACCGGCATCGACCACGGCACGGTCACAGTGCTCGCCGGTGGCGTGCCCTTCGAGGTCACGACATTCCGCCGCGACGTCTCCACTGACGGGCGGCGTGCGACAGTTGCGTTCTCAGACAGTCTCGAGGAGGACGCCCTGCGGCGCGACTTCACGATGAACGCGCTCTATGTCGGTCCGGACGGCGAGATCGTCGATCCGGTGGGGGGGCTCGCCGACCTCGCCATCCGCCGCTTCCGCTTCATTGGCGAGGCCGATCAGCGCATCCGGGAAGACTATCTGCGCATCCTCCGTCTCTTTCGGTTTCACGCTCAGTACGGCGACCAGGCTGCGGGCCTGGATCCGGCCGCGCTCGCCGCTGTGGCGCGCAATCGAGCCGGGCTCGCCGCCATCAGCCGCGAGCGGATCCGCGCGGAGCTCGCCAAGCTCCTGCTCACACCCGACCCGATGCCGGCCATCCGCGCGATGGAGGACACCGGCGTCCTAGAGGAGGTGTTGCCCGGCGCCGAGACGACCGTCCTCGCCCGCCTGATCGACATTGAAGGCGATGCACCGCCCCGTTGGATCCGTCGGCTGGCGGCCCTCGGCGGCGGCGACCGGAGCGAAACGCTCCGCCTGTCGCGGGTGGAGGCGCGGGCTGCCGATACGCTCACTGCGGCGGAGGCGGGCGCAACTGACCCTGCGGCCGTTGCCTACCGCGCCGGGGCCGACCTCGGCACGGACGCAGCGCTTCTGGCCCTTGCACGGGGGCGCGATCCGGGGTTGGACTGGCCGGCACGGGTCCATCGGGCGGCCTCGGCAGTCTTTCCGGTGGCCGCGCGCGATCTCAGCCCGACGATCCCCCCGGGACCCGCGCTCGGCGAGGCGCTCCGCCGGCTTGAGGCGCGCTGGATCGCGTCCGACTTCAGTCTGGAGCGCTCGGACCTCCTGGCTCTCGCGGCCTCGGTTGAGGATTGACAGCGCTTGCCCCGCGTGAAACGTAAGCAAGGCTGACCAAACCGAGACGCCGCCATGGGCATTGAGACACTTCTCAGCTTCGTTCAGGTCTTCGCGGCGGCCGTCTGGACGCCGGGACCCAACAACGCGATGCTGGCGGCCTCGGGCGCGACCTTCGGGTTTCGCGCGACATTGCCCCACCTCATCGGGGTGGCATTCGGATTTGCGGCAATGCTCTTTATCGTGGCCCTCGGCATCGGCGCCGTGTTCGAGCGGGTCCCGGTGCTCGAGCCGATCCTGCGCCTGGCCGGTGTCCTCCTCCTCCTTTGGGTTGCCTGGCTGATTGCCACGATGCGGCCGCCCGGCGCAGCCGGCGGGCGGCAACGGCCCTTCACCCTGACCGAAGCCGTGCTGTTTCAGTGGGTGAACCCCAAGGCCTGGGCGATGACGATTGCCCTGGCCGGCCTCTTCACGGCGCCCGAGACCGTGCTGCGCGATGCGAGCATCCTGGCCCTCCTCGCGGCCCTCATCGGCCTGACCTCCGCCTCCGGTTGGACCGGGCTCGGCGCGGCGTTGCAGCGGGTGCTGGCCGCGCCGGGGCGGCTGCGCATCTTCAACATCGCGATGGCGACGATGATCCTCCTCGGTGTCGGCGCGATCCTTCTCGAGGGTGGGATCTAGACGCCGACGTTGCGCGAATCGATTGCGCGGCGTAGAGAGAACATACCAAGAACAGAGAGGGGGATGACATGTCGGATCTGAAAGCCATCGCGGAAAAGCTGGTGGAGTACTGCAAGACCCAACAAGAAGACAAAGCCTTGGCGGAGCTCTACGATCCGGCGATCGTGTCGGTGGAGGCCGCGTCAATGCCCGGCATGAGCCGGGAGGCCTCCGGCATGGACGCCATCAAAGGAAAGCATGCCTGGTGGAACGAGAACTTCGAGGTCCATGGCGGCAGCGTGACCGGCCCGTTCCTGCATGCCGATGACCGTTTTGCAGTGATCTTTGAGCTCGACGCGACCAACAAGGCGTCGGGCGAGCGGAGCGAAATGAAGGAGGTCGCCCTCTACACAGTGGGCGGCGACGGCAAAATCGTCCGGGAAGAGTTCTTCTACTGAGCCCGCCCAGTTGCGTTCCTTATGCCGGAGTTTCGCATTCGTCCGGTTCGCGGCGGCGAGGACATTGCCGCCGTGCGTGACCTCCTGCGGGACGAGGCCGTGCCGGACGGCATCGTCCTGCTCGGCCGCGGGGTCAACGGCGCGCCGCTCGGCGCTCTGATCCTCGCGCGCGCGGATCTGGCGCGGTGCACCATCCACAGGCTCTATGTCGCACCTGAAGGCCGCGGATTGGGCCTCGGCGCAGCCCTCGTGTCGGCCGCGGCTGACCGAGCGGCGCGGATTGGATTCCGCAGCCTCACGTCGACCGGACAGGGCACGGTCTTCTGCCACCGTGTTGGGTTTCGGGCGGTGTGAACCGCCCCGTGTTTGCCGGAGGCCCTTGATCTTGAGAGGATGGGGTCATGACGGATGGAACGGGGAAGCGGCGTCGGCCGCAGTATTCGACTGAGTTGCGCGAGCGCGCGGTGCGGATGGTACGGGAG
>JBCDHQ010000193.1:0-9031 GCA_038749815.1 Pseudomonadota bacterium | reverse complement strand
TCACGCCTTTCGTCCACATCGCGCCCGATTCGACCGTGACCGTGATCGTCAAGCATCTCGACAAGGGGCAGGGCACCGCAACGGGCCTCGCAACGCTTGTGGCGGAGGAGCTCGACGCCGCGGCGGAACAGGTGACGACCGATTTCGCGCCTGCGAATGCCGAGGTCTACGCGAACCTGCTCTTCGGCATCCAGGGGACCGGCGGCTCGACAGCGATCTCGAACTCCTTTGAGCAGTACCGCCAAGCCGGGGCGACCGCGAAGGCGCTTCTGAAGGCGGCCGCGGCGGAGGCCTGGGGCGTCGATGTCGCCGAAGTGTCCGTCGCGGGCGGACAGGTGAGCGCCGGCTCCAACACCGCCAGCTTTGGAGAGCTTGCGGGGCGTGCGTCGCAATTGACCCCGCCGGGCGAGGTGGCCCTCAAGGCGCCCGAAGACTGGGTCTATATCGGCAAGTCGTTCCCGCGGGTGGACGTTGCGGGCAAGACCAAAGGCTCCGTCGGAATGTACGGCATGGACGTGCAGCTCGACGACATGGCCGTCGCGGTGCTGACCAAGCCCCCGCTCTTCGGCGGCACGCCGAAGTCGGTCGACGCAACGGAGGCGCTCGCCGTCGAGGGCGTTCTTGATGTCATCGAGTTGCCCATGGGGGTCGCGGTTGTCGCCCGCTCCACCTGGCCTGCGATCAAGGCGCGGGACTTGCTGGAGATCGAATGGGATCTCTCCGCGGCGGAGACCCGCGGCACCCATGAACTGATGGAGAGCTTTGCCGAAGCCGCTCTCGGCGAAGGCCTACCCGCCCTCGTCCAGGGCGACGCGGCAGCCGCCAATGAGCGGGCCGCCCAGGTCCTCGAGGTCGAGTACCGGTTCCCCTATCTCAATCATGCGCAGATGGAACCCATCGACATAACCGTCCTTTATGACGGTGAGAGCACGACGTTCTGGACCGGCTCCCAAATCCAGACCATTGATCAGGGGACGGCGGCCGCGGTTCTCGGCCTCGATCCGTCCAAGGTCGCGATCAACACGCTCTGGGCCGGAGGCTCGTTCGGGCGGCGGGCGATCTACGATGCGCACTACACCGTCGAGGCGGCGGCGCTCGGCGCGGCCTGGCTCGGCAAGCATGGTGCGCCGAAGCCGATCAAGCTGATCTACACGCGCGAGGATGATGTTCGCGGCGGATACTACCGGCCGCTGACCGTGCACCGAGCGCGGATCGGCCTCGATGCGGAGGGCAAAATCGCCGGCTGGCAGCACCACATCGTCAGCCAGTCGATCACCTCCGGCACTGCGTTCGAGGCGTTCCTCGTCCATGACGGCGTCGATCACTCGACAATCGAGGGGATCAACGACAGCCCGTATCTCAGCGCGGATGTCGACCTCCGCGTCACGCATCCGCAGGTCGGGGTCAAGACCCTCTGGTGGCGGTCAGTCGGCCACACCCACACGGCCTATGTCGCCGAGACGCTGATCGACGAGCTGGCGGAGATGGCCGGCGAAGATCCCGTGGCCTTCCGGCTCCGCCACTTGGATGCGCATCCGCGCCACCGCGTGGTGCTGGAGCTTGCGGCCGAGAAAGCGGGATGGTCGACACCGCCCGCCAAAGGACGGTTCCGCGGTGTCGCCGTCCACAAAAGCTTTGAGAGCTATGTGGCGGAGATCGCGGAGGTTTCGCTCCGCGACGACGGGACGGTCAAAGTCGAGAAGGTCGTCTGCGCCGTCGACTGCGGCATTCCGATCAACCCCGACAACATCCGTGCGCAGATCGAAGGTGGGCTCGGCTACGGCCTCTCGGGCATCCTCCGGGAGGAGCTGACGATGTCCGAAGGTGAGGTCGACCAGTGGAACTACTGGGATTACCAGCCGCTCCGGATCACCGACATGCCCGAGGTTGAGGTCCACATCGTCGCGTCGACCGAAGCGCCGACCGGCATTGGGGAGCCCGGGACACCGCCGATTGGGCCCGCCGTGGCCAACGCCGTTGCCCGCGCAACGGGCCAGCGGATCCGGGATCTGCCCTTCGCCAAGCACGGCCTCGCCTGACAAAGGGCGCGCGCCCGGTGGGGCGCGCGCCTATCGCCGCCGCCGCGCGAGCGTCAGCAGGACGGTGCCCAGCGCCAAAAGATCGACGGCCAGCAGGACACCCGCGACCCAGAGGGCGCGCACGGGCTGTCCTGTGATGAGGAGAAGTGAGAAGGCGAGCGCGACGCCGCCACTCACCACCAGGCGCATCGGTCCAGTCCGCGCCCGGGCGAGGCGCAGGGCCCCGGTTCCACCGAGATAGAGCGTGATCAGCCACGGCGTCAGAGTGTCGAGGCCCGCCAGTGGCGCGATCAGGACGAGACCACCTGTCCCCGCCGCAGCCGCCGATATCTGTGACCCGAGCACCACCGTAGCTTCGGTGCCGCCGCGCGTCACAAGGATGCCAAAGACCCCCGTCACCAGCAGCGCCGTGCCAGCAAAGAGGCTGAGGGACAATCCGAGTGCGGGCGGCAGGGCGAGCGCGAGCAGGCCGCCAAGGAGACACACCACACCGAAGCGAAGAAGCGCCCTGCGGTCCGTCATCGTGTCGGTCATGCGCTGCCTCCCATCGCGCGATCACGCGCCAGAATGGCGTTCAGCTGGGCACCGATCAACACCGCGAAGGCGGAGAGATAAAACCAGATCAGAAGGCTCGCGACAGCGCCGAGAGACCCGTAGACCTCGTTGAGCGCTGTGACGTTGCGGAAGTAGACCGTCAGCGCCACCGATCCCGTCCCCCAAAGCAGGATCGCAAGGAGACTGCCGGCCGAGATCCAAGGCACCCGCAGGGGCGGGTGATCCGGACCGTAGCGGTAGATGAGACCAAGTCCGAGCACCAGGACGACAACCGCGGCGCCCCACCGTGCGACGCTCGCCAGAAGGGCTGCGAGCGGCCCGAGCGGCAGGAAGGCCAGGATGCCCGGCAGGATCAACACAGTGAGAAGCCCGGTCAGCGCCATGATGATCAGAGTGGTTGTCAGGACGATCCCGCGGCCGATACGGCGGAGCGCACCGCTGCCGCCGGCACTGCCCGTGACGGCGTTGAGGCCGCCGATCAGCGCCGCAACGCCCGCCCGCGCCGTCCAGAGCGCACCAGTGAGGGAGAGGGCAAAGGTCCAACCGAGCGTCGATTCGTTTGCCGCGATCAGGGCCGCCATCTGGTCGTCGAGGACGGAGAATGCCGCGTCCGGCATGATCGGAGCAAGCTCGCTCAACTGCCGCTCCAGGAAGATCGGATCCGCGACCAGCCCCCAGATCGCGATCGCGGCCGCAAAGGCCGGGAAGATTGCGAGCATGGCGTAAAATGCCACCCCCGCTGCAATCAGGCTGAGGTCCTTCCCCGACGCCGCCCGCCAAACTGAGGCTGCCATGTGCAAAACGGTCAAACGTCTATCGCTGCGTGCCACCGGCCTCTCCCGCAATCCCTCCGGTTCAAATGGCCGCCGGCGGCTTTGACGGCAAGCCGCGTTGGATGATCTTGCGCACTTGTCCGGGCGCCGTCATAACGCGCGCCATGCGGTTTCACCCGAACTGGTTGACCATCGGTCGGCTTTTTGCAGCGCCCTGTCTTGCGCTGGCTTTCGTTCTTCTGCCGCGACCCCTGGCGGATTGGGTCGCCCTTTTCCTGTTTGTTGGCGCGGCGGCGACGGACTGGCTGGACGGGCGCATCGCGCGGGCGCGTGGACAAGTGACGGCCTTCGGCCGGATGCTCGATCCGGTTGCGGACAAAGCGATGGTGATCATCGCACTCTCCGTGCTGATCGGCCTCTCGGGCCTGAACCCACAGGTTCTCATCCCCTGCACCGCCATTCTCTTCCGTGAGATTGTGATTGCGGGCCTGCGTGAGCATCTGGGTGCCGGTGCTGGCGCGCTCGCCGTGACGCGACTGGCCAAGTGGAAGACCACGGCCCAAATGGCGGCGCTGCCTCTTCTCTTTTTGGCTGG
The DNA here is from genome assembly GCA_038749815.1 of Pseudomonadota bacterium. Lineage (GTDB taxonomy): Bacteria > Pseudomonadota > Alphaproteobacteria > Rhodobacterales > Rhodobacteraceae > Algicella. The sequence goes on along the minus strand of JBCDHQ010000193.1, from coordinate 5,069 downwards.
GATCTTGCAGCTGCGATACGAGGCGCTTTGGTATTCGCACGAGCCGGCTCACCTCGAGGCGATTCTGGCTGGAACCGTCGAGGATGAGATCGGACTGATCGCGCTCGGAACGTGGTATGAGGGGGTGGCGGTCCTCGGCAAGGGCCTCCTCTGGGTTGCGGCGGCTTTGACCTTGGTCACCGGGATCGATTACTTTCGGCGTGCCTTGCCACATCTTCGGGAGACGCGGACATGACCCTAGATGTTCTTTACTTCGCCTGGGTGCGGGAGCGGATTGGCCTGCCGCGGGAACGGGTTGAGACCGGTGCGCGCACTGTTGCCGAGTTGATCGATGAGCTCCGCGCGCGTGAGCCGCGCTACGCGGCCGCCTTTGCCGACATGACTGCGATCCGCATCGCCGTCGATCAGGATCTGGCGGCACCCGATGCGGCCTTGGAAGGGGTGCGGGAAGTGGCGTTCTTCCCGCCGATGACGGGGGGATAGGGGTGGCCGTCCGGGTTTCGCCCAACGACTTCGACGTCGGCGCAGAGATTGACGCTCTGACATCCGGGCGGCGCGACATCGGTGCGCTCGCCACCTTCACGGGGCTCGTGCGCGACATGGGGGGACCGGCGGCGGTCGCAGGCCTTGAGCTTGAGCACTATCCGGGCATGACCACGCGGGCACTTGAGGCTATCGAGGCGGAGGCGTGCGCGCGCTGGCCGCTCCAGGCCAGCCTGATTGTTCACCGCCACGGCGCGCTCCTCCCCGGTGACCGGATTGTCTTCGTCGCCGCCGCAAGCCCGCATCGGCAGGCGGCGTTCGAGGCCGCGATGTTTATGATGGACTTCCTGAAATCGCGTGCCCCGTTCTGGAAGAAAGAGACGACAGCGGAGGGGGCGCACTGGGTGGATGCGCGAGAGACCGACGAAGACGCCTTGTCGCGCTGGCAGCGGATCTAGCCGCCGGCCGTCATCGCCCCATCCAGTTTGGCGCGCAACTCATTGACCTCGCGGCGCGCGTCTCGAAGACCGTCCATGGTCGCCTCAAGCTCCGCATTTGCCTGAACAATTTTGCTTTGAAGGTCACGCTCCACCTCGGCGAGACGCGCCTGCGCGGCGTCACGCTCCTGCTCGCAGGACTTGGCGTACTCGGCCCAGTCGCTGTCTGGGACGGGCGGTGGCGGTGGCGGTGGGTTGAGGAGGCCGTAAATCCAGCGCAGCACCCACCCGAGCAGAACGGCGGCGAAGAGGGCGACGCCAACGACGAGGGTCAGCTCGGTCCGATCCATCTCACTCGGCAAGCCCGGGCGACAGGCCGAGCGGACGTGGTCGGGGTGGAATGCTGGTCACGAGCGCCCGCCCGCTCGGCGTCAAGTCCTCGCCTCTGCTGGCCAGCGGACCGACAATCGCCGCGGAGGGATAGGCGGCCCGGCGGCTTGGCAGATCCGGCATCGCCCGGAGTGTGGGGCGAAGTCGTGGGTCGACGCTGGCGAGGATGTCGACATTGACCTCCTCGTCCGCCGTTGCCTCGATGAGTTCGGGCGAGGTTTCATCCGGGCCCGGCTCCGTCGGACCCATGCCGTTGGCCGTCTCAATGATGATATCGGACGCGAGGGCAGCCTCAATCTCGGCGCGGGCAGCCGCGCCTGCGATGTTGTCCAACGCGTGAGACGGCAGATGCCGTTGCGTCTCAGAGCCGTCATGTGTCGCGGGCTGAGCGCTCTCGACGACCGTCTCCTCCTCGACCTCCACCGCCGCTTCTGCGATCAGGCGGAAGGTGATTCGACGGTTGAGCGCGCGCCCTTCTTCAGTGTCGTTCTCCACCATGGGACGGGTTTCGCCGTATCCCTTGTAGGAGAGGAACACCAGGGTTGAGCCACGCTCGACCAGCGCGTCCATCACGGCGCGCGCGCGGTCCTGGCTGATTTCGAGGTTCGAGCTCTCCCGCCCCTGGCTGTCGGTGTGCCCTTCGATCTCGAAGCGGGCGCCGGGGCAGTCGCCGAGGATCGTCGCGATTGCGTCGACCACTGGCAGGCTCTCCTGGCTGATGGCGGTCTCGCCGGGCGGGAAGAGGATTTGGGTCCGCGCCAGCACGGTCTCGATCTGTGTCGCGCAGAATTCTGCGCGGTGCGCACTCACCACTTTCGGACGCGCGGGTGTCGGATCCACGAAGATGTCAAGTTGCGCTTCTTCGGGATCTGGAAGCTTGCGTTTGAGGAGCGCTTTCATCGCGGCGCTGTCTTCATCACTGCCGACCATGCCGGTCACAACGACACCGTCCGGCATCACCTCGACCTCACCGGTGCGCAGCATCGACAACGCTTCGAGGCCGACCAGAACCCTCGTGTACCAGAGCGGTGGCAGATCCGGGCGCAGGACAGTCTCATCGACAACGGCATCGAACCCGAAATGCGCTTTGGCAAAGCTCGCCGTGGTGCGCTGCATGCCCGCATCGCGGAGATCGCCCCGGATCCTGACTGCACCATCCTCGGTCCGCAGCGCCGTGAACCGCATTGGTGCCGCCTCGGTCAAGTCCGTCGCGGGTGCGCGCGCATGGCGGAGGTCGGTGGCCAGCGTGAAGGGCACGGGCAGGGCAGCCTCGATCCGCGCTGCGGCGGCCGCAAACCTGACCGGATCCGCCCCGACCCGGGAGGTCAGCCGCAGCTCAGTGTTGACGACCTCGAGCCGTCCGCCGTCGAGCGTCATGAGACCGCCGAGACCGGCGCTGACCGCCACGGGCCAGTCGGGTGTCGGTGCACCAAGCGCGAGTTCGCAGACGGCATCGGGATGCCCCGCCGCGCCAACGATCGCGGCGCGGGTTCCGCTGCTTTCTGCTGAGCATTGCGTGATGCGGATGCCCGCTTCCGTGCGCGTGCCGCTGAAGACATAGGGCGAGCGCACGGGCAGCGGTGCTGTCAAATCCAGTGTCAGCTCGATCCCGCCGGACTGGGCGCGGAGCCGGTCGCCGAGCGCTGCCAGGTCCGGTCCGGAGACCACCATCCCGCTCACATTCATGGCCTGCGGCGTCAGATCGATCCGGGCCTGTTCCAGATCCTCAAGCGCGCTGAGCGCAAGCTCAAGCGTCTCCGGCCAGCCCTTGGGGGCTGTGTGGGCCGAGGTCGCGAGGAGGCTGTCTTTGACGCCTTGCGGCGCAAAGAGGGCGAGTTGCCGGCGGAAGCTGCGGGTCGCGTCATCGTCGGGAACGAGCCCCATCAACGTGGCGCTGTCGGTTCGGCGCAGGACTTGAAGATAGAAGATGGGCGCCTCTTCCGAGACATCCGTCGCCAACTCAGTCCGATCGATGAGGCGCCTGGCGGAGATCGTGGAGGTCGCGACCTCAATCGCTGCGAAGCGCGCTCTCTCGTCCGGCGCCGTGCCGCTGAGCGTCACCCGCAGCCCATCGCTTTGCACCTGAGGCCACTCGAGCCCGGCCGCATTGAAGGCCGCTGAGAGGCGCGCCCCCTCAACCTCTTCAGCCACGCGCACCGCGTAAACAGCGGCCGCCCAGCTGAGCGCCGCGGCGCCCGCAAGCGCTGCGGTGGCAAAGAGGAAGGCCCTCGGCGTCATTGTCCGTCCCAGTGCACGTCTGTCTCGCTCAAAGCATGATAGCGGTCCCCGCCGCAACAGCAAACGCGAGGGCAGGCATCAGGCCGGCGTCCCGGTTCGACCGGAAGAGCATCAAACAGTGGTCTGGGTCGTCTATGTCAAGGCTGCGAAGCTGCCCGGCCAGATGCCATCCGAAGAGCCACACGCCGGCGAGCCCTGCGACCAGAGCAAAGGGCGGCCCCTCGATCAACGCAAGGATCACGGCAAGGCCCATGAGGCTGACTGTGAGGGTCAAAAAAACCAAGAGCCAAAGGGGTGTCGCCGATCCGAAGAGGCGCGCGGTGGACCGCACGCCAATAAGGGCGTCATCCTCTTTGTCCTGATGGGCGTAGATCGTGTCGTAGAAAAGCGTCCAGACGATCCCCGCCAGATAGAGGATCCAGGCTTCCGGGGGCACATGTCCGACCTGGGCCGCCCAGCCGAGCGGGATGCCCCAATTGAAGGCGAGACCAAGGAAGATCTGTGGCCACCAGGTCACACGTTTTGCAAACGGATAGATGCAAACGAGGGCAAGCGATGCAACGCCGAGAAGGATCGCGGGCACATTGAACGTAAAGAGGATGCAGGCCGCCAAAAGCGCCTGTGCAACCATCCAGATAAGGGCGGCACGCGGGCTCGCTTGACCGGCGGGAATCGGGCGTGAGCGCGTGCGCGCAACCGCGGCATCGAACTCCCGATCGGCATAGTCGTTCCAGGTGCAGCCCGCGCCCCGCATCAGAACGGCGCCGATCGCCACGGAGACGACCAGCCACAGCGTCTCCAGCCGGAGGCTTTGCGGATCGGCCGCGAGTGCCAGCGCAATGCCCCACCAACAGGGCAGCAGCAAAAGCCATGTCCCGATGGGCCGGTCGATTCGCGACAATCTGACAAACGGAAGCCAAGAGGCCGGCACAAAACGCTCGACCCATTGCTCCGGCACGGCGTCGGCTGGCCTTTCCTCTCGGAGGTCGGACGGGATAGTGTTGTCTGGTGTCGGCATGGGCGGGTTATGGCAGGTTTTGACACGAAGATCAGGTGGTTTTTCGATCGGATTGCGGGTTGCGCGGGTCGACCGGTGACACCGAGCACATGAGTGCACGGGTCCGCCTCTATTTGGACTGTGAGATGGTCGAGGGGGCCGCTCTGACTGTCACGGAACAGGCGCACTACCTGACCACCGTGATGCGGCTGCGCGAGGGAGATCTCCTCGAGGTCTTCAATGGCCGTGACGGCGCATATGAGGCCGAGATCATTGGGGGCGGGCGGCGCGAGGTGGCGCTGCGGCTTCGCCGGCAAGTGGCGGCGCAACGCGATCCGCCGGATCTCTGGATCCTTTTTGCGCCAATCAAAAAAGCGCGAACGGACTTTATCGTGGAGAAGGCAACCGAGCTCGGTGCGGCTCGCATCCAGCCTGTCTTCACGCTCCGCACCAATGCTGAGCGCGTGCGCATCAGCCGCCTCCGGGCGCATGCCGTCGAAGCGGCCGAGCAATGCGGTGGGACG
>JBCDHQ010000192.1:0-9038 GCA_038749815.1 Pseudomonadota bacterium | reverse complement strand
GCTCGGGCTGGCGGGCCTCCTGACGTTTCTGATCCTCTGGCAGCTCGTCGCGGCCTCGGGTCTCGTAAAACCGCAGTTCCTGCCGACGCCGCGCGCGGTCTTCGACGCGTTCATCCGCCTCTTTGCCGAGCAGGGCTTTGCTGAAGATGTTCTGATCTCGATCGGACGCGTGTGGCTCGCCTTTGCGCTCTCGGTTGTCATTGCCGTGCCGCTCGGCCTCCTGATGGCCTGCTACCGCGCGGTGGGTGCCTTTTTTGAGCCCTTCATAGACTTCGTCCGCTACTTGCCGGTGCCGGCGCTCGTGCCGCTTTTGATCATCTGGTTCGGTGTGGGTGAGGCCTCCAAGATCGCCGTTCTCTGGATGGGAACCTTCTTTCAGCTCGTGCTCCTCATTTCAGACGACACCAAGCGCGTGCCGACAGAGTATGTGGAGACAGGCTTCACGCTCGGCGCGACCCAAGCGCAGGTGATGCGCGACATCGTTTTGCCCGCCGCACTCCCCAACATGGTGGACAACCTGCGCATCACGCTCGGCTGGTGCTGGACGTATCTGATCATCGCCGAGATCGTGGCGGCCTCCTCGGGTATGGGGCATGTGATCTGGTCGCTCCGCCGGTTTGTCAAAACGCCCGAGGTCATGGCCGGGATCGTCGCCATCGGGATCGTCGGGCTTCTGACCGACCAGGCGTTCCGGCTCGCGCATCGGCGCGGCTTTCGCTACTTGGGGCGGTGAGACGTGGCGTTCCTGGAGCTCGACCGCGTTTCCAAAACATTCACCGACGGCACGGCGCAGGTCGAGGCCGTGACCCCCACGACGCTGTCGCTCGAGCGGGGGGCATTCGTGACCTTCCTCGGCCCCTCGGGCTGCGGCAAGACAACGCTCATGCGGCTGATCGGCGGTCTCGACACGGCTAGCGGCGGGGAGATCCGGCTTGAGGGAGAACGTCTCGGCGGGCCCGATCGGCGCCGCGGGATGGTGTTCCAATCCTACGCCGCCTTCCCTTGGCTGACAGTCGAGGGCAATGTCCGCTTTGGCCTTCGCTACCGAACCGGGCTCAGCGCGGCGGAGCGGACGGAGATCGTCTCGGACCTCATCGATTTGATCGGCCTGCGCGGGTTTGAGGAGAGCTACACCAACCGGATTTCGGGCGGCATGCGACAGCGGGTGGCGATCGCGCGCACGCTGGCTGCGGACCCCGATGTCTTGCTGATGGACGAGCCCTTCGGCGCCCTCGACGCGTTGACCCGGGAGCGGCTGCAGGCGGAGCTTCTGACCATTGCCCGGCGGGAGGAGAAGACGACGATCTTTGTGACCCACGACGTGGAGGAGGCGCTCCTGCTGGCGGACCGGCTGATCGTCTTCTCGGCGCGTCCGGCCCGGGTGGTGCGCGATGTCGACGTGAAAGCGGCGCTCGGCCGCGCCCGCTCCGTGGAGACGCGCGACGCCGCCCCGTTCCTGGCGCTTCGCCGCCAGATCCTGGCGGATCTGCGGGGACCGATGGAGGCGGCGCGTGGTTGATTTCAGCGGCCAGACCGTCCTGATCACCGGCGGCAACAAGGGCCTCGGCGCGGGCGTCGCGCGCGCCGTCGCGGCCGCGGGTGCAGAGGTGACGCTGGTTGGTCTCGAACCGGATGTGGCGGAGGTTGCGGCCGCCTGGAGCCGGGAGTTCGGGCGCCCCCTCCATGGGATCACGGCCGACATCGCCCTGCCGGAGGACGTCGCCCGCCTCGCCGCCCAGGCACCTGCCCTCGACGTCCTGATCAACAACGCGGGTCTCGAGCTGATCACGCCGATCGAGGATCCCGACCCGGAGGTCGACGCCCGCTTTCGCCGGATCGTGGAGATCAACGTGATCGGGACGTTCGCCGTCACCCGCGCGCTGCTGCCGAAGATCCGAGAGGGCGGGCGGATCGTGAACACGGCGTCGATGTGGGGCAAGACAGCGGTGGCGGAGTTCTCTGCCTATTGCGCCTCGAAACATGCTGTCATCGGGCTGACGCGGAGCTTGGCGCAGGAGCTGGCCCCGCGGCGCATTTCGGTCAATGCAGTCTGTCCGGGTTGGGTTCGGACGGAGGCCTCCATGCGCTCCCTCAGCGCGATGGCCGCCCGCTCCGGCCGGTCCGAGGAGGGGCTCCTCGCTGAGATCGTCGATGCCCAGGCCCTCCCCGGATTGATGGAGCCCGCGGACATGGCCGACATCTACCTCTTTCTTGCCTCCCATGCCGCACGCAACATTACCGGCCAGGCGTTCACAGTCGACCGTGGGGAGCTCATGCAATGAGCCTTGCGGGCAAGCGCGCCCTCGTCACGGGTGCAGCGCGTGGGATCGGCTATGCGGCGGCGCGTGCGCTCCAGGAGGCCGGCGCGGAGGTGATCCTTGCGGACCGTGCGGACCTTTCGGCGGCCATGGAGGGTCTTGGGGCGACGGGCCACCCGGTCGATGTCAGCCAGGCGGCCTCGGTCGACGCCCTTTTCGAGACGGCGGGTCCCCTCGACATCGTGGTCAATGCGGCCGGGATTCTGATCGAGCGTCCGATCCTCGAGATGACAGTCGAGGAGTTCGATCACCAGATCGCCGTCAACCTCCGCGGTTCGTTTTTGATTGCGCAGGGCGCGCTGCGCGCAATGGCGGGGCGGTCGGGGCGGCTGATCCTGATCGCCTCTGAGCTTGCGCATCTCGGCCGGGCGGAGTTTGCGGCCTATGTCGCCTCGAAGGCGGGTGTAATCGGGCTGACGCGTGCGCTCGCGCGGGAGGCGGCGCCCGACATCCTGGTGAACGCCGTCGCGCCCGGGCCGACGGACACGCCGATGCTGTCGGCCGACACCATGTCGCCCGAGTGGCTGGCCAAAGAGACCGAGAACCCGCTCGGCCGGATCGGCACGCCGGACGAGATCGCGGCGGCGATCCTCTTTCTCGCCTCGCCGGGCGCGAGTTTCATGACCGGTCAAACGCTCTGTCCTTCAGGCGGAGCGGTGATGCTCTGAGGTGCCGATGATCCAAAATCCCGTCCCCTGGCCCAATGGCGCCAAAGTCGCCGTCGCCATCACCTTCGACATGGATGCCGACAGCCTGATCCACATCGAGAAGGGCCCCCGAGGGCGCGCCCACCTCTCCACAGTCTCGATGCTCCGCTACGGCCCCGAGATCGCACTCCCCCGGATCTTGGAGGGCTACAGACGGCGCGGTCTCCGCCAGACCTTCTTCATTCCGGCCTGGTGCATCGAGCAACATCCCAAGACGGTCGAGGCCATCCTGGCGGATGGTCACGAGATCGGCTTTCACGGCTACATCCATGAGGCGCCGAACGCATTGCCGCCCGAGGAGGAGCGCTACTGGATGCAGCGCTCCATCGAGGTGATCGAGCGGTTCACCGGCCAGCGTCCCCGCGGCAACCGCTCCCCGCTCTACAACATGTCGGAGGAGACGCCGGGTTTCCTCGCCGCGGAGGGGTTTCTCTATGACAGCTCCCTGATGGGCGATGACGTTCCCTACGTGCTTGCACCGCCCGAGGGGGAGCTCGTTGAGCTCCCGGTCAGTTGGGCCACAGATGACTGGCCGCCCTACGTGCACTCCATCGACCTCGATTACATGTTCCAAGTGATGGCGCCCGACCGCGCGATGGAGGTCTTTATGGCTGAGTTCGAGGCGATGAGGCGCGCGGGGGGCGGCCTCTGGATCGGCGTCTGGCATCCCTTCGTCTCGGGGCGGCTGTCGCGCTGGCAGCGGATCGAGCGGATGATCGACGAGATGGCCGCGACCGGCGAGGTCTGGTTCGCGACGCTCGAGGAGATCGCTGCGCATTGCCGAGCGCTCGACACCACCGGTGCCCGCGTCATGCGCCGCGAGACGCTGCCGCTTTACGGCGGGCGTGATCCGCTTCCGGACCCTCGACCCTCCACCATGCCGGACTGACGGACGCGGGAGAGCCGAGCCTGTCCTCTGCCGAGGGGCGCGTCCCCGGACGGCTCCCTTGGCGAGGATGCGTCTAAGCGACAAGGTCCGCTCACCTCGGGGGCGGGCCCCAAGGACGGCGAGCGTCGGACCACCCCGATCAACCCGGTCCGCGGTGTGACCAGATGAGAGGCGCACCAGCCTCTCCCAGAGACCGTCGGGTCGGGCAACTGTGGGACCCGATGGATCTCAGACGCTCTGGACCCGGGCTGGGGACACACCCTGTCATGCCTCGGCGCCCTCCGCTTGCGTCACGGGTGACAGAGCGGAGGAGTTGACGGTTTGGATCGTTCCATATAGAAAATGGATCGTTCCAAATAGAAGGTGATTCCCAGTGAAGTGGGCACTCATCGGGGCGAGCACGATTGCCTCCCAACACATGATCGACGCCATTCGGGCGCAGGACGGCAATGAGGTCGTCTCCGTTCTCAGCAGCAATGCCGCGCGAGGCGAGGCGTATGCCGCGGAACATGGCATCCCGACCGCCACCACCGATCTTGACGCGTTTCTGGCCGAACCGGGGCTCGACGCCGTCTACATTTCAACGACCAATGAGAAGCATCACCCGCAGGCGATGGCCGCCATCGCTGCCGGCAAGCATGTCCTCTGCGAAAAGCCGCTCGCGATGAGCGTTTCGGACGCCCGGGAGATGGTCGACGCCGCAGCATCGGCCGGGCTTGTCTTCGGGACGAACCATCACCTTCGAAACGCAGGCTCTCATCTAAAAATCCGGGAGCTGATTGCAGATGGGCGGATCGGCACTGTGCAAGCGGTGCGCGTCGCCCATGCGGTGTACTTGCCGGAGCATCTGCAGGGCTGGCGGATCAATGACGCATCGGCGGGCGGCGGCGTGATCCCTGACATTGTTGTCCACGATGCGGACACCGTGCGCTTTCACCTTGGCGAGGATCCGGTGGATGTGACCGCAATCGAACGCGTCGACAGCCTCGGTCAGGGCGTCGAAGACAGCGTGATGTCGGTCTGGCGGATGCCCTCCGGCGCGCTCGTGCAGACGCATGAAGGCTTCACGATCCGCCATGCCGGCACCTCCTTCGAGGTGCACGGGACCGAGGGCTCCATCGTTGCGAGAGACGTCATGACCCAGATGCCGGTGGGGTCGATCACCCTCAAGACGGCGGACGGGTCGGAGGATGTGCCCTTCAGCGACCACCTCCTCTATGTGCGTGCGGTCGGGCTCTTTGTCGATGCAATGCGCGGTGTGGGGGCGCCGTCGGCGACCGGGATCGACGGCGTCAAGTCGCTCGCGGTGGCTGAGGCCGTGAAGCGGGCAGCGACCACGGGCGCCCGTGTCGCTGTCGATTACGGGGGGCTCTGAGATGGGCAAGGTCGTCGCCGCCAAGACCGCTGTCGCGGCCATTCAGGACGGCGCTGTCGTCACGGTGTCCTCCTCCTCGGGGCTCGGCTGCCCAGATCTGGTTCTGAAGGCGCTCGGCGAACGGTTCGCGGCCGAAGGGCATCCGCGAGGGCTGACAACGCTCCACCCGATTGCGGCGGGCGATATGTACGGGATCAAAGGCATCGATCACATCGCGCAGGACGGCCTTCTCTCGCGCGTCCTGGCAGGATCCTACCCGAGCGGGCCATCCTCGCTCGAGATGCCGGAGATCTGGAAGATGATCGTTGAGGACCGGGTGGCGGCCTACAACGTGCCGTCCGGGATTCTATTCGACATGCACCGCGACGTTGCCGCCCGCCGGCCCGGCGTCCTCACCCAGGTCGGCATGGAAACCTTCGTTGACCCGGTGCGCGAGGGCTGCGCGATGAACGCGCCTGCGGCCGCGGCGCCGATCGTGCAGCGCCACGAGATGGCGGGCGAGACCTGGCTGCACTTTCCAAACATTGTGCCGAACGTTGCGATCATTCGTGCGACGACCGCGGATGAGACCGGCAATCTGACCTTCGAGCACGAGGGCGCGACGCTCGGTGCGCTCGACCAGGCGATTGCTGTGCGCAATCACCGCGGCCTTGTCATCGCGCAGGTCAAGCGGATGACCGCGGCGGGCTCACTCCGCCCGCATGACGTTCATGTGCCAGGGCATCTCGTCGATATGATCGTCGTCGATCCGGACCAGAAGCAGACCACGGAGACCCTCTACGATCCCACGATCTCGGGCGAGATCATGCAGCCCTGGGACACGTTCGGCTTTGCCGAGCCCGGGATCGAGAAAGTGATCGCCCGCCGCGCCGCGATGGAGCTGAGGGAGGGCGACAGCGCCAATCTCGGCTTCGGGATCTCCGCCAATGTGCCGCGGATCCTCCTTGAGGAGGGGCACCCCCGCGCCGTCACCTGGGCGATCGAGCAGGGTGCGGTGGGGGGCGTGCCCCTCACCGGGTTTGCCTTTGGCTGTGCCTCGAACGCGGATGCGATCGTCCCGTCGCCCGCACAGTTCACGTATTTTCAGGGGGGCGGGTTCGACGTCTCGTTCCTCTCGTTTCTCGAGATCGACCGGGACGGGAACGTCAATGTCTCAAAGCTCGGCAAAAAACCGTATCTCACGGCCGGGTGCGGCGGTTTTGTCGACATCACGGCGAATCCGCGGAAGATCGTCTTTTCGGGATATTTCGAGGCCGGAGCGACGCTCGACCTCGCGCCGGACGGGATCCGCGTGGCACGGAAGGGGCGCTTCCCGAAAATGGTCGATGAGGTCGAGCATGTGACCTTCGCCGGCCGCCGGGCGCGGGCGCGCGGGCAGGATGTGCTCTATGTGACGGAGCGGTGCGTGATGCGGCTCGAGGAGGATGGGCTCCTCGCGACCGAGATCATGCCTGGCATCGATCCCGAGACCGACATTGTCGCAGCCTCAGGCGGGCGCGTCAGCGTCAGCGGCAACGCCTCGCGGATGCCGACGGCGCTTCTGGCCGAGGGCCCGATGGGGCTGACGCTGTGAGTGTCCATCTCGAGATCCGAGGGGCCGTGGCGGAGCTCAGGCTCGACAACCCCGCGAAGCTCAATGCGCTCACAAGCGCAATGATCGCCGCGCTCGACGGGCATTGCGCCACGCTTGAGGCGGCGCCGGAGGTGCGCGCGGTCCTGCTCACGGCTGACGGCACGCGCGCCTTTTGCGTGGGCGCCGACATTCGGGAGTGGGCAGAGCTCGACGCGCGGCGCTTCGCGCGGGACTGGATCAAGACCGGGCACCGCGTGTTCGACCGTCTCGCCCGGTTGCCGGTGCCGACGATCGGCGTGATCGAAGGGCCCGCTTTCGGCGGTGGGTTGGAGCTTGCCGCGACCTGCGATCTCCGTGTGGCGGGACCCAAGGCGCGGTTTTCGCTGCCTGAGACCGGCGTCGGCATTGTCCCCGGATGGTCGGGCACGCAGCGGCTCGCCAGACAGATCCCGCCTGCTGTTCTGAAAGAGATGGCGCTGACCGGAGCTCAGCTCTCGGCCGAGCGGGCGTATCAGCTCGGGTTTCTGAACGCGGTGGCTGAGGATCCCATGACCGCTGCGGATGCGCTCGTCGCGCGGATCGCGGCGACGGCGCCACAGGCAACCGAGACGGCGAAGTGGATGATCTCCGCCGCGCTCAGCGAGGGTGGCGCGGCGGCGGTCGAGGCGCTCGCAGGCGCAGCGATGGCCTCGACGCAGGAGAAAGCGGAGGGCGTCGCGGCCTTCTCCGAGAAACGCAAACCAAGCTTCGAGACCGCACCGTGACCCGCCATGACCTGACCCTGATCGTTGGGGCGGAGGATCGTGACACGCGGCACGGCGTGCGAGACCTCGCGCATCTGATCGATGGCGCCTGGGTGGCCTCAAGCACGGGGGAGACGTTCGAGAGGCTCTCGCCCGCAACAGGGCGCGTGGTCAGCCGCGCGGCCAAGGGCGGAGCGGCTGAAGTGGACGATGCGGTCGCATCTGCGCGCGCTGCCTTTCCGATCTGGTCCGACTGGCCGGGGGCCGAGCGGGCGAAGCTCCTCTCCCTCGTGGCCGATCTGATCGATGGGCGGCGCGGAGAGCTCGCGCTCCACGAGACGCTCGAAAGCGGCAAGCCAATCGCCCAGGCCGAGGCGGAGATCGCCGGCGCGGCCGACATCTGGCGCTATGCCGCGACGCTTGCCTGGAACATCCGGGGCGACAGCCAGAATGCACTTGGTCCCGATATGCTCGGCATGGTGCTCAAAGTGCCGGTCGGTGTGGTCTCGATCATCACGCCCTGGAACTTTCCGTTTCTGATCGTCTCGCAAAAACTGCCCTTCGCGCTCGCCGCGGGGTGCACAGCGGTGGTGAAACCCTCCGAGATGACATCGGCGACGACGGTGATGCTCGGCGAGATCCTGATCGAGGCGGGGCTGCCGGCGGGCGTGGCCAACATCGTGCTCGGCTACGGCGATCCGGTCGGGCAGCAGATGGTGACGCATCCGGAGGTCGCGATGGTCTCTTTCACCGGGTCCACGCAGGTCGGCAAAGCAATCGTGCGCGCCGCGTCCGGATCCCTCAAGAAGGTCTCGCTCGAGCTCGGCGGCAAGAACCCGCAAGTGATCTTTCCGGATGCCGATCTTGAGGCCGCGGCCGATGCGATTGTCTTCGGCACGTTCTTCAATGCGGGTGAGTGCTGCAACGCAGGCTCCCGGATCCTTGTGCACGCGGATGTCGCGGCTGATTTGAGCGCTCGGATCGTGGCGCTCTCCCGCCGGGTGCCCTTCGGGGATCCGCTGAGCCGGGCAACGAAAGTGGGTGCGTTGATCTCGCCAGACCACGCCAACAAAATCGATGGCTACGTGAAGGAGGCAGCGGCGGCGGGAGCGGAGGTGATGCTCGGCGGCAATCCATTGGAGATCGAGGGCCTCGCCGGCAGCTTCTACGGCCCGACCATCGTCTCGGGCGTCCGACCGGAGATGCCGATCGCATCGGAGGAGGTCTTCGGCCCCGTCCTCTCGATCCTGACCTTCAGCACGTTCGAGGAGGCCGTCGCACTCGCCAATGGCGCGGCCTACGGCCTCTCTGCCGGCGTCTGGAGCGAGAACATCCACACCTGCGTCAGCTTTGCGCGGCAAGTGGAGGCCGGGACGGTCTGGACCAACACCTGGATGGACGGCTATCCCGAACTTCCGTTCGGCGGCGTGAAG
>JBCDHQ010000191.1:0-9048 GCA_038749815.1 Pseudomonadota bacterium | reverse complement strand
CCGAGAGCGCCACGCGCGCCCGCGCGCCCGGAGGCTCGTTCATCTGACCGTAGACCAGCGCCACCTTCGATTTCGTCAGGTCGTTTTCGTTGATCACGCCCGATTCGATGAACTCGTAGTAGAGGTCGTTGCCCTCCCGCGTCCGCTCACCCACGCCCGCAAACACCGAAAAGCCGGAGTGCACTTTCGCGATGTTGTTGATCAACTCCTGGATGAGGACGGTCTTGCCGACGCCGGCCCCGCCGAAGAGGCCGATCTTACCGCCTTTGGAATAGGGCGCGAGGAGATCGACGACCTTGATGCCGGTGACGAGGATCTCCGATTCCGTGGACTGGTCCGAGAACTCGGGCGCCACCGCGTGGATCGGACGGCGATCGTCCGCCTCGACGGGCCCGCGCTCATCAATCGGCTCGCCCACAACGTTCATGATCCGGCCGAGCGTCGCGGAGCCGACGGGCACCGTGATCGGACCCTCTTTGTCGGTCACGTCCTGGCCGCGCACGAGCCCCTCGGTCGAGTCCATCGCAATCGTGCGCACCGTGTTCTCGCCAAGGTGCTGGGCAACCTCGAGGACCAGCGGCGTGCCCTGGTTGAGCACCTCAAGCGCGTTGAGGATCGGCGGCAGGTGGTCTTCGAACTGCACGTCGACGACCGCGCCGATTACCTGCGTGACTTTCCCCTTAGCGTTTGCCATTCCAGCTCTCCTGATTTTCAGCCGCGTGCGGCGATCGCGCCCTCGATCGCCGCCCTGATCTCTTCAATTTCCCGACGATCCGCCCGTGCAATCCCGACAAGGGGCGTGCCCGACGCGCCCCGGACCGACAGCACCCACCGTCCGAACCGGGCGCCGATCAACAACAAAGCTGCGCCGACTGCCGTGCCGCTCAACGCAACCAACAGCGTCGAGGCAAACCCCAAACTCGGTGGGACAAGCACGAACGTTGCGATCGGCCAAAGGAGCAGAACCGCAAATGCGACGGCCGCGACACCTGGTCCGGCGCCTCGCGAGACAGTGACGGCGGAAATGGCGTCGATGGCGCAGCCCTCGCGCCCGACCGTCAAGAATGTCGGCGAGATTTGCACACTGTCCCTCGGAAAAGTCGCGTCAGTCATCCGGTCAGAGCGCCTCCGCACCCGAGATGATCTCGATCAGTTCCGTTGTGATCGCCGCCTGGCGCGAGCGGTTGTACTGGATCGTCAGCCGATCGATCATATCGCCCGCGTTCCGCGTCGCGTTGTCCATCGCACTCATCCGAGCGCCCTGCTCGGACGCTGCGTTCTCGAGGAGTGCCGTGAAAACCTGCGTCGTGACGGAGCGCGGCAACAGATCGGCGAGGATCGCCTCTTCCTCCGGCTCGTAGTCGTAAGGTGCACCTGCCGGCGCGTCTGCGTCAGCGGAGTCGCTCTCCTCCGCGAACACCGCAGGGATCAGCTGCAGCCCCGTCGGCTCCTGGCTGATCACCGACTTGAACTTGCCGAAAAAGAGCGTGCAGACATCGAACTCGCCCTGACCGAAGCGGGTCAGGACATCGCGGGTGATGTTCGCTGCGGTGTCGTACCCGATCATCTTCACGCTGGAGAGGTCGACATGCCCGACCATGTCGTTGGGGAACATCCGGCGGAGCTGCTCCCGCCCCTTCTTTCCGATCGTGAGAATTTTTACGGACTTGCCCTCGGCGATGAGCTTTTCCGCCTCCATCCGCGCGAGCTTGACAATCGAGGAGTTGAAGCCGCCGCAAAGCCCGCGCTCCGCCGTTGCCACGACAAAGAGGTGCGTCTGGTTTGCTCCGGTGCCGGTCAGAAGTTTGGGCGCCGTCGGGCTGTTGGCCACGCTTTGGGCGAGGTTTGCAAGAACCGCATTCATCTTCTCAGCGTAGGGCCGCGCCTCCTGCGCGCGCTCCTCCGCACGGCGGAGCTTCGCCGCGGCGACCATCTGCATCGCTTTGGTGATCTTACGCGTCGACTTGACCGACGAGATCCGGTTCTTGAGATCCTTGAGGCTCGGCATCTCGGTTACGCGAAGTCCTTGGCGTATCCGTCAAGAACAGCCCGTACCTTCTCCTCCAGATCGCCCGAAACCTTGCGGTCGTTCTGGGTGATATCGTCGAGAAGATCCTTGTTGTTTGTCCGCAAATGGCTGAGGAGGCCCTGCTCGAACCGGCCGACATCGCCGACGGCAATGTTGTCGAGATAGCCCTTCGAGCCCGCGAAAATCACCACGATCTGCTCGGCATTGGTGAGCGGCGCGTATTGCGGTTGCTTCAGAAGCTCCGTCAGCCGCGCACCGCGGGCAAGCAGGCGCTGGGTGGCCGCATCGAGGTCTGAGCCGAACTGCGCGAAGGCCGCCATCTCCCGGTACTGTGCAAGCTCAAGCTTGATCGAACCTGCAACGGATTTCATCGCTTTGGTCTGCGCGGAGGAGCCCACACGGCTCACCGAGAGACCTGTGTTCACGGCCGGCCGGATGCCCTGGTAGAAGAGCTCGGTCTCAAGAAAGATCTGCCCGTCCGTGATCGAGATGACATTGGTCGGAATGAAGGCCGAGACGTCGCCGCCCTGGGTCTCGATGATCGGAAGGGCCGTTAGGGAGCCGGCCCCATTGTCCTCATTCAGTTTCGCCGCGCGCTCGAGAAGGCGCGAGTGCAGGTAGAAGACGTCGCCCGGATACGCCTCACGACCGGGCGGGCGGCGGAGGAGGAGGGACATTTGGCGATAGGCCACCGCCTGCTTCGAGAGATCGTCGTAGATGATCAGTCCGTGCATGCCGTTGTCGCGGAAGTACTCCGCCATCGCGCAGGCCGCATAGGGCGCTAGATACTGCATCGGCGCAGGCTCGGACGCCGTCGCCGCAACGACAATGGAGTACTCCATCGCGCCGGAATCCTCGAGCTTTCGCACAAGCTGCGCCACGGTGGACCGCTTTTGGCCGACAGCGACGTAGACACAGTAGAGCTTCTTGCTCTCGTCATCAGTGTCGTTGACCGAGCGCTGGTTCAGAACGGCGTCGAGCGCGACCGCCGACTTGCCGGTCTGCCGGTCGCCGATGATCAGCTCGCGCTGGCCGCGGCCGATCGGGATCAGCGCATCGATGGCCTTGAGACCGGTGGCCATCGGCTCGTGCACCGATTTGCGGGGGATGATGCCCGGCGCTTTGACGTCGGCGACCCGACGCTCCTCAAACACCACCGGGCCCTTGCCGTCGATCGGGTTCCCGAGCGCGTCGACCACGCGACCGAGGAGACCCTTCCCGACCGGGACGTCCACAATCGAGTTTGTGCGCTTGACCGTGTCGCCTTCTTTGATGTCGCGGTCGGTGCCGAAGATCACGACACCGACATTGTCGACCTCGAGGTTCAGCGCCATCCCGCGAATGCCGCCCGGGAACTCGACCATCTCGCCCGCCTGCACCTGGTCAAGGCCATAGACGCGCGCGATGCCATCCCCGACCGAGAGGACGCGCCCGACCTCCGAAACCTCGGCGTCCTGGCCGAAAGACTGGATCTGCTCCTTCAGGATGGCAGAGATTTCGGAAGCTTGGATCGCCATTACCCGACCTCTTTCATAGCGTTCAGCATGGTGTTCAATTTGGCGCGGATCGACGTGTCGATCATGCGCGAGCCGACTTTAACGACCAGCCCACCGATGAGGCTGGCGTCGACCGATGTCTGGATTTTGACCTCCGCGCCGAGCGCGCGGCGGAGCGCCTCCGCGAGCGATGCGTGCTGCGCGTCGGTGAGCGGTTTGGCCGCAAGGACCTCCGCACTGATCTCGCCGCGGTGCTCTGCGATCAGGCCGAGTGCGATCTCGATCATCTGTGGCACGGCGAAGAGGCGACGTTTCGACGCCATCAGCCCGAGCGTGTTCTTTGTGAGGCTCTGGACGCCCATGGCGTCGGCCACCGCGCTCACCGCTTTGCCTTGATCGTCGCGGGAGTAGATCGGCGAATGGAGAACGTCCGACAACTCGGCACTCTCAGCCAGCACAGCACGCAGAGCGGTCATATCGCTTTCGAGGGCATCCAACTGGCCCGCGTCGAGCGCAAGCTCAAAGAGCGCCGTCGCGTAGCGTCCTGCGACGCCCGACGTCATTGATGTCGTCTCCGACACGACCCCTCCGTCTCTGTCTGGCTGCCTGCCGCGTGGGCGGTCAGCAACCCGTTGCCCGGGTCTTAACCTGCCCGGCGAAAGCCGTCGCGGTGATAGCAGGGGTGCCCCCCCCTGGCAAGCGACCTTGCCAGGGGGTTGGACGTGTTTTCGCGCCTCTTTTCAGCTCCGGTCGGCCCCGCAGGCCACGGGCGCACCGCGCTGGTTCGCGGGCTTCGGCACGGGATGGGTCAGCCCTTCGAGAACGTCGATCGGGCTCAGAACACTCACGCGCGTCCCGCTCTTCGGTTTGGCGAGCACTTGCTTCGACGCCTCGACCAAAAGCGCGCCGGCGAGCATGTGCAGATCCAGCCGACGTCCAAGGCGCTCCCACACCGGATTTGTCCGCAGCCAGAACCGACGATGGGAGGGCGGCACATAGAGCGCTGCGGCACGATCCTCCGGCGTGAAACGGTGACGGCGGAGGAGCGCGTCGACCTGACCGACACTGTAAGGCCGCCCATAGCCAAAGGGCGTCGCGTCGCGCCGTGCCCAAATGCCGGCGCGGTTCGGCACGATAAAAACAACGCGCCCGTCCGGCGCGAGCACCCGGTGGATCTCGTCGAGCAGCTCATCGGCCAATGCACACGTCTCGAGCCCATGTGCCACGATCAGCCGATCCACCGTCCCTGCGGCGAGCGGCCAGGAGGTCTCCTCGACGAGGGTCGAGCGATTGGGCTCCCCCGCCGGCCATGGCATGACGCCCTGCTGGCCCGGCATCAGGCAGAGGACCCGCTCAGCATCATTCAAAAACGGCCGCAAGAAAGGCGCCGCGAAGCCGAAGCCCGCCACGACCATCCCGCGGGTGTCGGGCCAGAGGCGTCGGAGCGCGCTTTGCAAGAGCGACTGCGCCATGCGACCAAGCTTTGTGCTGTAGTAAAACGACCGCAAATCAACTACGTCGAGATGCATTCCACCGCCCCGGAGACCCCATGTCTGCCGACATTTTAACCATCCCCTGCCGCAGCGACAACTACGCCTATCTGATCCACGACCATGAGAGGGCCGCGACCGCCCTGATGGATGCCCCGGAGGCAGAGCCCATTTTGGCGGCCCTGACCGACCGTGGCTGGGCCCTTGAGACCATTTTGATCACGCACCATCACGCGGATCACGTCGACGGCCTCGCTTCGCTTCAAAGCGCGACTGATGCCAAAGTGGTCGGAAATGCAGCAGATGCGGCGCGTCTGCCCCCGCTCGACATCGCGGTCTCAGCAGGGGATTCGATCCAGGTTGCGGGCTATGAGACGCAGGTGCTCGACGTCTCGGGGCACACCATCGGCCACATCGCATACTATGTACCCGCCCTTGCGGCGGCGTTTACGGCCGACAGCCTGATGGCACTCGGGTGCGGGCGGGTCTTCGAGGGCACGCCGGGGATGATGTGGGCGTCGCTCTCGCGTCTGGCCGCCCTGCCGCCCGAGACCGAGATCTACTCGGGCCACGAATACACCGCGTCGAACGCCGCTTTTGCCGCGACGATCGAGCCCGAGAACGAGGCGCTCAAGGCCCGCACCGCAGAGATCTCGGCTGCGCGGGCCGCAGGCCGTCCCACAGTGCCCGCCCGCCTCGATCTGGAACTTGCGACAAACCCGTTCCTCCGTGCGAACCGCCCAGAGGTCAAGGCGGCCCTCGGTCTTGAGGGACAGTCGGACGAAGACGTCTTTGCCAAAATCCGCGCGTTGAAGGATCGCTTTTGAGAGAGACGACGCCCCCCACCGCATTTCCGCCATACTTCAAATGGTGGGCCCTCTAGGTGACACAACGACACCTAGTATGTCCTTGCGGCGGATGAGTATTTTCACTGGCATCACACGCCGCGACAACGAGAGCGGTGCAGCGTATCGCCCGCTCACCTTGTGTTTGGGGCCCGGCAGACATACGTGCCTCGGCGCGATGCTGCCGCGTCGGCAGGCCGATCGGCAGCGCGCACCGGCGGTGCTTGCGAACTACGCAACCACTTGGCACAGTTTGGGCATCGCCGTTGGCCTGTTGGAATTCGCGGGGTTTCACGGAAAATTCCCTTGAAGCCTTGGCAAGAAGGTCGAGATTAGATTGAGGCGCACCGGCCGCTCCATGGATCGGTGCCGCGAACGAGGAGACAGGCGATGCCTTCCTTTTCGAGCACACTCGAAGCCGCCATTCACCAAGCGCTGGCGCACGCCAATGAGCGACGCCATGAGCTTGCGACGCTTGAGCACTTGTTGCTGGCGCTCCTCGACGAGCCCGATGCCGCGCGCGTGATGAACGCATGTGGCGTCGACCTCGATCTGTTGCGCCAGACACTCGTCAAGTTCCTCGACGAGGAGCTTGAGAGCCTGGTGTCCAACATCGAGGGATCGGAGGCCGCGCCAACCACCGGGTTTCAGCGCGTGATCCAGCGCGCCGCAATCCACGTGCAGAGCTCCGGTCGGACCGAAGTGACCGGCGCCAACGTCCTCGTCGCGATCTTTGCCGAGCGGGAGAGCCACGCCGCCTACTTCCTGCAGGAGCAGGAGATGACCCGCTACGACGCCGTCAACTACATCAGCCACGGTGTCGCGAAGGATCCGAGCTTTGGTGAGACCCGGCCCGTTCAGGGCACCGAAGAGACGACGGAGACACCGGAGGGCTCCGCCAAGGAAGGGGAGGAGACGGCGCTGCAAAAGTACTGTGTTGATCTCAACGCCAAAGCGCGTCGTGGTGACGTCGATCCCCTGATCGGGCGCGATCACGAGGTTGAGCGCTGTGTTCAGGTCCTCTGCCGTCGGCGGAAAAACAACCCGATCCTGGTGGGTGACCCCGGTGTCGGAAAAACGGCGATCGCAGAAGGGCTCGCGCGCCAGATTGTGGACGGCGAGACGCCGGGTGTTCTGGCCAACACCATCATTTATTCGCTCGACATGGGGGCCCTCCTCGCCGGAACCCGCTACCGCGGCGATTTCGAGGAGCGGTTGAAAGCCGTCATGAAGGAGCTGGAGGACCACCCGGATGCGGTGCTCTTCATCGACGAGATCCACACGGTCATCGGCGCCGGTGCGACGTCGGGCGGCGCAATGGACGCGTCCAATCTCCTGAAACCGGCGCTCCAGGGCGGCAAGCTCCGGTGCATGGGGTCGACCACGTACAAAGAGTATCGTCAGCACTTCGAGAAGGACCGCGCCCTGTCGCGGCGGTTCCAGAAGATCGATGTGAACGAGCCCTCGGTCGATGACGCGATCAAGATCCTGAAGGGTCTCAAACCCTATTTTGAGACGCATCACGACATTCGCTACACGAATGAGGCGATCAAGACCGCCGTGGACCTCTCGGCCCGCTACATCCACGACCGAAAGCTGCCCGACAAAGCAATCGATGTGATCGATGAGGCTGGCGCCGCGCAACATTTGCTGCCGGAGAGCCGCCGCCGCAAAACGGTCGGCGCAAAGGACATCGAAGAGATCGTCGCCAAGATCGCGCGGATCCCACCGAAGAACGTGTCGAAGAACGACAGCGAAGTTCTGAAAGATCTCGAGGCTGCGCTGAAACGTGTCGTCTTCGGGCAGGATGCCGCCATCGACGCGCTGTCCTCAGCCATCAAGCTCTCGCGCGCCGGTCTGCGGGAGCCGGAGAAGCCGATCGGCAACTATCTCTTCGCCGGCCCGACCGGTGTCGGGAAAACCGAGGTCGCCAAGCAGCTCGCCGATACGCTGGGGGTTGAGCTTCTGCGCTTCGATATGTCGGAGTACATGGAGAAGCACGCGGTCAGCCGCCTCATCGGTGCGCCCCCGGGATATGTCGGTTTCGACCAGGGCGGCCTGCTGACGGATGGGGTCGATCAGCACCCGCATTGTGTGCTCCTCCTCGACGAAATCGAGAAGGCGCATCCCGACGTCTACAACATCCTCCTCCAGGTGATGGACCACGGGAAGCTGACGGATCACAACGGCCGCACGGTCGACTTCCGGAATGTCATCTTGATCATGACCTCGAACGCGGGCGCGCAGGAGCTCGCAAAGGCCGCAATCGGCTTTGGCCGGACGGGGCGCGAGGGCGAGGATCAGGCGGCGATCGAGCGTCAGTTCAGCCCGGAGTTCCGAAACCGCCTCGACGCGGTCATCAGCTTCGGCGCCCTGCCGAAAGAGGTGATCCTGCAGGTGGTCGAGCAGTTTGTCCTTCAACTCGAAGCGCAGCTCATGGACCGCGGCGTGTCGATTGAGCTGACCAAGCCGGCGGCCGAATGGCTCGCGGACAAGGGCTACGACGACAAGATGGGCGCCCGCCCGCTGGCCCGCGTGATCCAGGAAGAGATCAAGAAGCCGCTGGCGGAGGAGCTTCTCTTTGGCAGGCTGATCAAGGGCGGCCTGGTGCGCGTTGGGATCAAGGGCGGCAAACTCGACCTTCAAATAGAAGAGCCCGGAGCGCCACGCCTTTCTTCCCGCAAGCCACCGCTGATCACGGCCGAATGACAAGAGGAGCGCGCCGATAGAGGCGCGCTCCGCTGTCCCGGTATGCCAGCGGCCCGTCCGTTTGTGGAACGGGGGAAACACTCTGCGGCGTGAAGCAATGTCGCCATACGTCTGCGCGCGAGCTGAAGGCCCCCGCGATCCGTGAACGCTTGACAGCGGGATCAGCTAGAACGCTCGGTCTGCGAACGCCGTTCCAGCATTTGCAGAGTGCTCGAACCGGTGAGGCTGCACACATGGGCCCATGCGATACCCGCGGGCGGCCGCCCAATTCTTACGGTGCTCGGGACACGCAGACAAGCGAGCTGGGTCGACCGGACCTAGCTGTTTGATCCCACGGTTTGATGGAGCGATCCGTTCTGTGGAATGGAAGGAAGCGCTATGGGCCAAGTTCGTCATGGCAGCGCCACGACCGCGCACGCCGTCCGAGCAGCACTACAGCGATCGCAAGCTTCGACCGCGGAGCTGAGCCGGGAGGTGGG
>JBCDHQ010000190.1:0-9053 GCA_038749815.1 Pseudomonadota bacterium | reverse complement strand
TCTTGATCAGTTGGAGCTTTGACGACGTCTACGCGCATCTGGCGTTGAGCAGGGAGCTGGCGGACCGGGTGGACCCGAGTGCGTTCTTCGAGGTCGTCACGGTCGAGCCGCACATGTATTCGGATTGGCTGAACCCGCACGACTTTGTTGTGCGGGTTCAGCCTTGAGACTTAGGCGTCTTCGGAGATCTCCTGGCCGGTCTCCTGATTGACCGTCTTCATGGAGAGTTTGACCTTGCCGCGCTCGTCAAAGCCCATGAGCTTGACTTTGACGTCCTGGCCTTCCTTGACGATCTCCTTGGGGTGCCCGACCCGGCCCTGCGCCATCTGGCTGACATGGACGAGGCCGTCGCGCTTGCCGAAGAAGTTCACGAAGGCGCCGAAATCCATGATCTTGACGACTTTGCCGGTGTAGATCTGGCCGATCTCGGGCTCGGCGACGATCGCGTGGATCATGCCGCGGGCCTTCTCGATTGCCTCCGCATTGGGCGAGGCGATCTTGATCACGCCGTCATCGTTGATGTCGACTTTGGCACCCGAGGTCTCGACGATCTCGCGGATCACCTTGCCGCCCGAGCCGATCACTTCGCGGATTTTGTCCTGGGGCACGGTCATCGTCTCGATCCGGGGCGCGTGGGCCGAGAACTCAGTCCGGCCGGCGGCGAGGGCCTTGGCCATTTCGCCGAGGATGTGCATCCGACCGGATTTTGCCTGGGCGAGCGCCTGCTCCATGATCGCGGGCGTGATGCCGGCCACTTTGATGTCCATCTGGAGCGAGGTGATCCCGGCCTCGGTGCCCGCGACCTTGAAGTCCATATCGCCGAGATGGTCCTCATCGCCGAGGATGTCGGTCAGAACCGCAAAGCGTCCGTCGCTCTCTAGGATCAGGCCCATGGCGACCCCCGCGACCGGGGCCTTCAGCGGCACGCCCGCATCCATCATCGACAGCGACCCGCCGCAGACGGACGCCATCGAGGAGGAGCCGTTCGATTCCGTGATCTCCGAGACCACGCGGATCGTGTAGGGGAAGTCGGTCTGCGCCGGCAGCACGGCTTGCAGCGCGCGCCAGGCGAGTTTGCCGTGGCCCACCTCGCGCCGGCCCGGGCCCGCCATTCGGCCGGTCTCTCCGACGGAGTAGGGCGGGAAGTTGTAGTGGAGCAGGAAGTTCGCGCGGCTCTCCCCATGGAGCGCGTCGATGATCTGCTCGTCATCGCCGGTGCCGAGCGTGGTGATCACCAGCGCCTGGGTCTCGCCCCGTGTGAAGAGGGAGGAGCCGTGGGTCCGGGGCAGAATGCCGACCTCCGATGAGATCTGGCGCACCGTTTCGAGGTTCCGCCCGTCGACCCGGCGCCCATCGGTCAGAACGTCGCCGCGCAGGACCTTGCTCTCGAGCTTCTTGAAGGCCGATCCGAGATTGGGGTCGGCGAGTTCCTCTTCGGTGAGGCCCGCTTTGATCGTCTCGCGTGCGGCGGAGATGGCGGCCTGACGCTCGAGCTTGTCGAGAAGGGCGAAGGCCTCGCGCATCGGCGCCTCCCCAAGGCCCGAGACCTTGTCGAAGAGGGCGCTGTAATCCGGTGCCACGAACTCGAAGGGCTCTTTCGCCGCTTCGCCGGCCATCTCGATGATCATGTCGATCACCGGCTGCATTTGGTCGTGGCCAAACTTCACGGCGCCGAGCATCTCCGCCTCGGAGAGCTCGTAGGCCTCCGATTCCACCATCATCACGGCATCCTTGGTGCCCGCGACGACGAGATCGAGGCGCTGCTCGGGCGTTTCGCGGAGACGGTCCATGTCCTCAATCGCGGGATTGAGGATGTAGTCGCCGTCGACGAACCCGACGCGTGCACATCCGATCGGCCCGAGGAACGGCGCGCCCGAGAGGGTCAGCGCCGCCGATGCCGCGATCATCGCCACGACATCCGGATCGTTCTCCAGGTCGTGGGAGAGGACCGTGCAGATCACCTGCACTTCGTTCTTGAAGCCAGACGCAAAGAGCGGACGGATCGGGCGGTCGATCAAGCGGGAGGTGAGCGTTTCTTTCTCGGTCGGCCGCGCCTCGCGCTTGAAAAAGCCGCCTGGGATCTTGCCGGCGGCGTAGTATTTCTCTTGGTAGTGGACGGTCAGTGGAAAGAAGTCCTGACCCTCTCTGGCGGATTTCTCAAACACCACGGCCGCCATAACAGTGGTCTCGCCATAGGTCGCGACGACACTGGCATCGGCCTGGCGCGCAACTTTGCCGGTTTCGAGTGTGAGCGTGTCATGCCCCCACTCGATCGATTTCGTAACAGTCTTGAACATATCTCATCCTCTCCAGCGGGGACCCCTTGGCCCCGCGCCTCTGGGCGCGCATCGCCCGGCCCCCGGTGTCCGCGCGGCTCACCCCCGGGGGCGCAAGGGGGGCCGCTTCGTGGTGCGCTCTCGACGGGGTCGCACCGGTCCCGATAGGCAAAAGCGCGCCCGAGGGCGCGCTTTCCGTTCAGCGGCGGATGCCGAGTTTGCCGATCAGCTCTCGGTAGCGCGGCTCATCGTTGCGCTTCACGTAGTCGAGCAGCTTTCGGCGCCGCGCGACGAGCTTCAGAAGCCCGCGGCGGGAATGGTTGTCTTTCTTGTGGGTCTTGAAGTGCTCGGTCAGCGTGCTGATCCGGCTGGTCAGGATGGCAATCTGCACATCGGCCGAACCGGTGTCGCCATCCTTGGTCCCATAGTCCTTGATCAACTGCTCTTTCAGCTCAGGCGTGATCGACATCGTCTGTCTCCTCAGTCTCATGCTCCTCGGCGCTGCGGCCACAGCCGGGATGTCGTCCAGCAGGGTCGGGCCGAGGGTCGCGCGGGCGTCACTGCCGGCGCGATGCGGGCTTATGGCGCAATCGGCGGGGGAAGGGAAGGGGCGAGATCGACCGGCGTGCCCGTGACAGCCGCCCGGCCATCGGCTAGCCAAGGTCCAAACAGGGAGGCTGCAATGGGCCAGACACGAGCGAACCGCCGGTGGCGGAGCCAGGAGTGGTTCGACAACCCAAACAACCCGGGCATGACTGCCCTTTATCTTGAGCGGTACCAGAACCAGACCTTCACCCGAGAGGAGCTGCAAACCGAGCGTCCGGTGATCGGCATCGCGCAGACGGGCTCGGACCTCGTGCCTTGCAACAAGATCCATGTCTTTCTGATCGACCGCATCAAGGCGGGGATCCGGGATGCCGGCGGCATCCCGCTTGAGTTCCCGGTTCACCCGATCCAGGAGACAGGGAAACGCCCGACGGCGGCTCTCGACCGGAATCTCCAGTATTTGAGCCTTGTCGAGGTCCTCCACGGCTACCCGCTCGATGCGGTTGTGCTGACGACGGGCTGCGACAAAACCACGCCCGCGGTGCTGATGGGGGCGGCGACGGTCGATCTGCCGGCGATTGCATTGAATGGCGGGCCGATGCTCGACGGCTGGTGGCAGGGCAAGCGCGCGGGCTCCGGCACCATCGTTTGGGAGAGCCGGCGACTGCTTGCCGAGGGTATCATCGACTATGATGAGTTCATCGAGCGGGTCTGCGCCTCGGCACCGTCCCTGGGGCATTGCAACACAATGGGCACCGCGAGCACGATGAACGCGCTGGCCGAGGCGCTCGGCATGGCGCTGCCAGGCTCCGCCGCGATCCCCGCACCGTTCCGAGAGCGGATGGAGATGGCCTATGCGACGGGCCGCCGGATCGTCGGGATGGCGCATGAGGATCTGAAACCCTCAGATATTCTGACGCGCGAAGCCTTCGAAAACGCCATCGTGGTCAACACAGCGATCGGTGGGAGCACAAACGCACCGCCGCATCTGGCCGCACTGGCCCGGCATGCCGGCGTGACGCTCGACGTGACCGATTGGCAGCGCCTCGGCTACGATCAGCCGCTTCTCGTCAACATGCAGCCCGCGGGGACCTTCCTCGGCGAGAGCTTCCACCGCGCAGGCGGCGTCCCGGCCGTGATGGGCGAGCTGCTGGCGGAGGGTCGGCTCCACCCGAGCGCACCCTCTGTCGCAGGCGGGACCGTCGGAGAGCGGCTGGCGGGTCGGAAGAGCCTCGACCGGGAGGTGATCCGCCCGGTCGCGGATCCAATTCGGGAGCGTGCGGGGTTCCTCGTGATCTCCGGCAACCTCTTTGACAGCGCGCTGATGAAGACCTCCGTCATCTCTGCGGATTTTCGCGCGCGTTTCCTTGAGGGCGGTGTTTTTGAGGCCCGCGCCGTGGTCTTCGAGGGGCCGGAGGACTATCACGACAGGATCAACGACGCGGCGCTTGGGATCGATGAGCGCACGATCCTCTTTATCCGCGGCGTCGGCTGTGTGGGCTACCCGGGCAGCGCGGAGGTTGTGAACATGCAACCCCCTGATGCGCTGATCCAGGCGGGCATCAATCACCTGCCGACTGTGGGCGACGGCCGCCAGTCCGGCACCTCCGAGAGCCCGTCGATCCTGAACGCTTCCCCCGAGGCGGCTGTGGGCGGGGGCCTCGCGCTCTTGCAGACCGGCGATCCGGTGCGCCTCGATCTGGAGAACGGGACGCTCGACGCGCTGGTGCCGGAGGCCGAGTGGTCGGCCCGCCGTGCCGCCTGGACGGCGCCCGACATCCATAACCAAACCCCGTGGCAGGAGATCTACCGCACCCATGTCGGCCAGTTGGCCCAGGGCGGCTGCCTGGAGCTCGCCACCGCTTACCAGCGTATCGGCCGTGAGCTGCCGCGGGACAATCACTGATGGGTGTCCTCCTCCAGGCGGCGCGCGATGGGGTGGATCATCTGAAGCTGAGTGTCTGGCATTACCGCACGATTGCAGCGGAGGTCGCGCGGCTCGAGGTGCTTGACGCTGAGGCGCAGGAGCGGCTGGAGCTGATCAATTGCGGCGAGCACATGTCGGCCGTTGAGGCACAGAAGATCGCGGACGCCCTGCAGCGAACGCTCGCGCGCGTGTCGGACACGGACCGCCTTTTGCTCGACGGATCGGTCACGGACACCCCGGATGACGGAACCCTGCACAAAGAGGACTGGGACCGGAACTACTCGACGAACGTTGATATGCTTCAGCGCTTCAGGGTGTTTTGCGACGCTTCGGGTGGGTTCACGATCTACTGAGGGAGGAACGGATGACGAAGACAGCGGTGGTGACGGGCGCAGGATCAGGGCTCGGCGCGGCAACCACAGAGGCGTTCTTGGCGGCCGGCTGGTCGGTAGCGCTTCTCGGTCGGCGCGCGGAGGCGCTCGACGGGGTTGCCGCCGGGCGGGATGCGGCCTTTTGCGTGCCAACGGATGTGACGGATCCGGCGGCCGTCGATGCGGCGTTCGAGGCGGTCGCGGCCCGGTTCGGGCGGGTGGATTGTGTGTTCAACAATGCAGGGACCAATGTGAAAGGCGCGCCGATCGACGAGATCTCGGTCGAGGACTGGCAGACGGTCCTGAGCGTCAATCTCACCGGCGCGTTTCTTGTGGCGCGCGCCGCGTTTCGTCAGATGCGGGCACAGGACCCGCAGGGCGGGCGGATCATCAACAACGGCTCGATCTCTGCCCATGCCCCCCGACCTGGTTCCGTGCCCTACACGACCACAAAGCACGCCATCACGGGGCTCACGCGGACGCTCTCGCTCGACGGGAGGCCGTTCGACATCGCTTGCGGACAGATCGACATTGGCAACGCGCTGACCGACATGGCGCAGAAGATGACGGAGGGCGTGCCGCAGGCCAATGGCAGCATCGCGGTCGAAGCGGTGATGGACCCCGAACATGTCGCGACCTCGGTCCTCTACATGGCGGAGCTGCCGCTCTCGGCCAATGTGCAGTTCATGACGGTGATGGCGACGACGATGCCGTTCGTGGGGCGCGGCTGAAAAGGTCGGTCTGACGGTGGAGAGGGTGTGTGGTGTCCGTCAGACCGACCTGACGGCCGCCCTCCACTCTCGTCGGAAGGCTCCGGCGGCTGTCCCGCCCGGAGGGCTGCACGTGTATGGGCCGTACGCAACTCGAAGTGCCCGATTACACAACTAAAAATTTGACTAAAGCTGAAGGGTTAACGAAGTGTAACTTGTCCGGCCCGGAACCCGGTGGGCGCTTACACTTTTTTAAGACATATGAAAATGTCGCAGGGTGAAGGGCGTGGGCCGGCGATACCGGCCCTCAACATCCGCATTATGCGGCCGCGTCCATCGCCCCCGTCATCAGCGCCACCGCGTCGGACATCGAGTGGTCGGAGGGTTTGATCACTGTCAGGCGCTTGCCGAGGCGGTGGATGTGGATCCGGTCCGACACCTCGAAGACATGCGGCATGTTGTGGCTGATCAGAATGATCGGGATGCCGCGGGATTTGACGTCGAGGATAAGCTCGAGCACCCGCCGGCTCTCCTTGACGCCGAGCGCTGCAGTGGGCTCGTCGAGGATGATGACCTTAGAGCCGAAGGCCGCGGCCCGCGCGACCGCAACGCCCTGTCGCTGGCCGCCGGAGAGCGTTTCCACAGCCTGGTTGATGTTCTGGATCGTCATCAGGCCAAGTTCTGAGAGCTTCTCTCGTGCAAACTTCTCCATCGCCGGACGGTCGAGCATGTGGAGATACTTGCCCATGAACCCGGACTTCCGGATCTCGCGGCCCATGAACATGTTCTCCGCGATGGAGAGCGCGGGGCTCATGGCGAGTTGCTGGTAGACGCACTCGATCCCCTTGGCGCGGGCGTCGATCGGCGAGGTGAAGCCGACACGCTCCCCCTCCAGAAAGATCTCGCCCTCATCGGGGATCACCGCGCCGGACAGCGCCTTGATCAGAGTGGACTTGCCGGCGCCATTGTCGCCGATGACGGCCAGGATCTCGCCCGGATAGAGCTCGAAATCGCAGCGGTCCATCGCGATGACCTTGCCATAGCGTTTGACGAGGCCCTTGCCTTGCAGGATCGGGGTGTCTTGGGTCATGCGGTCACCTTTCTGATCCATTGGTCCACGGTCACGGCGGCGATGATCAGGACGCCGATCAGGAGGTAGGTCCATTGCGGGTCGGCGCCGGCCATTCGCAGGCCAAGCTCGAAGACGCCGACGATCAGCGCGCCGAAGAAGGCGCCGAGGATCGAGCCTCGCCCGCCAAAGAGGGATATCCCCCCGATCACCACGGCGGTGATCGCCTGAATGTTGCCGATCACGCCCGTCGTCGCGGACGGTGAGACCGAGCCGAAGCGCCCGATCATAACCCAGCCTGCGAGTGCGCAGATGAAGCCCACGAGCATGTAGACCGACATCAGCGTGCGATGAACGTTGACACCGGAGAGCTCCGCCGCCTGGGGGTCGTCGCCCACCGCGTAGACGTGTCGGCCCCATGCCGTCTGGCGGAGCGCATAGGCCAGAGCCACGACCAGGATCAGCATCAAGACGACACCGAGGGTGAATGTCGCGCCCCCGATCTTGAAGTTTGTGCCGAGAAACCGGAGGAATGGCGCGCTCGCCTCAATGTCCTGTGCCCGGATCGTCTCATTGGCGGAGTAGAGGTAGTTCGCGGCAAGAACGATCTGCCACATGCCCAGCGTGACGATGAACGGCGGCAGTTTCACGCGGCTGACGAGCCAGCCGTTCACTGCGCCGATGGCGGTCCCGACGGCAAGGCCGAGCATCACCGCGATGGGTGCTGGAATTCCGTATCGGAACGTAAACTGCCCCATCACGACGGAGCTCAGCACTGCGATGGCCCCGACCGAGAGGTCGATGCCGGCCGTCAGGATGATCAGCGACTGTGCTGCGGCGAGGACGCCGACGATCTGCACCTGTTGCAGGATCAACGTCATCGCGAAGGGGGAGAAGAAGTTCGAGCCGATCACGAGGCCGAAGACAATCACGGAGGCCACGAGAACGATCAGCGGCACCAGCGCCGGCGTCGAATGGAGGAGGTCGTGGAAGCGGCCGACAAGGCCCTTGTGTTCCTGCTCGAAAGAGGCGACCTCGGTGGCGGCCTCTGAGGCCGCGGCCTCGAAGTTGTCCGGCTTCGTGCTGTCTGTCGGCATGTCCTGCCCTCCCCTTCGCCAACGTCTCGGCGATGTCTCGGATGCGTCGGCGGTGCGGCGGGGCGCGATCGCCCCGCCGGTCAGGGGATCAGCCCCAGCAGAGGTCCATGCCCTCTGCAACCGAGATCGATGTGACGCCGTCCGCGGGTGCGTCCGTGACCAGCGCGACGCCTGTGTCGAAGAAGTCCTTGCCTTCAGACGCCTGCGGTTTCTCTCCGGTTTCTGCGAACTTGGCGATCGCCTCGATGCCGAGCGATGCCATCAGGAGCGGGTACTGCTGGCTGGTGGCGCCGATGATGCCGTCGGCCACGTTCTGGACGCCTGGGCAACCGCCATCGACCGAGACGATCAGCACGTCGTTTTCGCGCCCGATCGCCTTCAGCGCCTCATAGGCGCCCGCAGCCGCCGGCTCGTTGATCGTGTAGACAACGTTGATGAACGGATCGGTGGCGAGGAGGTTCTCCATCGCGCGGCGTCCACCCTCTTCGTTGCCCGCCGTCACGTCATTGCCGACGATCCGCGGGTCGGTCTCATCGCCCCATTTGTTGGGGTCGCCGAGCTCGATCCCGAAGCCCTGTAGGAAACCCTGATCGCGGAGGACACCGACTGTGGGCTGGCTGATCGCGAGATCGAGCATAGCGATCTTCGCATCCGCCGCGGCGTCGCCGAGCGTGGCTGCGGCCCACTGACCGATCAACTCGCCGGCAAGGAAGTTATCGGTCGCGAAGGTCATATCGGCCGAGTCGATCGGCTCGAGCGGCGTGTCGAGTGCGATCACCAGAATGCCGGCATCCCGCGCTTGCTGGACTGAGGGGACGATGCCCGCCGTGTCGGAGGCCGTCAGCAGGATGCCTTTGGCGCCGTTTGCGATGCAGGTCTCGATCGCGGCCACTTGGGTCTCGTTGTCGCCATCGACCTTGCCCGCGTAGGAGTTCAGTTGGATCCCCAGCTCCTCCGCTTTCGCGGTCGCGCCCTCGCGCATTTTCACGAAGAAGGGGTTGGTGTCGGTCTTCGTGATCAGGCAGGCGCCGATGCCGTGCCCGCCGGCGACCGCGCC
>JBCDHQ010000189.1:0-9053 GCA_038749815.1 Pseudomonadota bacterium | reverse complement strand
GGAGCAGCCATGAGTTTAGCTCTCGTCACTGGCGCCTCGCGCGGCTTTGGGTATGCCGCCTCCGTCGCTTTGGCGCGTGCGGGCTACCATGTCGCGGCACTTGCGCGAACTGTGGGCGGCCTCGAAGAGATGGCCGACGCGGCCGAGGCCGCGGGCGGCGCGACCACGCTCATCCCGCTCGATGTGACCGACGATGCCGGCCTGCAGCGGATGTGCCTTGCGCTTCACGAGCGGTGGGGCGGCCTCGATCTCTGGGTTCATGCAGCGATCCAGTCGGCGCCCCTTGCGCCGGCCGACAGCATCGCGGCCAAGGACTTTTCGCGGGCGCTCGCGATCAATGTCACAGCAGCGCAGCGGCTGATCCTGATGCTCTCTCCCCTTCTCCGGGCCAAGGAGAACGGGCGCGTGGTCTACCTCACCGACACGGTTGCGGGGGAGAAATTCTACGGCGCCTACGGCGCAACAAAGGCCGCGCAGATTGCACTTTTCGCGAGCTGGGGCCGCGAGAGCGCGCGGATCGGCCCGCAGGTCATCCCGTTTGCACCGAGGCCGATGGCAACCTCGCTCCGCGCGCGGTTCTACCCGGGCGAGGACCGCTCGGTCCTCGCCGATCCCTCCGAGGAGGCCGCGCGGATGCTCGCCGCGCTCGACTGAGCGTCAGAGGCGGGCTGAGCCGATCGACCGCCAGAGCGCCGGGAACAGCATCGCGGCAATCGCAATCTTGAGGGCGTCCGCCAGCAAGAAGTTGACCATGCCGACCTGAAGCACCCACGCCCAGCCCTGGTCTGCCGCGAAAAGGACACCCATCCAGGCGAGCCCGAAGACGTAGATGAGGGCCGTTCCAAGGAGCATCGCCAGCGCCATCAGCCCGACGCTGCGGTCCCAGCCCCGCCGGGCGAGCGCACCCATCAGGACTGTCGCCGCGAGAAAGCCCGCCAGGTATCCACCGGTTGGCCCAGCCATGTAGGCGAGCCCGCTGCCCGCGCCGCTGCCGGCAAAGACATCGAGCCCGAGCGCGCCGAGACTGAGATACGCCAGCAGCGTCAGCCCCCCCAGCCGCACGCCGTAGGCCGCCCCAATCGAGAGAACGCCAAGCGTTTGCAGCGTCGCAGGCACCGGCCACATCGGCACACGGATCTTGGAGGCAATCACAAGCGCTGCCACTCCGACAAAGACCAGAACCGCACGCTTGATCCAAATGCCCGCTCCGGCCTCGTGCCACACGGCTTCCTGTAGGACCCCACCACGCATCATCATTGACGTCTCCTTAACTCCATCCCCCCCTGCCTACGCCGCGTGCGCGCGCGCTTCAAGACGCTGTCGGTGTGTAGATCGAGACGATCCGGTAGCTCTTGCGCGGTCCGGTCACCGTGCACTGGGCGCGCCAGCTCGGCCAGCGGGTGACATCGTAGACACCTTCATAGCGGTCGGGCGGACAGATGTGGACCGCACGGGGGTCAGCCCATCGCACCATCTGAAAGAGGCGATGATCGTCGAACGAAATGCGCACGCCCTCGGGCCTCTCCTCCAGCCTGTACTGTCGTCCCGCGGCGAACGGCTGCCCACCCCGAAGTTTGAGCGATCCGGTCTCCTGATAGACCCATCCGTGGTCCGACGCGACAATCTCGGCCCTGCCGCAAAACCGTGCGTCCTCGCCGATGATCCGGCGGCGGAGATCCCAGGCGTGCGGTCCGAGCCTCACTCTTGCTCCACGGTATCGTAGGGTCTATCTGAGCCGGGAGAGGAGCGCCCATGATCCCCCGCTATTCCCGCCCCGATATGGCCTCCATCTGGTCTGCAGAGACCAAGTTTCGGATCTGGTTCGAGATCGAGGCACATGCCGGTGACGCCATGGCAGAGCTTGGCCAGATCCCGGCAGAGAACGCCGCCGCCGTCTGGAAGGCCAAGGATGTCCCCTTCAACGTCGCGCGGATCGACGCGATCGAGCGGGAGACGCATCACGACGTGATCGCCTTCCTCACCCATTTGGGCGAGATCGTGGGACCCGAGGCGGCGCGGTTTGTGCACCAGGGCATGACCTCCTCGGACGTGCTCGACACTTGTTTCAACGTCCAGCTTGTGCGGGCCGCCGACATCCTGATCGCAGACCTCAACGAGCTTCTCGACGCGCTCGAAGTGCGGGCGTGGGAGCACAAGGACACGCTCTGCGTCGGCCGGTCGCACGGCATCCACGCCGAGCCCACGACGTTCGGCCTGAAGCTCGCGGGCACTTATGCCGAGATCGAGCGCTGCCGCACGCGGATGCACGCGGCGCGGGCGGAAGTTGCGACGGGTGCGATCTCGGGCCCTGTCGGCACATTCGCCAGCGTTGATCCGCGGGTCGAGGCGCATGTGTGCGCCAAAATGGGCCTCTCGCCGGAGCCCGTGTCGACGCAAGTCATCCCGCGCGACCGTCACGCGGCCTTCTTTGCCGCGCTCGGGGTTGTCGCTGCATCGGTGGAGCGCGTCGCGACAGAGATCCGTCACCTTGCCCGCACCGAAGTGCGCGAGGCGGAGGAGTCGTTTGCGACGGGCCAGAAGGGCTCGTCCGCGATGCCGCACAAGCGCAACCCGATCCTGACGGAGAACCTGACGGGCCTCGCCCGCCTGGTCCGTGCCGCCGTTGTGCCGGCCTTGGAGAATGTCGCGCTCTGGCATGAGCGGGACATCTCGCATTCAAGCGTGGAGCGCAACATCGGGCCGGACGCGACGGTGACGCTCGACTTTGCGCTCGCCCGGCTGACCTCCGTCATCCGCGGCCTTGTGGTCAACCCCGACGCCATGGCGCGGAACCTCGCGATGACGCGCGGCCTCGTCCACTCCCAACATGTGCTGCTCGCGCTGACCCAGGCAGGCTTCACGCGGGAGGGCGCCTATGCGCTCGTCCAGCGCGCGGCGATGAAAGTCTGGGATGAGGGCCTCGAATTCCGGGAAACACTCGAGGCCGATCCCGACGTTATGGCGCATCTCGCGCCGTCAGCGCTCGATGCCGCCTTCGACATGGGCACGCACATGCGTCACGTCGATGCCGTGTTCTCTCGTGTCTTCGGCGCGCCCGTGTCGAAGAAGAGGAGCGTTGCGGCCACCGCCGCCGGCAGAACGTAAAAGATCACCCGGAAGAGGATCAGTGCGGCGAGCACCTGCTCCTCCCCGAGGGCTGGCCAGGCCGTCAGGCAGACGACCTCGTACGTTCCGATGCCACCGGGCGTGTTGGCAAGAAGCGAGAGGCCGAGGGCGACGGCGAAGACCGGCAGAACCTCCGCGTAGGTCACACCGCTCCCGAGGAGGAGCCAAAGGATCGCCGCGGCCGGCAGGATGTCGATCAGAGCGAGCGCCCCCATCCGGAGGAGGGGCGCGAGCGGCGGCACCGGCACGCGCCACCGCCCGATCCGCGGCCGCATCCAGGAGAGCAGAAAGAGCGCCACTCCGCTCGCGAGGATCGCGACCGACAGTGTCGTCGCAGCCTCCGGCGACAGCCCAGCGATCGGGGCGAGACGGCCCGCCTCTGACCAAAGGAAGATCGCGAAGACAAGCGCGAGGGCCAACATAAAGCCCGAGGACACAGTGCCTGTCAGGATGCTGCAGGCCCCGGGCCCAAGGCCGTGACGGCGGTAGTGCCGCCAGCGCACGGCCGAGCCCACCACGACCGCAAGGCCCAGCGTCTGACCGAGCGCTGTCGCCGTGAACCCCGCCCGCATCGCCCGACGGGCCGGCACGCGGTGCCCGAGCATCTCGACCGCAATGACGTCATAGGCCGCCATCGCGGCGTAGCTGAGCCCCGCGAGCGCAAGGGCCAACAGAACCGTCAGCGGTGCCACACTGGCCAGCGCCGCCGGCACCGACGCCCACTCAACCTCGGCTATGCGTTGGGAAAAAAGCCACCATATCAGGACGAAGGCCGCGCAGCCAAAGACCGTATGACCGAGACGGAACCTGCCCGACGGCACCCTCGCGCCGCCGCGTTTGAGTCGCGCCATGCCCACCCTCATCACTCTACCCAAGCGGGAGAGTACCGGGCGCCGTGTTACGAGGCGGTAAACCGTCGGCCGCTTCGTCTACACTTGTCTGAGCAGTAGCGCACCTCGTCCCAAACCCGCTCCCACTTCTTGCGCCACGTGAACGGACGACCGCACGCGGCGCAGAGCTTTTCCGGCAGATGGGGCTTTTTGTGGGCCATCAGAACTGGAAGCTCGATTGGCCCGGATCGCTCGGCTTGCGGGCGCGGCTCCGGTCGGTGCGTCCCTTCCGGGAGGCATGTTTCTTGATCACTGCGGATTTCGCCTCCTGGAACGCGTCGCTCCGGCGGACGGCGTAGATCTTCTCCTTCGCCGCACGCGCCGCCTTCGCCTGGTCGACGATCGGCTTGGGATAGTCGACGGCCTCGGACCAGGGGGCATGGATCGCCGCATCGTCGAGCGGCGCAAGCTCCGGCAGCCAATGGCGGAGGAAGATGCCCGTGGGGTCCTGGTCCTGGCTTTGCTTCAGCGGGTTGTAGACCCGTGTTGTGTTGATCCCGGTCACTCCCGACTGCATCTGCAGTTGAGAGTAGTGGATCCCCGCCTCGTAGTCCGTGAAGAGCGCGGCGAGCGGCTTGCCGAAGACACGCCAGTCGAGCCAGAGGTGATAGGCGGCGAAACTCGTCACCATCGCCCGCATCCGAAAGTTCAGATACCCCGTCGCGCGGAGCGCCCGCATACAGGCGTCGACCATCGGATACCCGGTCTCCCCCGCGAGCCACGCCGTGAGCCGTGCGTCATCGTGAGCGCCGGCTCGCACCTGGTCATAAAGCGGGTGCATTGCGCGGGTCTCGATCTCGGGCTCGTCCTCGAGCTTCTGCATAAAGTGGCAGCGCCAATGGAGCCGCCCGATGAAGCTGTCGAGGGATCCCGCCCAGCCATCCCGCCGCCCTTCGGCGCGCACCCGCGCCCGCGCCTCCCAAGCGGCCTGCGCAACCTCGCGCGTGGACAGCGTGCCCCAAGCCAGATGGGGCGACAGGCGAGAGCAGGCGTCGAAGGCCGTCACGGGGGACGACATCTCGCGGCGGTAGTGCTGTCCGCGCTCGGTGAGGAAGCTCGCGAGAAGGGCGAGGCCCGCGCCCCGCCCGCCGCACTGCCGGTCCGGGCACGGGTCGGGTCCGGTCGGATCGTCGAGCTCGGGCACCGGCGCTTCGGCGGCGGCCGTCAGGGCGGGCATTGGCGTTTGCGCGGCGGCCATCGCCTTGTCCCAGGCCCCGGCCCATCCGTCGCGGCTCTGAAGGCGGCGTTGCACACCGGCCCCCTGGAGCTCGACCCACGGAACACCCTGTGCCCGGGCCCAGGCGGCAACGTCCCTGTCACGGTCGTAGCCGATCCGATCGCCGGTCTCCTCATGCGACCAGAGCGCCACTTTGCCAAACCGACTGCGCAGCGCGTCCAAGATCTCGACAGGCCGCCCCGAGAGGATGTGGAGACCAACGCCTGCCGCCTCCAGCTCGCGCTGAAGGTCCATCAGGCTCTCGCGCACGAACGCCCATTGGCGCCCGCTCATCGTCGGCTGGGACCACCAGCGCCGGTCAACGATGTAAAGGGGCAGGACAGGCCCTGCTGCGGCGGCCCGCGCCAGCGGCGCGTGATCCTCAAGCCGAAGGTCGCGCTTGAACCAAACGATTTGGACTGTGCTCATCGCCAGAGACCTCGCCCGATGCGCCCAGCCGTCAAGGGGCGCGACGAAGCGCGCCCCCCTCTCTTCAAGTCTCAGACATAATCTGCGCTTTGGCCTCGGCCATCAGCTCGCGCATTTGGGTGCGGATCGCGTCCTCCGTCGCAAGATCGCCGAGATCGCCCGCCACTTTGCGGTAGACGTCCTCGTCGCCCGCCTCTTCGAAGTCGGCCTTCACCACTTCGCGCGCATAGGAATCCGCGTCGTCCCCGGATTTGCCCATCAGGCCCGCGGCCCAGAGGCCGAGCAGCTTGTTCCGCCGCGCCTCGGCCTTGAACTGCATTTCAGCATCATGCGCGAATTTGTTCTCAAACGCGCGTTCACGGTCGTCAAATTGAGACATGGCTCTCCCCTGGGCCGCATGGCCAGTTAGCGTTTCCTGGTCCATATAAAGGCCCAGATGCCGTCGCACCACCTCGGGTGCACGATCAAGAGGAGCGTCCATGCCCACGCCCGTCCCGGCTGACAGCACCGATGTCGAAAACCTGGCAACCGCTGAGGTTCTGTCCGGCCCGTCGGCCGTCCATATCGGCGGTGGCTACTTTCTCGCCTCGTTCCACGGCAGCGCCGGCGATGTGCTCCCTGCAAGCGGGCTGGACGCGGAGGGTCCGACGATCTCCACGAACCGGGAAAACTTCACCATCTTGGGCGAGCGCGAGGACTACAACGACGACAACGGAGAGATCCTGGCCGGGTTCGACATGATCGCGCTCGACGGCAGTGCCAGCGGGTACGATGGGCCGGCTGCACGGATGCTGATCTTTGCGGACCCTGACGCCATGGCAGGTCCCGTGACGCTGACGGGCTACCCCGACAGCTCCGGCGAGCAAGAAGAGGAGACAGGCACCCTCCTCCCCGGCAGCCATATCGAGGAGAGCGTCGGAGGGCAGGACGGCGGCTATTTCCGGGTCCTCAACGTCGAGGCGGAAGGGGGCATGAGCGGCGGTGGCCTGTTTCTGGAGGCCGACCCGGGCGGCACAGGCGATGCCGAGACCTTTTTCATCGGCACGCTCGCCCGCGCCGGCGAGATTGGCGATGTCGACGTCGTCGAGGCGACCTCAGTCTCGAGCCAGTATGCCCTGATCACTGAAACGCTGCAGGCGGCGGGCGCCGACCCGGACGACATTCCGGAGCCTGTCATCGTCGCAAGCGGCGGCGCGCTGTCGGGAACCTTCCTCAACGAAGAGATCTGGGGCAGTGCTGCGGCGGACGACATCGACGGAGCGGGGGGCGATGACCGCATTGACGCAGGTGCGGGCAGCGACCGGATCTCAGGTGGCGATGGGGCAGACATCGTCGCTGGCGGCGCGGGTGCGGACACCTTTGCGGCTGGCGGGTATGGCGACGGCTCGGATGATCTGATCACGGATTTCAATCCCGACGAGGACACGCTCGAGATCGGCCGCGCGTTCGCGAGCGTCGAGGCGTTTCGCGCCGCGGCCGACACCATCGAGGGCACAACGGTCGTGGACCTCGGAGAGGGCGGCACCCTGACACTCTCGGGTGTGTCCCTGGAGGATGTGGACGACGCCAGCCTCTCGCTTGCCTGTTTCGTTGCCGGAACAAAGGTGATGACGCCGGCGGGCCCGCGCCCGGTCGAGGAGCTCCGTCCCGGGGCCATGGTCGAGACCCCGCAGGGGCCCGTGCCCATGCTCCGCGCGCTTGTCTCCGCTCCAACGGCGGACGTTGCCCCGATTGAGATCGGCGTGGGCGCACTTGGAGACGCGTGCCCGTCTCGCCCCATCTGCGTTTCGCCCGCGCACCGCGTGTTGCTCACGGGTCGTCGCGCAGCTCTCCTCTTCGACGTGCCGGAGGTGCTTGTCGCGGCCGGTGACCTGCTGGGCCACCCGGGCATCCGAGAGCGCGTCGATCTGCTACCGGTGGTCTACGTGCACCTTCTCTTTGCCCACCACACGTTGGTCGAGACCTCCGGTCTTTGGTCCGAGAGCTTTCACACGGCGGACGCGACGCCCGAGCTTCGCGCAGAAATCGGCCGGCTGTTCCCCGATCGGCCGGAGCTCCTCAGCCCTGCAGCGCCGGCCTACCCGGTCGCACATCCCGGCGAGGTTGGTGTGCTGTCACGCGGCCTCGCCACTTGCCCCGCCCAGATCGCTGCCATATAGCAAACTCCGTTTCACCCGAACGTTGGAGCTCGGCCATGGCACGCCGCCGCATGATCTACGAAGGCAAGGCCAAGATTCTCTACGAGGGTCCGGAGCCCGACACGCTGATCCAGTACTTCAAGGACGACGCAACGGCCGGCAACG
Source organism: Pseudomonadota bacterium (assembly GCA_038749815.1). Classification (GTDB taxonomy): domain Bacteria; phylum Pseudomonadota; class Alphaproteobacteria; order Rhodobacterales; family Rhodobacteraceae; genus Algicella. The sequence goes on along the minus strand of JBCDHQ010000189.1, from coordinate 1,089 downwards.
GCGCCAAGCACGAAGTCGTTGAGGGCAAGGGCGTTCTGAACAACCGGCTGTCCGAGCATTTCATGAAGGGCATGAACGCGGTCGGCATCCCGACGCATTTCATCCGCCGCCTCAACATGCGAGAGCAGTTGGTCCGCATGGTTGAGATGATCCCGCTCGAAGTTGTGGTGCGCAACGTCGCCGCAGGCTCGATGTCGCGGCGCCTCGGCATCGAGGAGGGGACGGCCCTGCCCCGCCCGATCATCGAGTTCTACCTCAAGGATGACGCGCTCGGGGATCCCCTGGTGACTGAGGAGCACATCATCGCGTTCGGCTGGGCCGCGCAGCAGGATGTCGACGACATGGTCAGTCTCGCGCTGCGGGTGAACGATTATGTCTCGGGCGTGATGTATGGGGTCGGCGTGCAGCTCATCGACTTCAAGATCGAGATTGGCCGCCTCTTCGACGGTGACTTCCAGCGCCTGATCGTCGCCGATGAGATCAGCCCCGACAGCTGCCGTCTTTGGGACATCGAGACCCGCGCCAAACTCGACAAGGACGTCTTCCGCAAGGATCTGGGCTCCCTCACGGACGCCTACACGGAGCTCGCGACGCGCCTCGGCGTCTTGCCTCGGAATGGCACCCATGTCGCCGGGCCAAAGCTCGTCCAGTGAGGGCGCGCGTCACCATAACGTTGAAGCCGGGTGTGCTGGACCCCCAAGGGGCTGCCGTGGCCGCAGCCCTGTCATCCCTCGGCTTTTCCGGTGTTGACGGCGTGCGGCAGGGGAAAGTGCTCGACCTCGATCTCGCGCCCGACACGACCGAAGCAGAGGTGCGCGAGATGTGCGAACGTCTGCTCGCCAACATTGTGATCGAAACCTACGAGATTGACCTCGGACCATGAAGACCGCGGTGGTCGTCTATCCGGGCTCGAACTGCGATCGCGACATGGCAGTCGCCCTGGAGGCAGTCGCCGGCAGACCGCCTGAGATGGTCTGGCACAAGAACACGGAGCTTCCCGAGGGCCTCGACCTCGTCGCGCTCCCCGGCGGGTTCTCCTTCGGCGACTACCTCCGCTGCGGCGCAATCGCCGCGCGCGCGCCGATCATG
>JBCDHQ010000188.1:0-9107 GCA_038749815.1 Pseudomonadota bacterium | reverse complement strand
GTGGTTTCACGACATCGACAAGATCTGGCCGACCGGTTCGATCCGGCCGATCGATGTGCGGCGCATCGATCGCTGGGACGAGATCAACACGCTGCCCAAGACCGGGCGTCTGCGGCCCGACCAGCCGCGCCCAGTCGGTGGAGATCCCTCAAAGCGCCTGTTCGTGCAGCTCGACGGGACATTGGGCGATGTGCCGACCGAGCGGATCAGCATGCTGCCGACCGTGCACAACGCCGACAGTTTCGTCGTCACCGGCCCGAACCCGGGGAAGGTGACAAGCTGGGCGGCACTGCTCGATCCGGCGTGGCGCGGACGCGTGGTCCTGCAGGCGGACGCGGCGATCGGGGCGCTCGATCTGGCTCTGGCGCTGATGGCGCAAGGGGATCTGCGCGGGGCCGACATCGGAGATCTGTCACTGGAGGAGATCGATGGGCTGACCGCGCAGTTGAACCGGCTGGTGCAATCGGGCCATTTCGACTGCGTCTGGGCGGACGAGGCCGAGGCGGTGGCCGCGCTCGGCGTAGACACTCCCAAGATCGGATCCCTTTGGTGGACCGGGTTCCTCCGGCTGCGCGCGGCGGGGGTGGAGGTCTCAATGGTGACCCCGGACGAAGGCTACCGAGGGTGGTTCGGTGGGCTGGCGCTCTCCTCCGTCATGGAGGCGCGCATGCATGACGCGTCCTACGCCTATCTCAACTGGTGGCTCGACGGGCGCCCCGGGGCGATCATGGCGAAGTCAGGTGCCTACATGGCCAACCCAGCGACCGTTCGGCGCCTGCTGCGGCCGGAGGAATGGGATTTCTGGTACGAGGGAAAGCCCGCGGTGGGCGAGATCCGCGACGCGCAAGGCGTGGTGATCTTTGGGCCGGGCGACTGTCGCGAAGGGGGCGGATACGAGACGCGACTGTCGCGCGTTCGGGTCTGGGATGCGGTCATGAACGAGCACAACTACCTTGTGCGTCAGTGGCTCTCCGCCCTCCAACCGACGATGCGGCCGCTCAAGGCGTTCTCTTCTGCAAGTAGCCGGGCATGACCGGCTCTGGAAAGACGGAGATCGTGATCAGGCGTTGGCGGGTGCGCTCGGCCGACAGATTGATGTGCTCCTGGAGCATGCCGGCCGCTGCATCGACCGCGTTGCGGATCAGAAGATCCAGAACCATGGCGTGTTCCTGGAACGCAATCTCGAAGGGCTTGGCGCCGACATTCTCGGCAAAGATGCGATTGACGACCATCGCGACCTGGGTCTGGCGCACCATGCGCTGCAAATGCGGGTTGGCGCAGTTGTCGAGGAGCGTCGCGTGAAGGTCGCGCTCAAGAGCCGCGCAGCGCGCCGCGTCGAGCACCACCCGCCCCGACAGCGCGTCGGACAGATCGGCGCGCATCCGTTCCAAGTCGGTCGCCGTGACATGAGGCGCGCTGTCGCGAAGGGCGAGGGGCTCAAGCCGCGCGCGGATCGAGGAGACATGCGCCACATCCCGTGCGGTCAGCGGGCCGACCACCCAGTGCGAGCGCAGATCCTTGCGCACCAGCCCGCGGTCCCGGAAGCGGCCCAGAAGATCGCGCACGATGTTTCGGCTGACACCGAAATGGTCCGCGGCGGACTGTTCGTTGATGCGGTAGAGGCCAAAAGGAAGCGCGTCGGAGAGGCTTTTCTCGAACTCGCCCTCGATCAGACGCGCGGAATCGGGACGCGGTTCGGCGCGCTCATTGGGGTCGAGGCCGAGCATGGCCGGCGTCAGTTGGCGCCGCTCCGGCAGGGCTGCGGACGCGCCCACAACAAAGCCCCGGCCATTGAAGCGGCGGATGCGCCGCTCATCGAGCAGGTGTCCGAATGCGGTGCGCACCGGCGTGCGGCTGGTCCGGAAGAGTTCGGCGACCGGGCCTTCGGTCAGAATGGTGCCCTCTTCGAGGGTCCCGGCGTCGATCGCAGCCTCGATCACGCGCTTGATCTCCACATAGTGGGGGGCCGGTCGCGTGGGTTCGGTCGGCTGCGCGGGCACGTCGTTCTGCATGGTGTTTCGCGTTCTCCGCGATTTTGCGGGCCTTTTCAATCCCACCACGATTACAGGGATATCGCCTACAAGGTACATTTTTCCGACGAGCTCCTGCGGCAAAGATCGCCAAAAAGGGCCGATAAGCCGAAACTTCCTGGCGCTATCAAGGAAAAATTTTGACTTATGCGTACGAAGCGCAAACCTTGCTGTTGGGATGGCAGCGAAATCTCTTGCGACGTGCGAAGGAGACATCTGCGTCATGATGGAACTTATCGGTGTGTCGAAATCCTTCGACGACAAGCCGGCCATTGTTGATCTGTCCCTGCGCGTCGAAGACGACGAGTACCTGACCCTGCTCGGCCCGTCGGGTTCCGGCAAGTCCACCCTGCTCCGCGTTCTGGCGGGGTTTGAGCGGCCCGAGGCCGGGCGGATCCTTCTGAACGGGGACGACATCACGGTCCGGCCAACGCATTTGAGGGGTTTGGGCATCGTCCAGCAGAACTATGCGCTCTTTCCCCATATGACGGTTGAGGAGAATGTCGGCTTTGGCCTGGTGAACCGTGCGCAAGATCCGGTGACGGATCCGCGCGAGGTTGCCCGACGTGTGGCGCACAGCCTTGAGCTGGTGGGGCTCGACGGGCTTGAGACGCGGATGGTCGGGCAGATCTCCGGCGGCCAGAAACAGCGCGTCTCGCTTGCGCGGACGCTGATCACCGAACCGAAGGTCTGTCTGCTCGACGAACCGCTGGGGGCGCTCGACGCCAACCTCCGCGAACGCATGACGGTCGAGCTGCGCAAGATCCGCAAGGCCCTCGGCGTGACCTTCTTTCACGTCACGGGCAACGAAAGCGAAGCGATTGCGATGGGCGACCGGATGATCGTCCTCGATGAGGGACGTGCGATCCAGGTCGCGCCGCCCGACACTGTCTTCGATCACCCGGCGACCGTGCGTGTGGCGCGGTTCCTCAACGCCTACAACCTTCTGCACGGGACGACCGAAGGCGGCGTCTTCGCGAACGGTGAGGTCCAGATCCCGGTGCCCCACGGCGCCGCGGACGTGTCGAGCGTGGCGGTGCGATACGACGCCGTCGAGATGCACCGAGACGGCGCTGAGGCCGCGGGAACCGCGCTCAAGGCCCATTTCGTCACCAGCGAGTTCATGGGGTCCAAGGTCGTCTACTTCTTCAAGATGGCCTCGGGCGGGATCTTCGAAGTCGAGCGGCATCTGAGCTCCTCGGACCCCGAGACGTTCGGCGTCGGCGAAGCGGTGACCCTCAGCTGGGACGGGCGGGATGTGTTGTTCTACGATGGCCGCGGCGACTTGATCTCCGTGGCGGCGGCCAAAGGAGCGGCGTGATGGTGGCAACAAACGCGAGCGACGTGCGTCCCGCAACCGCCGTACCCGCGCCGCAGGAGAGCTTCTGGGCGCGGAACCGCCACTATCTCCTGCTGGCGCCAGGCGTGGTTTGGATGGTTCTGTTCCTCGTCGTGCCGCTTCTGATGATGGTCTATGTGAGCTTCTGGACACAGACGACCTTCGCCATCTCGTCTGATCTGACAATAAAGAGCTGGCAGACGTTCTTTGCGTCCGAGACCTATTTCGGCGCCTTGCTGCGCACACTCAGGATCTGGCTGACGGTTCTCTGCCTCACATTGCTGATCGGGTATCCGACAGCGCTCTTCATCGGGCAGTTCGTCCGAAACAAGACACTGCAGACGATCCTCCTGGTGGCCTGCGTCATCCCGTTCTGGACTTCGTTTCTGATCCGCGTGCTCGCGTGGCGGCCGATGCTCGGCAAGGAGGGGGCGGTCAACATCCTGTTGCAGGGCATGGGGATCATCGATCAGCCCATCGAGGTGCTGCTCTTCACCGAGTTGTCCGTGATCATCGGGATGGTGCAGATCTACGTCGTCTTTATGGTCGGGCCGATTGCCTTCATGCTGGCGCGGATCGATCACAGCCTGATCGAAGCGGCCCGGGATTTGGGGGCCTCGTCCTGGACGATCTTCCGGAAGATCATCTTTCCGCTGAGCCTGCCGGGCGTGGTCGTCGGGGCGATCTTCGTCTCGGTGATGGTTCTCGGAGAGTTCGCGACCGCCTCCGCCCTGTCGGGGCGGAAGGTGAACCTTCTGGGCAACATCATCGTGACGCAGGTCGGGTCCTTGAAATGGGCCTTTGCCGCCGTCGTCGGGGTGATCCTCACAGCCGTGATGGCCGTCGTCATCACAGTGCTTCTGCGGGTCGTGAACCTGCGTAAGGAACTGTGAGGAGGGGTCGGTCATGCATGAACTGAAGTCTCTCCGCCTCCTCCTGGCCGTCTACACCGCCCTCTTCATCGCCTTTCTCTACGGTCCCTTCATCGTCATGGGCATCCTGAGTTTCCAGAAGGGGCCCGATGGCGGGCCCCAGTTCCCGATCATCGAATGGTCGACCTTCTGGTATCAGCATGTGCTGGGCTTTGCGCCACCGTCGCGCGTGGCGCCCCTGCCGATTGGGGAGGCACTGACCCGCTCGCTGACCCTCGCCTTTGCGACCATGGTCGTCTCGACCGTTCTCGGCACTCTGACGGCGCAGGCCTTCCGGACACGGTTCAAGGGCTCCGGCATCGTGTTCTACCTGGTGGTGCTCGGCATGATGGTGCCCGGGGTGCTGCTCGGCCTTGGCATGGCGTTGGTGGCAAGTCAGATGGGCATCGACCGCAACTGGTGGAGCACGGCTTTCGTGCTGCATGTGGTCTACACCTACCCCTTCGCGTTCCTCGTGATGCTTGCCATCTTCAACCGGTTCGACAAGTCGATCGAGGAGGCAGCCTGGGCCCTGGGCGTGCCCCCGGGCCGGACGTTCCGGAAAGTGACGTTCCCGATCATCTTCCCGGGCGTTTTGTCCGCCATGCTGTTCGCCCTGACGCTCAGCTATGACGAGTTTCCCCGCACATTGTTCACCGGCGGGTCCGACGTGACCATGCCGATTGCGATCTACGGAACCTTCGCGGTTGAGATCCACCCCAACCTCTTTGCCTTCGGCGTTCTGACGACCCTGTTTTCCTTCGCGCTGCTGGCTGTCTACGGAATTCTGATGGGGATCTCGGTGCGCAAGGCACGTGCACGCACCTCTGGCATTCAGGAAGAGATCTGATGGCCGGACGCCTTGCGCATCATACCGCGATTGTCACCGGGGCCGGTGCCGGGATCGGCAAGGCCACGGCGCTGAGGCTGGCGGCGGAGGGCGCGAAGGTCACCGTGCAGGACGTGTCTCGGGAGGCTGCCGAGGGCACAGCCGCGCTGATCGAAGGGGCAGGGGGCAGCGCGATCTCGGTTGCGGGCGATGTGAGCGTCGCAGCGGATGTCGACGCCGCGATCTCCGCCTGCCGGGAGGCTTGGGGCCCGGCCAGCCTTATGGTCAACAATGCCGGGATCGTTCAGCAGGTCCGTCTCGAGGCCATGGAGGATGCCGACTGGGACCGGATGATCGCGGTCCATCTGCGGGGCACATATCTCTTTTGTCGCCGGGTCATCGGGCCAATGCTCGACGCGGGCGGGGGCGTCATCGTGAACATCGCCTCGCAGCTCGGCCAGATTGGCGGTGTCGAGCTGGCGCATTACAGCGCGGCCAAGGCCGGGATCATCGGGCTGACCAAGTCCCTGGCGCGGGAAGTCAGCGAACGGGGTGTCCGCGTCAATGCCGTCGCGCCCGGGCCGATCAACACTGAACTGGTGATGGCGCTCTCCGAGGAGTGGCGGAGCGCGAAGGCGGCCGAGCTCCCGCTCGGCCGGTTCGGTGCGCCCGAGGATGTTGCGGCAACCGTCGCCTTCCTCGCGTCGGAGGACGCCAAAATCTACGTCGGCCAGACGCTTGGCCCGAATTCCGGGGATGTGATGCTATGAGCGGGGCAAGGTCATGAAGACTGTACTGGTAACGGGTGCTGGCATCGGCATCGGCCGGGCGACGGCCCTGGCGTTCGGCAAGGCCGGCTACCGCGTGATCGTGACCGACATCCTCGGCATCGAGGGACGCGAGGTCGCGCAGTCCATTCTGGACGAGGGCGGCGCGGCGGAGTTTCACATGCTCGACGTCAGATCGACCGCGCAGGCCAATGAGGTCGTGGCGGCGGTCGAGGCCGAGCACGGCGCGATCGATACGATCGTCTGCAACGCGGGGATCGCCCACAAAGTCCCGCTCGACGCGCTGACGGATGAGAAATGGGACCACACCTTCGACATTGATCTGAAGGGCATGATCCGGGTGATCCGGGCGGCCACGCCTAAGATGCGCGAGGCCGGGCACGGCAGCATCGTCTGTCTCAGCTCGATCATGGGCGTCGCCTACGGCTGGGACGAGCATGTGCATTACTCCGCCGCCAAATCCGGTGTGGTGGGCCTCGTGCGCGGCCTCGCCGTGGAGCTTGCGAGGAGCGGGGTGCGCGTGAACGGCGTCGCTCCTGGCTATATCCGGACGGCGCAGGCCCTGTCGGAAGAGCACAGCCTCGGTCCTGCGGGCCTCGAGAAGGCCGCCGACTTCATTCCGATGGGGCGGGTCGGCGAGGCCGACGACATCGCGGATGTGATCCTTTTCCTTTCATCCACAGCGGCCCGGTATCTGACCGGCCAGGTCGTGGCGGTGGATGGAGGGTTGCTGGTCGGCCGTTACTGAGCCGGCAATCAACGAGGTCTGGAAAGACACAACGGGAGTAGGACAATGAACTTCAACACTTCAACACGACGGGGTTTCCTCGCCGGAAGCACGGCGCTCGGTGCGAGCTCCGTCCTCTTCACCCCCCAAATGGCCCTGGCTGAGGGGCATCTCGCCAGCCAGGAGTTGCGCACCGTGGGGCTGTCGGTGACGGTTCAGGAGCGGATCTTGAACGACTTCCAGGAGCGCTCGGGCGTCGGAACGGTGTCCGGAAAGGCCGACATCTTCCCCAACACGCAGACCGAGCTTTTGTCGGGCTCGGATGCCTATGACGTGTGGGAGACCATTGGCGAGCGTCTGCCGGCCATGACGATCACCAACACGATCAAGCCGATCCCGACCGCCTCGCTCTCCAACTGGGGCAACATCCGCCCGACCTTCACGGAGAGCGATCCGCGCATGGAGCCGCGCGCGCAGATCTCGGGCCAGATCTGGGCCGATGAGGGCAAGTCCGAGCTCTGGATGGTGCCGACCGTCTACAACTTCGATTCCATCGGCTACCGGCCGGACCTAGTGGACGCCGAGGAGGCCAACACCTGGACTGCGCTCTTCGATGAGAAGTTCAAGGGTAAGACCGGCCTCAACGTGGATCCGCTGATTGCGTTCGGTCAGGCGGTTCTGGCGATGACCTCGCTCGGACTTCTGGAGAACGAGAACCCGGGCAATCCAACGATGGAGGAAATCGACGAGGCTGCCAAGTTCCTGATTGCCAAGAAGAAGGATGGACAGTTCCGCGCGCTTTGGGGCGATTTCGGTGAGCTGGTGAACCTGCTGGCGTCGGGCGAGATGATCCTCGCGGATGCCTGGCAGCCGGCGGTGATGGCGGTGAAGGCGCAGGGCATCCAGTGCTCCTACGCGGTTCCGAAAGAGGGCTATCGCGCCTGGTCGATCGGCAACTCGCTGATCGCGAACTCGCCGAACGCCGATGCCGTGATCGCCTATTGCGACTACTGGCTGTCCGGCCCGCCGGCGATCACGGTCTCCGAGCAGGGGTACTACTCGCCCACCACCAACATCAAAGACGTGATGGACGCGGACAAGTACGGCTTCTGGTACGAGGGCAAGCCCTGGGTCGGCGCGCCGGATCGCGGGATCATGGAGGGCGATCTGCGCGACGGAGGCTCCCTGGAGGAGCGGGCGTCCAAGATCAAGTACTGGCACCAGTGGCCGGACGCGTATGACCATCTCATCTCGAAGTGGGATGAGTTCCTGAGCGCGTAAGCCGCCCAACACACCGGGGGCGAGCGCCACATCTGCGCTCGCCCCAACCGTCGGCAGGAGAACGAAGGATCTGAGGTATGGCGGCGTTTGATCTGGAACTCGTGAAACTCAGGAAAGTGTATCCAGGCGGGACGGTTGCGGTTGAGGACTTCGATCTGCAGGTCAAGAAGGGTGAGTTCATATCCTTTGTCGGTCCGTCCGGCTGCGGCAAGACCACGACACTGCGCATGATCGCCGGGTTGGAGAGCATCACGGATGGCAGCCTCCTGATCCGGGACAAGGACTACACCCGTGTTCCGACGGAGAAGCGGCCGACGGCCACGATTTTCCAGAACTACGCGATCTTTCCCCACATGTCCGTGCGGGAGAACATCGCCTTCGGCCTCAGGGTCCGGAAACTTCCGGCGCGTGAAATCGACCTACGGGTCGACGCGATGATCGAGAAGCTGGAGCTTGGCGATGTCGCGACGGAGAAGGAGAACGCGCTCTCGGGCGGGCAAAAGCAGCGTCTCGCGCTTGGCCGCGGCCTGGTGACCGAACCCGATATTCTGCTGCTCGATGAGCCGCTCGGCGCCCTGGACGCCAACCTGCGCAAGTCGATCCAGGAAGAGCTGAAGATCCTGCAACGCGAGCTTGGGATCACCTTCGTCTTCGTGACCCATGCCCAATCCGAAGCGCTGTCGATGGGCGATCGTGTGGTCGTGATGAATGCGGGCAAAGTCGAGCAGATCTCGGACCCGTTCGCGCTCTACACACGACCCAAATCGCCCTTCGTTGCCCGCTTCATCGGGCGCAACAAGATCATTGACGGCACTCTCGGCGCCGTCTCGGGCGGTCAGTCCGTTCTGGAAACCCGGTTTGGCGCCTTGCGGGGCGTCCCGGGGTTTGCGCCGGAGGCCGCGCGCACGGGGGCAAAGGCCATGGCTGTCGTGCCGTCCGAATATGTGGACATCCTTCCGGCCGGCTCGATGCCGGAGACGGATGCGCTCGACATGTTGCGCGGCACGGTGTCGTCGCTCGACCGGGTCGGGCAGGTGGTTCATGTCGCGGTTCACATGGACGACGCGCTCAACGTGCGCCTCGAAGTGCATCGGGAGAAGATCTCGGGACGGGGTTTGGAACCGGGCGCTGAGGTCGATCTGGCCTGGCGACCCGACAGAACGACAATCGTACTCGACGCCGCCTGAGGCGTCTGCGCGGAT
>JBCDHQ010000187.1:0-9367 GCA_038749815.1 Pseudomonadota bacterium | reverse complement strand
TACGGAGCTGCCGGCAACCGCCGATGGCGTGCGCTCGAACTACTCCTCTTACTGGGTGAACGCGATCACCACGAAGGCCGAGGGTGAGAAGTTCGATGCGGCCGTCAAGTTCATGCAATACGTGACCTCGGACGAGGCAATGCAGGTCTGGCTCGATGTGGTCGGGGAGCTGCCCGCCAAACCCTCCGTCGGTCTGACCGAGGCGAACGCGAGCAACGAGACCTATGGTCCCTTTATCCGCGGCCTCGCCTACGCCAACACGACCAAGTTTGTGAACGAGAGCGCGCAGCGCCAAATCCTGATCGACATGGTCGAGCGGGTCACGCTCGAAGGTGCCTCCATCGACGACGCGCTGGCTGAGGCGGCCGCGGCCGAGCAGAAGCTCCTCGACGAGTTCTACGTCTCGAACTGAGCCACTGGGGGCCGCGCGACCGGCGCGGTCCCCGACCGCCGATGTACAGAACTCTCTCGATCCGGCAGAAGCAGATCGCCTGGGCGTGGGCTTTCCTCGCGCTGCCGGTCGTCTTTTACGTGGTGATCCGGTTCTACCCGACAGCCAATGCGATGGTGATCTCCTTCCAGGACTGGAACCTTCTGGGAGAGCGAAGCTGGGCCGGGCTTGCCAATTATCAGAAGCTCTGGGCCGACCCGGCCTTCTGGCAGGTGTTCCGCAACACCTTCGTCTACCTGATCCTCGGCACGCCGATCAGCCTCGTGATCTCCTTTGCGGTCGCCTACCACCTCGACAAGACGCGGTTCATGCACGGTTTTCTGCGGCTGCTTTACTTCCTGCCGTTCATGACGAGCGCCGTCGCGATGGCCTGGGTCTGGCGGTGGTTTTACCAGCCGGTGCCGATCGGCCTTTTCAACAACCTGCTGGCCGATATCGGGATCCCGCAGGTGCAGTTCCTCCGCTCGACCACCAATGCGCTGCCGGCGATCCTGGCGCCGGCGGTCTGGGCGGGGCTCGGCTTTCAGATCATCATCTTCATGGCGGGCCTCCGCGCGATCCCGCAGAGCTACTATGAGGCCGCGCGGATCGACGGTGTCTCGGGCTGGACAGTCCTCTTTGAGATCACCCTTCCGCTCTTGCGGCCCACGATCGTCTTCCTGGTGGTGTTCTCCTCGATCGGGTTCCTCCGGATCTTCGACCAGGTCTTCAACATGACCACAAACGATCCCGGTGGCCCCCTGAACTCCACCAAACCGCTGGTCCTGCTGATTTATCAGAGCGCGTTCACCGATTTCGACATGGGGTATGCGGCGGCGCAGACTGTCGTCCTGTTCCTGATCCTCCTCCTCGTGTCGCTCTTCCAGCTTTACCTCCTGAGGGACCGCTGATGGCCACGGCAGGGGACATCCGGGCGAGCTCCGACACGCTCTTTGCCGGTGCCGCGCGACCGCGGCGGGCCAATTTCGGGCAGATCCTGCGATGGGCGCTGCTTTTTGCCGGCGGTGTCCTGATGGTGATGCCGATCGTCTATATGATCTCGACCTCGCTCAAGTGGCCGCACGAGATCTACGACGTCTCCCTTATCCCCAATGAGCCGCATCTCGAGAACTACACCTACGTGCTCGAGGACGGGCGGTTCTACGGCTGGTTCATAAACTCGCTGATCATTGCGACGATCACGACGATCTCAAATGTCCTGTTCGACAGTCTGGTGGGCTACACCCTCTGCAAGTTCCGCTTTCCAGGGCGCTACATCGTCTTCATCGCGATCCTTTCGACCCTCATGATCCCGACTGAGATGCTGGTGATCCCTTGGTATCTCATGTCGCAACAGTTCGGCTGGCTCGACACCTATTGGGGGATCATGTTCCCGGGGCTGATGACGGCCTTCGGCACATTCCTGATGAAGCAGTTTTTCGAAACCGTGCCCGACGACTTCATCGAGGCCGCTCGGATCGACGGGCTGAATGAGCTTCAGATCTGGTGGACGGTTGCGATGCCCCTGGTGAAGCCGGCGCTCGCGGCGCTTGCCATCTTTGTCTTTCTCGGGAACTGGACCGCGTTCATCTGGCCGCTGATCGTCACGAACTCCTGGGACATGTACACGCTGCCCGTCGGCCTTTCCACTTTCGCCGATGAGGCCGATGTCGCGTGGGAGCTGGTGATGACCGGCGCCGCGATATCGACAATTCCGACGCTGATCGTCTTCCTGATCTTCCAGCGCTTCATCATCCGCGGCGTCGTGATGGCGGGGCTCAAGGGATGAGGCTCGACCATGTTCACATGGGGTGCCGCGATCGCGATGCGATGGCGGCATGGTTTGGCTCCGTGCTGGGGCTTGCGCCGGCGGAGGCGTTCCGGGTGTGGGAGCAGTCGGGCGGTCCGCTGATTTTGCGGACGTCTTCGGGTGGCAATGCGCTCGCGCTCTTCGAGGGGGAGCCGCCGGCGGCAGACAGTGACCACACCGTTGCCTTCGCTGTGGATGCGCAGGCGTTCCTCGCCCTCTGGCACCTGGCGGATGCGCTCGGCCTCATGCACCGGAGCGGTGCGAGCCTCCGAGACTTTGGCCCGACCGACCATGACGGTCTCTCGTGGTCGCTCTACTTCGTTTCGCCCGAGGGGCATCGGATCGAGGTGACGAGCTACGATGTGGCTGCGGTGTCTGAGGGGCTCAGGTGACAGACAGCTCCGTTTTTCCGCACCCGGTCTATCGCGAGACTGTCTTGGCGCCGCTCTTCGAGGGCGCGAAGGCGCATTTCGCCGCCGACATGGATCTGATCAACCGTGCCCATCTCGTGATGCTGGCCGAAACTGGGATCCTGGCGCCGGGGGATGCGAGGGCAATCGCCAGAACCCTGCGTGAGATTGAGGAGACGGTGGATGTCGGGCGTCTCACCTACACGGGCGAGCACGAGGACTATTTCTTCCTCGTGGAGGCGGAGCTCCGGCGGCGGCTCGGGGATTTGGGTGGTGCGCTCCACACGGCGCGCTCTCGCAACGACATGGACCACACGCTCTTCAAGATGGCGCTCCGGCGCCGGTCGGCGGGTCTTCTGGCGGAGCTTCACGCGCTTGCCGACACGCTGATCGCCAAGGCGGAGGCTGAGGCCGAGACCCTGATTGTCGCCTACACCCACGGCCAACCGGCGCAGCCGACGACCTTCGGACACTATCTTGGCGCCATCACCGAGGTCGTGCTCCGCGATGCGGCGCGGCTCGACGCGGCGGTTGCGGGATTGGAGCACTGTCCGATGGGCGCGGCCGCGATCACGACATCGGGCTTTCCGATCGACCGGGACCGCGTCGCGGAATTGCTGGGCTTCGACGGACCGCTTCTCAACGCCTATGGCTGCATCGCCTCGGTCGACTATGTCACCGGCCTCTACTCTGCGCTGAAGCTCGTCTTTTTGCATCTCGGGCGGCTGGTCCAGGATCTGCAGTTCTGGTCCGCCTTTGAAGTGGGTCAGCTCTATGTCCCGACGAGCCTCGTCCAGATCAGCTCGATCATGCCGCAGAAGCGCAATCCGGTCCCGATCGAGCACCTCCGGCACTTGGCAAGCGTCACAGTCGGGCGCTGCGACACGATTGTGGGCACGATGCACAACACTCCGTTCACCGACATGAACGACAGCGAGGGTGAAGTGCAGCAGGCGGGATACGCCGTCTTCGAGAGCGGCGGACGGGTCCTCCGTCTCCTCACGGCTTTGATCGCCGACTGTCAGATCGACGGCACACGGGTCGCGCGGACGTCAGACGCGGCCTGCATCACAATCACCGAACTTGCCGACACCCTGGTGAGATCGGAAGGCGTGAGTTTTCGCCAAGCCCACGAGATCGCGGCAGCCACGGCGCGCGCCGTCATTGCGGAGGGTGCCCCGCTCGCGGGGGGGTATGGCGCCTTTTCAACCGCCTTCAGGGCCGCGCTCGGTCGTGAGACGAACCTTGACGCGGCGGCCTTCAAGGACGCGGTCTCGGCTGAGACTTTCGTGCGGCGGCGGTCTCGCCCCGGCGGACCGGCTCCGTCCGCGCTGGCGGAGGCGCAGGCTCTCTACCGGACGGCGCTTGAGGACCTCAAGCGGACGGCGGACGCGCGGCGCCGTCGGCACTCCGATGCCGCAGACGACCTCGACACCGCCTTTGCCAAGCTGATGGAGGCCTGAGACCATGGCGACCCTTGCGCTCCGCGATCTGGTGAAAGCCTACGGACAGACCGAAGTCCTTCACAGCATCAACCTCGACATCGCTGCGGGTGAGTTTGTCGTCCTTGTGGGCCCCTCGGGCTGCGGCAAGTCCACGACACTCCGCCTGATTGCGGGGCTTGAGGAGGTGACGGGCGGCTCGGTCGAGATCGCGGGACGCGTCGTCAACAACCTGGAGCCAAAGGACCGCAACATCGCGATGGTGTTCCAGAACTACGCGATCTACCCGCACATGACGGTCCGAAAGAACATCGGGTTTGGTCTGCGCAGCTCCTCCCTCACGCGGGCCGAGAAGGCCAAGCGGATCGCCGAAACGGCGGAGCTCCTCGGCATGACGGACCTGCTGTCGCGTCGGCCGAACCAGCTCTCCGGCGGTCAGCGCCAGAGGGTTGCGATCGGGCGTGCGATGGTGCGCGACCCCGCCGTCTTTCTCTTCGATGAGCCGCTGTCGAACCTCGACGCCCAGCTCCGCGCGCAGATGCGCCTTGAGATCAAGAAGCTGCACCAGCGCGTCGGGGCCACGATTGTGTTCGTGACGCATGATCAGGTTGAGGCAATGACGATGGCCGATCGCATTGTGATCATGAATGAGGGGCACATTCAGCAGGTGGGGACGCCCTCAGACGTCTATCACACGCCCGCCAACACCTTCGTTGCGCGGTTCATCGGCTCTCCCGCCATGAACATGCTCTCGGGCGTCGCGCGGGGCGGCGAGGTGCGCCTCGACGGAGGCGAGGTCTCGCTCGGCCGACAGGTGGTGCGGGAGGGGGACGTGACCCTCGGGATCCGGCCCGAGGATCTGGTGGCCGCCGACGGCGCCGGCCTGATTGAGGGACCCGTGACCCTGCGTGAGCCGCTCGGGCATGAGACGCTGATCTATGTCGATACGCCGCTGGGCGAGGTGATTGCGAAGGCTGACGGGCGCACGCCGCCGGAGATCGGTGCGCGCGTTGCGCTGCGGGCGGCGCCTGAGAACATCCATGTGTTCGACCGCCACACCGGCACGGCGTTGGCGTGACGGACGTCGCACGCCCCCCCGCAGTGCTGTCGGTCGGCCGGCTTTACTGCGATCTGATCTTCACCGACGTTCCGCGGCTCCCCACGCTCGGGACCGAGATTTTCGCAGGTGGCTTCGGTGTCCATGCCGGGGGCGGTGCGTACATCACCGCAGCGCATCTTGCGGCCCTTGGCCATGCGTCATCGCTTGCGACGATGCTGCCCTCATCGGGCTTTTCCGATCTGATCCGGGGCGAGATCGAGGCGTCGGGCGTCGATCTCTCGCTCAGTGCATCGCTTGAGGAGGCGGCGGGGCCGCAGCTCACGGTCTCGGTGGTGCAAGATGGGGATCGGGCCTTTCTGACCAAGCGGGCCGGTCCGGCCTTCCCGCCGCTTGCCCTTGCCGAGGTGGAGCGGCGCGGGATCGCGCACATTCACATCGGAGAGCTCGCGAGCCTGGTCGCCGTGCCCGACATCATCCCTCTCGCGCGCGCACTCGGTGTGACGGTGTCGCTCGATTGCGGCTGGGATGATGGGCTCGATGCGGCGGCGGCGGCGCCGCTCATTCGGTCCGTGGACGTGTTCCTGCCCAATGAGGCTGAGGTTGCGGCACTCCGCGCGCATGGCGTGGCCGAGCCCTTGGCGCCCCTGACCGTCATCAAGCGCGGTGCCACCGGTGCGAAGGCCGTGTCGCCGGCCGGCTCGATCACCGTTCCGACGGAGCCGTTGCGTGCCGTCGACACGACCGGGGCAGGGGATGCGTTCAACGCCGGCTTCTTGTCGGCCTGGCTCTGCGCCGCGCCGCTCGAGGCCTGCCTCACCGCCGGCAACAGGCGCGGCACATTGAGCGTGCGCCGCCGCGGCGGCTTCGCGCCCGACGCCGCCGCGGCACAAGCCGGCGGGGTGCGAGACTGACAAACGCAAGCAGGGTACGGACGACCGAAAAGATCGGGTCTGGTCGGAGCATCGAACTGTCACAGAGCACGAGCCGCTTGGCTTCAGGAGCGGTGTGTCGGTCCGGCGTTGAGCGTGGCCAGAGGTTCTGGGGGTAAGTGGAGGCGCTCGTCCGTTGTGCTCTCGTGTTGAGCGGGGCGATTGTGCTCCAAACAGGGTTGCTCATGACCTTTTCGGCGGCACGCGTGGACGCGCCGGCGACAACGACTGAGCGGACGGGAAGCGAGGCGCGCTGCCTCTGGTGCGGCTCACTGTCCAGGACGACGCGCGCAAAGTCCCAGATCTTTCCGAGGTACCAGGGACCGCGCAGGCCCCCGCCAAGGCGCGCCATCCCAAGCGCCTCCGTCAGCCCAGGCGACCTGCGAAGACCGGTGGAGGCGCAGCGCGCCAGGCCTTCCGCACGCGCTCGTTCAGTGCGTTCGGTCAGCGAGATATGGGTGATCGGGGATGCGCTCCCCTCGCCGATTGGCGCCGACGCGGTCACGTTAGGGCGGCGCCGACCTCCGCCCGGAACAGGCAAGCCGCAGAGGTCGGCCGGGCGCGGACAGGTGCGCCGGCGGAGATACAGACCGGCCGCGTGTCGGAAGCGCCGTCGCGGCCGCATACCTCAGGCGTTCAGCCGCGACCGAGCACACCGACCTTCGGCTCTTGCCAATGGCGTGTTGGCCGATCCATCGCCGTCGGATGTGAGCCGGTGC
The DNA here is from genome assembly GCA_038749815.1 of Pseudomonadota bacterium. GTDB lineage: Bacteria > Pseudomonadota > Alphaproteobacteria > Rhodobacterales > Rhodobacteraceae > Algicella. The sequence goes on along the minus strand of JBCDHQ010000187.1, from coordinate 2,567 downwards.
CCCTGGTCCGAGGTTGGCGCCGTCTCTCGCCCGGATCCCGCGCGCAGCTCTCGTCAAGGCGGCGAGACGAAACTGTTTCAGCGCGTCGGGGCCTGCCCAGTGGAGTTGAGAAAGGCCAAAGCCCGTCAGACGCCGAGCCCCTGTTCGGTCATCTCCGCCTGGCAAGAGCTTGATTGGTGGTCGGCAGGTCTCAACAGGTGGCCGCCGTCTCGGTCGGCAGGCCACTGTGGACGAACGCGCAGGCGCCTCGACGTGGCAAGCCCGCCGCCGCCGGGCAGGGGCCCCTGGCGACGCTGATAGGGATCCGCGTCGGGATCGCGCAGGCCCTCTCGAAGCGCGCCGCTGCAGGTGCGGAGGAGGCACGCCTTCTCGATCATAGCCTTGATGCGCGGCGGGCGCTTCGGCGGGGATAGGCGGCTGGGCGCGCGGTGCGGAGACGTGAGGCCGCCCCCGTACGGCACTTCATGCGGAGCTCCTTCCGGACCTTGGCAGCCAGCCCATCCAAACGTGTCCGATGCTCGACCGACTGTGCAGCGACGATCCGCACCCGGCTCATGGCAGAGATCACGCCCGCGCCCGTACGCTCCTCTCGCGGACAGCCTGTCCGTCCATGGGCCAAGGACGCTAGGCGCGGCAAGGAGGTCGCCAGGGCTCCTCGGCCGAGCCGATCCAGGGGCGCGACCGGCCACGTCCCAGAGCCGGGACGCTCCGACATCCGAGACAAACCCGGAGCGCAGCCCTGCGGCTTACCGCTCCTCGATCCGGCCATCCTCCGGGAACGGGTGATGCCCTCCCATCGTGTCAGCCGAGGTTTTGAGTGCCGGGCAAGGTCGGAGCCGGAGGGCAGGGGCTCACGTCGCACGAGGCGGCGGAGCGCCGCGACGATTGGCGTGGACGGTAGGGGGGCTGCGGCGTTCGGCCTCGGTGCGGTGGGGAGTGCCGAGGCGCTCGACCATCTCCTTGCGAAGCGGGGGCGACGTTGATCTGCGCGACAAACCATGTCCACAAGTGCCCCCAACTCTGGCTGATGTCCCAGGGCCGGGTGGTCGGTCTCGGGGCGGCGTTCCCGTCCACACCGGTCGTGCCGGCCCGCCCCCTTGACCTTCGCCTTGTCTGTCTCGGCGGCGCGGCTTCGGGCATGTCGGGCCGCTTTGGGGGCGCTCCCGCGCGCCACCAACGTCAGTCTCCGGAGCCGAGAGGGCATCCAGTGGGGTCTGGCGCGGTTGCCCGCGGGCTGCGCCACGGGTCGGGATCCACCTGCAATGGTGTGTCGCGGTCTCATCCGCGAAGAGTCGGTCACCGCTTGATCATGGCGCCGATGATCGGCGCCAGTTGGAAGGACATCGGGGCGCCATGGGTTCTGGTCAGATGGACAACGCCTCCGACAGGGGGTGCAGCATCGAGCGGGATGCCCGGGCGTGGGTGTGACGCCGGGCCGGTCTCGATCCCGTCGGCGGGTTCAGGCAGTCTCTGGGTGCCTTCCAAGGGCGTCTGATCGTGTATCGCGACCTGCGGGTTCCTGGATGCCCTTCGGGCGCTGTGACTTGGGGTCGTACATCGGCTTCAGGCTGGCCTCTGCGGCGCAGCGGCGCCCGGCGATCTCGATCTCGTAGGTGGAGGCCAGAAGCTCCGCCACCGGCTCCCCCGGCCGGGTGCAGGGCACGTAGCCGAGCCCGATCGCACCGCCAAGCGCATGGCCATATCCGCCCGACGTCAGGAAGCCCACAGTCTTGCCGTCCCGGAGAAGCGGTTCGTTGTGGTGGAGATGCGCGCTCGGGTCGGTGAGGCGGAACTGCATCAGCCGCCGCGCGAGCCCTGCCTCCTTCTTCCGGAGGACAGCCTCGCGGCCGATGAACTCTCCCTTGTCGACCTTCACGGCAAAGCCGAGGCCGGCTTCGAGCACATGATCCTCATCGGTGATGTCATGGCCGTAATGGCGGAACGCCTTTTCGAGCCGGCAGCTGTCCATCGCGTGCAGTCCGCAGAGCGTGAGGCCATAGGGCGCGCCGGCCTCCATCACCGCTTCGAACACATGGCCGGCCTGATCGGCCGAGACGTAGATCTCCCAGCCGAGCTCGCCCACATAGGTGACGCGGTGTGCCCGCGCGAGGCCCATGCCGATCTCGATCTCGCGCGCCATGCCGAAGGGATGCGCGTCGTTTGAGAAATCGTTCGGCGAGCAGGCGGCCAAGACGTCGCGCGCCCTCGGCCCCATCAGGGGCAAGACTGCCTCGCCGGAGGTCACGTCGGTGATCACCACGAACCGCTCGCCCACATGCCGTCGCAACCATGCGAGGTCCCGCTGGACTGTGGCGGCTGGCACGACCAGCAAGTAGACGGTCTCCGAGAGGCGCGTGACAGTCAGATCGCACTCGATCCCGCCCCGCTCGTTCAGCATCTGGGTGTAGACGATGCGCCCCGCCGCCACATCCATCTGCGCGCCGCACACTGTTTGAAGGAAGGAGCAGGCCCCGGGCCCCTCGACCCGGATCTTGCCGAAGGAGGACATGTCGAGCATGCCAACCCCCTCGCGCATCGCCATATGCTCGGTCTTCTGGTTCTGAAAC
>JBCDHQ010000186.1:0-9440 GCA_038749815.1 Pseudomonadota bacterium | reverse complement strand
GTCGGCATCCACGCCCATGCTGCGGGCTTTATGGACTTTGAGCCTGAGCTTGAACGACTGCTTGATGAGGTCGACGAAAAGATCCTCAAGATCTGCTTCGACACCGGCCACCACTCCTATGCCGGGTTTGATCCGGTGGCCTTTATGGAGCGGCATATCGGGCGGATTTCCTACATGCATTTCAAAGACATCGACCCAAACGTGAAGGCCGATGTGATCGCAAAGGGCACTGGGTTCTACGAGGCATGCGGCCAGGGGATCTTCTGCAACCTCGGGGACGGCGATGTCGCCTTTCCGCGCGTCCGCCAGATCCTCCTCGACGCCGGCTTCGACGGCTGGTGCACTGTCGAGCAGGACTGCGACCCGACACTCGAGGGCACTGATCCGCTCGGAGATGCGCGCACGAACCGGGCTTATCTCGCCTCCATCGGCTTTTGAGGAGCTTGCGCCATGACGAAACTCTCGTGGGGGATGGTCGGCGGCGGTGAGGGCAGCCAGATCGGGCCCGCTCACCGCCTTGGCGCCTTGGCCGACGGGCATTTTGCGTTCATGGCCAGCGCGCTCGACGCCGATCCGGCGAAGGGGCGGGCCTATGCACAGTCTCTCGGCGTCCCGGCCGACCGGGCCTATGGCGACTGGCGCGAGATGTTGGCGGGGGAGCGCACGCGCGAGGATCGGATCGATCTCGTGACGGTCGCGACCCCCAATGCCACGCATTTCGAGATCACCAAGGCCTTTCTGGAGGCGGGGTTCCACGTCCTCTGCGAGAAGCCGATGACGATGTCCGTCGAGGAGGGGGAGGAGATTGTCCGCGTGGCCCAGGCCAGCGGGCGGGTCTGTGCCGTTAACTACTGCTACTCAGCTTACCCGATGGTGCGCCATATGCGGGCGCTCGTCGCGGCGGGCGAGATCGGGAAGATCCGGCTGGTTGTCGCCAACTTTTCGCACGGGCATCACGCGGATGCGGCGGATGCCGACAATCCGCGCGTGCGCTGGCGGTATGATCCGGCGGCGGCCGGCGTCTCCGGCCAGATGGCAGATTGCGGGATCCACGCGCTCCACCTCGCGTCCTTCATCACGGGCGACGAGGTTGAGAAGCTCTCCGCCGATTTCGCCTCCCTCGTGCCGGGTCGCGCGCTCGAAGATGATGCTATGGTCAACTTTCGGATGGCGGGCGGCACAGTCGGTCGCCTCTGGACGTCGACAGTCGCGATCGGGCGCCAACACGGGCTCGACATCCAGATCTTCGGCGAGACCGGCGCGCTCCGCTGGGCGCAGGAGCAGCCGAACCAGGTGTATCTCCAGCGCCTCGGCGGACGGACGGAGATTGTCGAGAAGGGCGAGGCGGGGCTGACCGCCGATGCCCAGCGCCTCAGCCGGGTCGTCATCGGCTCACCCGAGGGCTTTCCGCTGGCTGTGGCGAACATCTATGTCGATTTGGCCGAGGTCATCGGTGCCGCGCGCCGGGGCACCGAACCTGACCCGGCTGCGATGCTCTACCCGAAGGCTGTGGACGGCCTCCGGTCGATGGCGGCGGTTTATGCTGCCGTCGCGTCGGCCAAGGCCGAGGGCGCCTGGCAGGATGCCCGCCCGCCGATGCTGCGCTAGCGCCGCGCGCGGCCGCTCCGGCGAAGACCGTGGAGTGACCGAGCGCGGCTCACGCAGCGGGCACCCCATCGACAGGGTCCGACGCGAGTTGAAGATCGCGCCCTGTGCCTTGGTTTGGGTGAGCGGCCGTCCCGTGTCCGGTCCAGCCGCCGACCTGCCTGAGGTCCCGCTGACCGAGGGGGAGACGGTGGCGGTCGACATCTCGTGTCGGCGAAGCGCGGCCTTCCTCGGAGACCGGGCCGGCGTCCGCTTCGCCTCGGTCGGTGGGGTGTTCTAGACCGTGCCTCCGAGGGAGCCTTCGAGCTCCACCATCTCCTGCCCGCCGGCCATCATGTCCTGGAGCTCATCGGGCGTGATCTGGCCGCGCTGGGCGGTCCCGAGGGTTTGGCCCCGATTGAGCACAGTGAAGCGGTCACCGACGGCCATCGCGTGGCGGACATTGTGGGTGATGAAGACGACGGCGATGTCCTGCTTGCGCACTTTGTCGATGGTGGCCAAGACATTGGCGGTCTGGCGCACACCGAGAGCCGAGGTCGGCTCGTCAAGGATCAGGACTTTCGCGCCGAAGTAGACGGCGCGCGCGATGGCCACTGTCTGACGCTCCCCGCCGGAGAGCGTGCCGACCGCCTGATCCGGGCCGCGGAGATTGATGCCCATTTTGCGCATCTCGGCCATTGTCACTTCGTCAGCGTACTCATGGTCGAAGAACTGGATCCCAAAGCGGCGCCGGACGGGCTCATTGCCCATAAAGAAATTCCGGCTGACCGACATCAGGGGAATCATCGCCAGGTGCTGATGGACGGTCGCAATCCCGGCCGTGATCGCGTCGCGCGGGTCGGCGAAGGCCATCGGCTGCCCTTCGAAGATGATCTCACCCGCAGTCGGCTTGTGGACGCCCGACATGGTCTTGATGAAGGTGGATTTCCCCGCACCATTGTCGCCGAGGAGGCAGTGACACTCCCCCGGATAGATGTCGACGGACACCCCGGCGAGCGCGATGACGCTGCCGAAGTGCTTTTCGATGCCCTTCATCTGGATGATCGGGCCATGCGTGGTGCGTGTGTTCACCTCACCGCTCCCCCGTGATCATGCGCCGGATGTAGGTGTTGAGGATCACCGCCCCGAGAAGGATCACGCCGAGGAACACCCGGAAGAGAGAGCTCTCGACCCCAGCAAAGAAGAGCCCCTGCTGCACCACCCCGAAGATGAGCGCGCCGAGCGCCGCACCGATCACCGATCCGTAGCCGCCGGTCAGGAGGGCGCCGCCGATCACCACGGCGATGATCGCCTCGAACTCCTTCAGGTTGCCGCGAATGGCGTCTGCCGAACCGAACTCCATAACCTGGCAGGTTGCGAAGACGGTGGCGCAGAACGCGGTGAACATGAACATGAGGATTTTGACGCGGTTGACCGGCACGCCGGAGTTTCGTGCCGCTTCCGCATCGCCACCGGCGGCAAAGATCCAGTTGCCGAAGCGGGTGCGGGTCAGAAGGATGTGACCGAACACAACCAGGATCAGCGCCCAGACAACGAGCATCGGGATGCCGTCGACCACGGGCTGGCCGGCGCGCGTCCCCCGCTCGAACACGGCGATGATGCCGGCATCGCCCATCCACTGGAACGCGCCTTTGAAGATCGTGCCGCCGAACAGCGCGCCGAGCCAATCGCCCTCCGCCGCCTCCTTCATGCCGCCGATCGTGGTTTTGCCTTCGATCTCGGTCGGCAGATAGATCGTGAAGCCGCGTAGGATAAAGAGGAAGGCGAGCGTGACGATAAAGCTCGGCAGTCCCGTTCGGATCACAATGAGCCCGTTCAGTGCCCCGATCGCGAGGGCAATGACGAAGGTCGTCAGGATCGCGATCCAAACCGGCCAGCCGAGCACGATCGAGAAAATGACGGTCAGCATGCCCGAGAAGCCGATCATCGAGCCGACGGAGAGGTCAAACTCGCCCGCGATCATCAAAAGGCAGGCGCCGACTGCGATGATCATGAATTGGGCGGAGACCTCACCCCAGTTCAAGATGCCACGGGCACTGAACATGCCGCTGTCGGCGGCGAGCAGGGCAAAGAAGACGAAGACTGTGACGGTGCCCACGATCCCGCCAAGCTCCGGGCGGATGAGGGCCTTCCTGAGGGGCGAGATGCGCTTGACGCGTTCATCCGAGCCCTGAGCCGTGTCGGCCATGACGATGCTCCAGACGAATGGGGGGGTGCGCCGGCCGGATCGGCCGGCGCCGGTCAGATCAGCGGAACTCGCCCGCGAACTCCTCGACTTTCGTCAGCGCGTCTGCGGTGACAAAGCCGGGGCCGGAGTTGATGTTGTTGCCCGGCAGCACGCCATAGCGGTGATAGTTGGTCATGATCACCACCGGCAGATAGGCCTGGAGGAAGGGCTGCTGGTCGATGCCCCACTCGATGATGCCTTCTTTGATGCCGCGCACGATCTCCTCGCCGAGATCGAAGGTGCCAAAGTAGATGTCACCGGCCATGCCGTTCTCTTCCAGGGCTGCGATCGTCGGATCCGCAGAGACCGGGCCGAGCGCCAGGATGCCATCGACATCGGGGTTGGCCGAGAGATAGGCGAGGACCTTGTTCTTGATCTCAGCCGGGTCGGTGCCGCTGTCGAGCATCGAGTCGCCCAGATCAACACCAAGCCCGTCGGCGAAGCCGCGGCACCGCTCGCCCACGGTGGGTTGCTGGATCGCGTGATTGACGCACAGGAACGAGGTGACCCCATCGCCCTTGGCACGGAGGCCCGCGGCGAAGCCTGCGTCGTATTCGGGCTGGCCAACATACATCAGTGCGCCCACTTCGCGCGCCTGATCCGGCGTGCCGGTGTTCATGATGATCACATCGATGCCGGCGTCGACTGCGGCCGAAATCGGCTCCTGCAGCACATCGTAGTCGGCAAGCGTGGTGATGATGCCGTTGGGGCCGGCGGCGGCGGCCTGCTCGATGATCCGCGCCATGTCGGCGATGTCGCCGGTCGGTGGGTTGCGGTACTCCACCTCCACATTCATCTGCTCACCCGCGAGCGCAATGCCGTTTTTGATGGTGTTCCACCAGCTGTCGCTGTCGGGCGCGTGGCTGACGAGCACGTAGCTGAGCTCATCCTGCGCCGAAGCGGCAATCGGTGCTGCGATGAGCGCTGCGCTTACCGCAAGGGTCGTTGCGATCCCTCTCATGCGATCCTCCCGTTGATGCATCTCGTGGCGGGTCCCGCCCGCTCTTGAGACCAGGAGACCACAGTGCGACCGACATTGCAACCGCTTGCAAAGGGGCTGGCGCGGGGAAGTTGCGTCGCGCTAGTGTCACACGATGAGCGTGACCCTCAAAGAAGTGGCGGAACTGGCCGGCGTCTCGACGGCGTCGGTGTCGCGCGCCTTCACCGACGGCGCGTCGGTTTCGGCGAGCATGCGTGCCCGCGTTCGGGCTGCCGCCAAGGAGCTCGGCTACCTGCCGAACGCTCTCGCGTCGGGACTGACGACGGGACGGACGAAGTTGATCGGACTGGTCGCCGACAATTTCCACAATCCGATCTTCCTCGAGGTCTTCGACAGGTTCACGCGCGGCCTCCAGGGACGGGGCCTGCGCCCCTTGATCGTCAACCTGACCGACGAGACCGATCCGGCGACCTCCGTCACGCTTTTGCGCCAGTACTCCGTCGATGGGGTGATCGTCGCATCCTCGACGCTGCCGCCCACCTTTGCGCGGGCTTTCAGAGATGCGGGCCTGCCGGTGGTGCACACCTTCGGGCGGCGGAGCGCCGACACGGCGGTCGACATCATCGGCATCGACAACATCGCATGCGGCACCCTCGCCGCCGAGACGCTGGTTCAGCGGGGATATCGGCGGATTGCCTTTCTCGGCGGGCCAGAACGGGCGACGTCGACGCAAGACCGGCTGACGGGTTTTCTTCGGGCCTCCGACGGCGCAGCGGAGGTGAGCCACAGCTTTGCGCGCGCCTATTCCTTTGAGGCGGGCCATGAGGAGATGGCGCGGTGTCTCGCCTTCGGGCCGGCCGAGGCGTACTTCTGCGGCGATGATGTCCTGTCGCTTGGCGCGATTGCGGCGGTGCGGCAGGCCGGGCTTCGCGTGCCGGAAGATGTCGGCGTGATCGGTCTCAACGATATGGAAATGGCCGGCTGGTCGACAATCGATCTCACGACGATCCGTCAGCCGGTGGGGCCGATCATTGAGGCCTCGATCGCGCGGATCATCGCACTCCTCCAGGATCCGCTTGCGCGACCGGAGGTGCTCACGCTGCCCTGCCATCTGGTCGAACGCGGCACGCTCCGCCGCTAGCCTCAGTCTCTGCCGATGACCGAACGCGGAGCTCCCGAAGATCGGTCTCGGTCCGACGAACGAGGATCACCTCTTCGCGCCGGACACGCACCGCGCCGAGACTTCTAATTTCACCGAACGCAATACCCATACCGCCACAGCGACCCGAGCATCCGTTCTTCCCCACAGCACCTCTGATCTCCCGACCCTCTCGTCGCCCCAGCGCGACGCAAGGCGACGCGCGCCTCAACAGTTGAGCCAGGGACTTGCGTGCGAGGCTCTCACGCGGCGCCGATCGCGCGTGTGTTCGAATGGTGGACGCTCGGAGCGTCGCTCCATGGATTTCAGAGCTCCACACCCGAGCGAGACCAAAGCCCCTCCGTGGATCACCGCGACTGCGGCCAGCCATGCCGAGACGACAGTTCAAAAACTGGACGCGTCTCGGATAATCGCCGTCGGCCCATCGCCGCATATGGGCGCCGTCGCCACGCTGTCCGCGGGACGAACGCAGAGCTAAGCTGCCCCGTCGAGGCCGGTGGCGCATCGACCAGGCGAGGCGTCGCAAGTCAGATGTTGGAGAGGCGCAAGGCAAGCCCAACCACATCACCCAGCACCCTCGCTAAGGGCTTGTCCCGCTTGATCATGGTCCGCATCTCGCCCCGGGGAAGGGCCACGTCCCAAATACTCCCAAGAGCGCAGAGAACTGCCTCTATGCCGCCTCCCCTGCCCCACAACGTCCGACACCCCGTACCCGCAGCCGAGGACCGGCCCCGCCCGATCCAACGCACTAAGATCCGACCTGCGCTTGCTCGCCACGGCGCCGCCAGCGCATCAAGCAACGAAGAGAAACCCCACCCGGGTTTGCAGGGGCGATGCTCATGTCAAAGAGGTGGGCGACGTGCAGGGTGGTCCCGGCCTTCGGCACAGCACACCGTGGGCGAGCGTCAGGGTCTTCGCCTGGAGAGATCTGACAACGGCCCAAGCCCTCCGCGCCGAGACATGGGATGCGCCCGCTGGTCCGCCGGCAGCTGGTCCATGAGAGCAACACGTGGCGCGCAGGGCATCATTCTTTTTGCGCCGACCGGCGGAAAAGGGGTTTGGGCGCCAACTCCTATCCTTTGGCGACCTTCTCTACCCCAGGGCTCCGCGGGGACAGAGGCACGACGATGGCCTCAGTGTTCGTCATCGAGCATGAGACCAGTTTAGGACCCTGCGGACCCTCGCGATCCGCCGGCCAATCAGCCTCTGGCCGGGTCGGGTCGTGTCATCAGAGAGCTCCTCGCGCCTGTCTCATCCAACGTGTTTTTGCCTGAGCGCCTGAGTGGGCCAGACATCCCCAAACATCCGTGTCGAGCGACCGAAGCTCCGCACCGACACCGGTCCAACCCGGCCCTCAGGCACCGCCTCACCCTGCGCCGCCGCCGAGAGTGAGCTGCCACATCTCGACATCGTGCCAGCGGTCGAACTTCCATCCGACCTCGCGGAGAACTCCGACCGGCGCGAAGCCGAGGGCACGGTGGAGCCCGGTGCTCGCTTCGTTGGGCAGCGTGATCCCGGCAACGAGCACGTGGAACCCCCGCTCAGACATCGACAGGATCAGCGTCTGGTAGAGCCTCCGCCCGAGCCCGCGTCCTCTACAGCGCTGCGACAGGTAGATACCGGTCGACGCAGACCGTCGGTAGGCGGGCCGGGGCCGGTAGGCCGACGCCGAGGCGAAACCGATCACGGCCCCCTCCTCCTCCAGCACCAGAAAGGGGTAGCGGCCTGCGCTGGCCACCACTCGGCCGGCCATCTCGGCGGCGTCCGGCGGCGCATCCTCAAACGAGATCGCCGTGTCCGCGACGTAGGGACCGTAAATTGCGGCAAGGGCTTCTGCATCCCCCGGCCCGGCGTCCCGGATCATCGGAGAGCGTCCCATGCGGTGAGCTGGACATGCTCCGCCAGGCTCGTTGGCACTGGGAGAAGCATCCCCGCGGCAGAGAGGGCTGTCGCGGGATCCTCCTCACCGAGACGCGCGAGATGGATGGCGAGGCTCATGGCATCGGTCAGGATACCCTCACCGAGGACCTCGTTCCATGCGATGACGAACGAGAAGATCCCCGCCACCAGAAGGCCAAGGGCGATCAGCCCTGGCGCAAGGATCCGCATCACCTGGGGGCCGGAGACACCATCGACCATCGTTTCCTGCCCCCTCTCCAGCCTTGGGTCCCTTTGCGGAGCCCCTTTAGGCCAGTTAGCGAAGGGCAGCAGGATTGCGAGGTCGAAGAGTGTCAGTGCCGTTAGGAGGATCTCAGTCCAGGAGGAGATCCGACTGTCGGACCGGGCGGCGACCGGCGCCAGCGGGGGTGCCAAGACCAGGGCGACAAGCGCCATGACAGCCGTACTGGGCGGGGCGTTGGCGTGCCGTCGCGGAGCGCTCGTCGATGAGAGGCCGGTTCTTTTGGTGATATGGCCACAGAGGCCTTGGAGGCTGCCGCGGGTGACCCGTGCTCACGCTGAGTTTAGAATATCGAAGACGGAGCTATCCCGCGTTGAGAGAGCTTGAGAGGCCAGCGTGCATTGCGTTGTTGTGGCAGCACATCTCCGAGGCAGTAGGGTCTTACGGTTGAGAGGTCAGGTCGGCCGCAAGCCGTGCGCACACCCGTTTGTGCGCTTGCTGGCACAACCAATCTGGGCGTTGGGCGCCACATAGGCCCGCGCGCCCGCCAAACTGCGATACCTCAAAGGCCCATGTTGGTCGTTCCCGATGAATGAGAGCGTGAGCCGGATGTTCGCTGCAGGCAGGGTCGCGAGCGCGAAGGTGTTCATCGTGGGCTGCAGCGCCGCCTTGGGGCGCGGTGCTCCGTCTCGGCAGCCCGGAGGGCGTGATCCAGCCTTGGTTGGTCGAGATCCCGACTGTGCGTCATCAGGTTCTCGGCACGGGTAAACCCCTGCACAATGGGCGGTTCGAGCATGACGAAGTGAGCTATACTCTCGAAGATGCCATCCTGGATCGTGCCGTGTGGGATCGAGGTTTACACCGTCGGGTCGTCGTCAAACCGGGTGGGCTATGGCTCGGCAGCGTTCAGAGTGGCGAGCTTGGTGCCCTCACGGATGTCAGGCCGAGGGCTGCACTGCAAAGAGCGGTGAATTCAGTGCGATCGCAGTGTCCGCTGCGCACCGTGCTCGGCCATGCCTGCCCTTGCGGTGCCGAGCGCCATCCTCAGCGCAAAGGCGGATTGCCGAGGAGCAGACGCCGCTCGCGACGCACCGATTGCCAGTGTGCTGCCGGTCGGGGGCTCAGGCGGCGGAGCGGGCGGCCGCTTGTTTGCGGAACCGAATGAGGATCAGCGCTGTGCCGGACACGCTCTCTGCCCTGATCGCGCTCGCAAGCCCCCTGAGATCGGTCCGGATCATGCGCTGATGCCGCGTCGAGACCTCGACCGCGAGATCGACTGGGGTCGACGGATCGGCGCCGCGGGACTGGAAGTCAGAGGCGATCGCGCCCGCCGACTGCACGCCCATGTAGATTGCGATCGTGGTGCCCGGCCGCATGTGATGCGACCAGT
>JBCDHQ010000185.1:0-9445 GCA_038749815.1 Pseudomonadota bacterium | reverse complement strand
CGCGCGCGGAGCGCCTCGTTCGGGATTGTCACTTGCCCGGCTTTGCCGCCTGCGAGGTTGAAGGTCTTGGAGGCCGCGGTCAGCATCACAATCCGGTCGATCTGTTTCGGAGCCGCGTTGATCATCGGTGTGTGCGAGAAGCCCGGGTAGACCAAATCGTGGTGGATCTCGTCTGAGATCAGGATCAGGTCGTGCTTTTCGCAGAACTGGGCAACCTGGGCGAGCTCACCGGCGCTCCAGACTTTGCCGATGGGGTTGTGGGGCGAGCAGAAGATCACCATGCGCTCCTGCCCGGTCATCATCGCCTCGAGCGCGTCGAAATCGATGTGATAGCTGTCCTCTCCTTTGACGAGCTCGGCCTCCACGACCTCGCGCTCGTTGGCGGCCACCATCTTGGAGAAGACGTGATAGACCGGCGTGAAGAGGATCACGCGGTCTCCAGGCGCGGTGAACGCCTGCAGACAGAGGCCGATCGCAGTGACGAGGCCGTGCGTCGTTGCGATGCACTCCGGGTCGACGCGCCAGTCATGGCGGCGGTCCATCCAGTTGACGATGGCGCTGTGATAGGCGGCGGAATCGCCGAAGTATCCGTGGACGCCATGGTCGACCATGTTTTGGAGCGTCGCGTTCACCGCTGGCGGGGCGCGGAAGTCCATGTCCGCGGTCCACATCGGCAAGCCGTCTGCGGCGCTGACCCCGAAGATGGCCTCGAGCTCGTCCCATTTCGCACAGTTGGTCTGGCGCCGCTCAATCGGTGCGTCGAAGTCAAAGCTCATTGCGATCACGTCCTGTCCTTGGGTGCAGTGACGCTAGCGCCTCGGAGGGGCTGCTGCAATCGGGCGTGGTTGCGAGGGGCAAGGGCTTCGATTATGTCTCGCCCATGGCGCTTCGTCCGATCCTGATCCACCCCGATCCACGCCTCAAAAAGGTCTGTCCGCCCGTCGACGCTGTGGACGACGATCTGCGGCGCCTCGCCGATGACATGCTCGAGACCATGTACGACGCGCCCGGAATCGGCCTCGCCGCCCCGCAGGTCGGCGTTGTCCGCCGGCTTTTTGTGATGGACTGCAACCGGGACGAGCCGGGGACGGACCCCGTGGTCTGCATCAACCCGGAGATCGTCGGAACCTCCGAGGCGCGTGTGGTGACGGAGGAGGGATGTCTTTCGATCCCCGATGTCTTCGACACGGTGGAGCGCTACGACACCATCCGCCTCCGCTTCCTCGACCGGGACGGCAAGACGGAGGAGCGCGAGCTCGACGGGCAATGGTCGATCTGCGCGCAGCACGAGCTCGATCATCTGAACGGGAAACTCTTCATCGATTATCTGGGTGCGGTGCGCCGGACGCTGATCACCAATCGCATGAAAAAGCTCAAGCGGGAGAAGGCGCGGGCGTGAGCCCTCGGCCGTTTCTGATCTATCCCGACAAGCGGCTTCTGACGCCGGCAGCGCCCGTCTCGGCAGTCGATGACGAGATCCGCTCGATCTGGGAGGAGATGCTTGCGGCGATGTATGCGATGCCGGGCGTCGGCCTCGCCGCCCCCCAGCTCGGCATCCCGCTGCGGCTTGCGGTCGTCGATTGCGATCCCGCGAACCCGGCGCCCGTTCGGATGGCCAACCCGGAGCTCCTCGACGTGGGGGAGGAGGTTGAGCTCGGGCCGGAGGGCAGTCCGAACCTGCCCGGTCTCTCCGCTGAGGTGGCGCGGGCAACCTCGGTCCGGGTGCGCTTTCTCGACGCTGAGGGAGCGGTTGCTGAGCGGCGGTTCGACGGGCTCTGGGCGCGCAGCGTTCAGCACCAGATCGATCATCTCGACGGGCATCTCTTTGTTGATCGGCTGGGTCCGGTGAAGCGGCGCCTCGTTCTTGCCCGACACGCCAAGTCGCGCCGCAACGCCAAACGGGGGTGACGCACGTGGCACGGGTCTCGGCGCTTGTCATCCCGCGGATGGCCGCCTAGTCCGTCGGAGGGGAGGCAACATGCGCATTGTATTCATGGGCTCGCCCGCGTTCGCCGTGCCGTCGCTTGTGCGGCTTGCGGACGAGCATGAGATCCTGGCTGTCTACAGCCAGCCGCCCCGACCAGCTGGACGGGGCAAGAAGCCGCGACCGACAGCCGTGCAGGCGGAGGCGGAGGCGTTGGGCGTCCCGGTGCGGATGCCGGCGCGCCTCAAGGACGCGGCAGAGCAGGCGGCGTTTGCCGCGCTCGCGGCCGATGTGGCCGTTGTTGCCGCCTATGGCTTGATCCTCCCACCGCAGGTGCTTGCGGCGCCGCGCTCTGGGTGCCTCAACATTCATGCCTCGCTGCTGCCCCGCTGGCGCGGTGCGGCGCCGATCCACCGGGCGATCCTCGCGGGCGATGTGGAGACCGGGATCTGCATTATGGAGATGGAGGCCGGTCTCGACACTGGGCCGGTCCTTGCCGAGGGGCGGCTGCCGATCGGGGCGGAGGAGACCACCGGCTCGCTGGAGCGGAAACTGGCGAAGATGGGGGCCGACCTTGTGGCCGAGACCTTGGCGCGCCTGCCGCTCTCGGGACGCCCGCAGCCGCAAGAGGGCGTGACCTACGCCAAGAAGATCGACAAGGCGGAGGCGCGGGTCGATTGGCGGCGGCCGGCAGCCGACGTGGACCGCCAGATCCGTGGATTGTCGCCGGCGCCGGGCGCCTGGTGCGAAAGCGAGGCCGGGCGCCTCAAGCTTCTCGGGAGCCGGATCGCGGATGGGTCCGGGGCGCCCGGAACGGTTCTTGGGGGCACGCGCATTGCCTGTGGCACGGGCGCCGTCGAGCTGACCGAGCTGCAGCGCGCCGGCAAGGCCCCGGCGACCTCGGCCGAGTTTCTGCGCGGGACCCCCCTGGCGCCCGGATCGCGGCTGCTCTGAGCGGGCGCCCGAGTTTTCCGCGGGCTCAGGCCCATGCTACAGTCTTGCGGGGAGCTTTGGGGGATGAAGCATGGGATTTGTCTTTCTTGTCGTCATCGGGTCGGCGGCCGGGTACCTGGTCTCGCGCGCCCTCGGCGTGCGGCTTTCAGTGGCTGAAACCGTGGTGCTCGGCGTCTTGGGAACTGTCCTTGGCAGCTGGATCGTACGGGCGCTTTTGAGCTTTCTCGGGTTTTTCTCGTGGCTTCTTGGCGCCTTCGTCGGGGTTCTGATCTTGCTTTGGGCCTATGAGCGCTACGGTCGGTCCAGGCGGTGAGGGCCAGACGCAAGGGGGCTGGCGTCGGGCCATGCTCTCGGGCGCGCCCGAGAGCTCTGCGGCGGAGCCGCAGACGCCGCGCGTGCGCGGCGATGGCCCTTGAGCCCGTGGCTGGCGGCGGTCAAGTCCGGGCTGCTCCCGGCGACTTGAGGGCAAGGGGCAGTCCGGCTGCAACGAAGGTCACGTGCCCCACTGTGGCGGCAACGCTTTGATTTAGGCGGCCCTGGGCATCACGAAAGGCCCGCGCGAGCGCGTTCTCCGGCACGATCGAGAGGCCGACTTCGTTTGACACCAAAACGGCCGGGCATGTGAGCTGTCCCAGGATCGGTCTGAGATCGCTCCACGCAGCCTCCGGATCCTGCCCGGCGGCCATGAGGTTCGACAGCCATAACGTCAGGCAGTCTATGAGGACGCCGTCCACCGCCGGAAGATCGCGGAGTGCCCCCCCCACGTCGAGGGGGGCTTCGCGGGTGTGCCATCCCGGGCCTCGATCCGCGCGGTGGCGCGCGATCCGCGCGGCCATCTCCGCGTCACCCGCCTCGGCGGTCGCGACATAGGCCCACCGCGCGCCGGTCGCGCGCAGCAGCCGTTCGGCGTAGCGGCTTTTGCCAGAGCGCGCGCCGCCCAGGACGAGGTGATGTCGCTCCATACCGGTCTCCCGTTGCGGTTCGCCCGCACGTCAGCCAAAGAAGCGCAGAGCGCGGATGACAGGCAAGTGAAATGGACCATACCCCAAGTGCGGAAGAGATCGCGGCCTTCATCGATGCCAAGACCAAGCCCATCGGCGCGCTTGGTCGGATCGAAACGCTGGCCGCCCTCCTTGCGCGACAGCAGCGGACCCTGACGCCGCGGCTGGAGACGCTGACGCTGGTCGTCTTTGCGGCCGATCACGGCATTGCCGCGGAGGGCGTGTCAGCCTACCCGCAGGCGGTGACCGTTGAGATGGTGCGCACCCTTCTCGCGGGGGGAGCCGCTGCGAACGTCTTCGCCGCGGCGGTCGGCGCGGAGGTGCGTATTGTGGATGCGGGGATTGCGCACCCCTTCGACCATTCGGACCTTGTCTTGCGCAGACAGGGCGCCGGCACGGCCAATGCCGCGCAGGGGCCGGCCATGTCGACTGAGATCGCGGCGGCAGCGCGCGCGGCTGGGGAGGCGATCGGCGCCGGCCTTGGGACGGACGCAGCGGCCTTCGGGGAGATGGGGATTGCCAACACATCGGCTGCCGCGCTTCTGGCCCACAAGCTGACGGAGCTGCCGCTCGACCGTTTGGTGGGGCGGGGCACCGGGCTCGATGATGCGGGTCTCGCGGCGAAGCGCCGTGTTCTTGAGGCAGCCGCGGCGCGCACGGGCCCGCTCTCGGCCGAGGCGGCGGCGGCGGAGTACGGTGGGTTTGAGATCGTGATGATGGCCGGCGCGATGATCGGGGCAGCGCAGGCCGGGCGCCCGGTGCTCGTCGACGGCTTCATCGCGACGACCGCGGCGCTCCTTGCGCTTTCGGTCAATCCAGAGATCCGCCCGGCGCTCCTCTTTTGCCACCGTTCGGCCGAGCCAGGTCACAGCGCGATCCTTGAGCATCTCGCGGCCGAGCCGCTGCTTGATCTTGGGCTTCGCCTCGGTGAGGGGACGGGAGCGCTCTTGGCGTGGCCGCTCATCCGGGCTGCGGCGCGCATGCTCTCCGATATGGCGAGCTTCGACAGTGCCGGCGTCAGCCGTGCCGAGCGGTGATGTCCGTCGGCAGATCGCGGCCGCCGGTCTCGCCGTCCAGTTTCTGACGCGTGTGCCGCTCCCCGTCGCTTACTCACCTGAGGCGCTCGCTCATGCACCCCGCTACTTTCCGCTGGCGGGTGGCCTCGTGGGCGCGATGGCGGCGAGCGTCTTTTGGGCTCTGTCGCAGCCCTTGGGTGTGGGGGTCGCCGCGCTCCTCGCCATCGCAGCGGCGAGTGTGCTCACGGGGGGGCTGCATGAGGACGGGTTGGCCGATCTCTTTGATGGGCTTGGCGGCGGGCGCTCCGCGGAGCGGGCGCTTGAGATCATGCGGGACAGTCGGATCGGCAGCTACGGTGTGCTGGCGCTGCTTCTTGTGGTCGCTTTGCAGGTCGCGCTTCTGGTGCAACTCGGTCCAATGCTGGGCGCCGCCGCACTTCTGGCCGGGCATGTGGTCAGCCGGGCGTCGATGGCGCTTGCGTTGAGCACGGGCCGCTACGTGCGCAGCGAAGGGGCGGGCTCCGGCATGGCGGGGCCGCAGGGGAGTGTCGGGGCGGCCATTATGGTCGGGCTCGGGGCCCTCGGGCTGTGTGCGCTGCCAGGCCTGGCCGTGGTGCCCGCGCTGGCCGGGGTCACGGTGGCGCATGTTCTTCTCCGGGCCTGGTATGGCGCGCGGCTCGGTGGGGTGACCGGCGATTGTCTCGGCGCGCAGCAACAGATCGGGCATGTGGGGCTCCTCCTCGGTGTTGCGCTCTGGCAGGGGGCGGCATGATGGGCCGATCCGCCGCTCGGGGTCGGTTCGAACGCACCTGGACCGTTCTGCAATGACTGTTGTCCTCCTCCGCCACACGCGGCCTGCGGATGCCACGGGGCGCTGCTATGG
This sequence comes from Pseudomonadota bacterium, assembly GCA_038749815.1. Classification (GTDB taxonomy): domain Bacteria; phylum Pseudomonadota; class Alphaproteobacteria; order Rhodobacterales; family Rhodobacteraceae; genus Algicella. The sequence goes on along the minus strand of JBCDHQ010000185.1, from coordinate 3,667 downwards.
TACCCTCGATATGCCGCTCGCACCGAGTTTTGAGGCCGATGCCGACACGGCACTCCGCGCGGTCGCCGCGCCGGAGCGGATTTTGTCGAGCCCTCTCCACCGGTGCCGTGCGCTCGCCGAGCGGGCGGCGGAGCGGTTTGGCCTGCCGCTCTCCGTGGATCCACGTCTCGCAGAGATGGACTTCGGGAGCTGGGAGGGCCGGCTGTGGGCTGACATCCCGCGCGAGGAGGTCGACCTGTGGGCGGCCGATATCCTCAACGCCCGCCCGCATGGCGGGGAGGCGGTTGCAGACCTCGTGACCCGCGTCCGCGGAGCGCTCCGCGCCTGCGGACACGGTCGGGCGCTGGTTGTGACGCATGCGGGCGTGATCCGTGCCGCTGCGTATCTCGCCGGGGAGGCGGATCCGTGGTCCCTCCGCATTCCCTACGGCACGCCATGGCGTTGGACGACCTTCGCGCAGGTCGAGCCGTGACGCCGCCTGCCGCCCTTTGCGCTGCGCCCCCCCGGGAGGTCCGGGTCGCGGGCCACTTTGGAGAGTGGCTGCAAGGTCGGCTTGGCTCGGGCGGGCCCGTGGTTGCCGTCATGATGCCGAGCGAGGCGCACGCGGTTCGCGGCTGGCGCGTCGGTGACGGCGCCCTCCGGATCGATGCGCCCGGCGGATTGCTGTCCCCGGAGCTCCACCGCCGCCTCGTTTTGGCGCTTGGGCGCCGGGCGCGGGGCGCGCTCCGCCTCCGCGCCAGCATGAGGCCCGGGAGCGGATGCGGCAGCTCAACCGCGGCCCTGATGGCCGTCTTTCGCCTGACCGGCGCGGCACCCGCCCGTCCTGAGGCCTTTGCCGATGCCCTCCTCCGGATCGAGGGCGCCACAGATCCCTTGATGATGGACGCGCCCGCAACTCATCTTTGGTCGCCCCGTGAAGGGCGGAGCCTGGATCGGCTGCCTGCGCCGCCCCCCGTTGACGTCCTCGGCGGCTTCGACGGTCCGCCATGCCGGACAGTGGCCAAGGACACACGGTTTGCCGACATCTCGGACTTGGTGTCCGCATGGCGCGGCGCTGAGGGCCCTGCGGCCTTCGCGGCGCTGGCCACAGCCTCGGCCGAGCGGAACCACGCGTGCCGCGGGGGCGCCGATCCGGCGCGCCTTGTCGCGCTCGCAAAGGGTCTGGGCGCCCTCGGGATTGTCGCGGCGCACACGGGCTCCGCCCGCGGGTTGATCTTCGCCCCGGGCCAGGTGCCACACTCTGCGGCGCCGGCGCTCCGCGCGCTTGGGCTGAGAGATGTGCGTTTGTACCAGATGGGTCAGCGGCCTGGCGCAGACACACTGGGCCGCGAGAGGACGCGCGCAGTCGGTGAGGCCTGTCCAGATGATCCGGCCAACTGAACCCGGGGCGGCACGAGGTGGCCCCGTGCGGCACAGAGCGCGGGAGAGCGGCCGGTGAGCGCGGTGCTGCTCGCCGCGCTCGTGCTCGAGGGCCTGACCGGCTGGGTCACGTGGCTGCAGCGCCGGATCCGCCATCCGGTGGAGTGGATGGGCTGGCTCATCGATCGCATCGACAGGGCGTGGAACCGGGAGGAAGATCCGCCGCGAACGCGCCAGATCGCGGGTCTGCTCGCCACGCTGATCGTTGTCGGCCTCTCCGCGTCTCTCGCGTGGCTGGTCGAGGCCGCATTGCCGCCCTGGCCCGTCGGGCTGGCCTTCGGAGCGCTGCTCGCCGCGCCATTTCTCGCGGCAGGCAGCCTCTGGCAGCATGTCGCCGCTGTCGCCCGTCCGCTCCAGGCAGGAGACATTGGAGGCGCCCGGCGCGCAGTGGCGGCCATTGTCGGACGCGACCCCGACACCCTCGAAGACGCGGGGATTGCACGCGCCGCGATTGAGAGCCTTGCTGAGAACAGTTCGGACGGGGTTGTGGCCCCGATCTTCTGGGGCCTCCTTCTCGGGTTTCCGGGGCTTGTGGGATACAAGGCCATCAACACGCTCGACAGCATGATTGGCCATAGGACCGAACGCCATCGTGACTTTGGGCGGGCCGCGGCGCGCCTCGACGATCTGGTCAACCTTCTGCCCGCGCGCATCGCGGGGGGGCTCGTTGCGATCGTCTCCCGGCATCCCTGGCACGCGCTGCGCATCATGCTCCGGGACGCGCGCCGCCATCGCTCTCCCAATGCCGGATGGCCCGAAGCGGCGATGGCCGCGGCGCTCGACTGCCGCCTCTCGGGGCCGAGGGTCTACGCGACCGGTGCGGAGGATGCGCCCTGGCTGAACGGGGAGGCCCCGGATCCCGCGCCGCACGCCGTCGGTGCGGCGCTGCGGGTCTATCTTCGGGCCATGGTGCTCCTCGGCGCGCTTCTGTTTCTCCTGGCGTTGTGGTGAACTCCGCTGACATGCGGGACCATGGCGGAGACATCGACCGCGCGGCGCGGGCCTGGGGCGGCACGGACTGGATCGATCTGTCGACCGGGATCAACCGGCGTCCCTATCCAGTCCCGGATCTCTCACCGGCGCATTGGCACGCGCTGCCGACAGCGAGCGCGCTCGATGCCCTAGTTGATGGGGCGCGCAAAGCCTACGGATTGCCTGAGGCCGCGGCATGCCTGCCGCTCGCCGGCGCGCAGGCTGCGATCCAGCTCATCCCCCGTCTCCGCCCGCCCGGGCGTGTCGGGATCGTGTCACCGACCTACAACGAACACGCGGCGGCTTTTGCGCGGGAGGGGTGGCAGGTCCGCGACATCGACGCGCCGCAGCCGGGGTTTGACGCTCTTGTCGTCGTCAACCCCAACAACCCAGACGGTCGGTGCCACGATCCGGAGCCGCTGGCCGCGCTGGCCGGGGACTGCCTCGTTGTGATCGATGAGAGCTTCGGCGATGTGGCCCCGGGGCTCTCGGCGGCGCGCTGCCTTGGACGCGCCTCCCTCCTTGTCCTGCGATCCTTCGGCAAGTTCTATGGGCTGGCGGGGGTCCGGCTCGGGTTTGCGTGCGGTGCCGCTGCGGACATTGGGGCCCTCGCCGAGGCTGCAGGTCCTTGGGCCGTCTCCGGTCCGGCGCTCGAGATTGGACGCGCCGCGCTGGCGGACATGGCGTGGGCCGATGCCACGCGGGCGCGCCTCAGGGCGGAGGCGCCGCGCCTCGATCAAGCCGCGGGCACGGCCGGATGGCGGGTTGTCGGAGGAACCGACCTCTTCCGCCTCTATGAGACGCCGGACGCGGCGGCGGCTCAAGACGCTCTCGACCGGGGCGGCATCTGGTCCCGCGCCTTTCCCTGGAGTGCCCGCTGGCTCCGCCTCGGTTTGCCGGGCTCAGAGGCCGAATGGGTTCAAACCGAAGCGGCCCTCCGCGCCATTCGGGACACGTGAGCCGTCACGACCGCCAGGCGGGCCACCGGCCCGACGGCGCGTCCGTGCGCTCAGGTCGGCACGCGCCTGTCCGGTGCCCGCCCCACCGGACGCAGCCGGTGCTCAGACGGCGAGGCCGAGCACCGACGCGACGTCGATGTGCCGCTCCAGATGTGCGGCGAGGTCATCGAGGGCCCGGTCGACCGCGGCTGTATAGCATCCCTCCCCGTCCACCTCTGCCCCGAGCCCCGACAGGAAGGCGCGGCGGAACGCGTCGCCTGCAAAAAGACCGTGGAGGTAGGTTCCGATCACCTGTCCGTCCGCTGACTGCGCGCCCT
>JBCDHQ010000184.1:0-9536 GCA_038749815.1 Pseudomonadota bacterium | reverse complement strand
GCGAGTTCCGGCACTTTGGCGGTTGCCCGGCGGCGCCAAGGTTGAAGCCGTGGGGAATGGTGATGTGGACATGCTGGTCCGGGCTCTCCGAAACGCCGCCACCGATGATCGAGAAATTCTCCTTCTGGTCCGAGCCCGGCGTGTGCGCATCGATGAAGGCGGTTTTGTAGGGCCTCAGATCGCCGTAACGAACGATCCGGGCTTCGATCTCGGTAGGTGTCATTCTGGATCCTCCCATTCGGCGGCATTGCGCTCAGCCACCGCCATCCGAGCGGTGTCGAGCAAGTCTATGTCGATCCCATCGGTTGGGCCGGCCCGCGGAGCGCAGCGAAGCGGCCCGCGCCGCTGCCGCCCGCACGGTGCCTGTCGGCGCATAATTTTGTTGAGCGCACAGCGCCACGGACATGGCTGTTCGCGCCGGCGACGACGATGGCGCGTCTCATCCTGTCGTGGTGGTCGATATCGTCCGGAGCTGCTCCAGGGAGCTTACGGTAGGACACGACAAAATCGCCACGCTTGGCGCGTGTCGGCTCCACGGCCGGCACGTGGTTCGGTGTCGAGGCATCGTCACCGGCTGGCGCGAGGGTCCAGGTCACACCGCCCCCGTCTCGAGGTGGATCTGCTTCCAGATCGCGGTCTCGTCGAAAATCACCCACTCCCGACGGAGCTTGGGCTCTCCGGCGACCAGCGCTCCGAACTCCGCATGGCACATTCCGAGAATGAAGACCTCCGCCCCGGTCGGCGTCCCGAACGCGCCCCACCCGTCATGGCGCCCGTGGAGCGTCCAGCGAAGGGCTGCACGCGGCGGCATCATCGGATCGTCGCGGCCGATCACATGCTGGATCTCAAATGTCGCGCTCGGGAACGAGGCACGGAGGCCCATCCAGAACTGATCCGCCCCAGCGAAGGAGAGCGCTTCCAGCCCGCCCGGATACGCAAGAACCGCCGCCCGATCATACTCCGCCTCGATCGCGGTGAAGTCGGCCGCCATGATCCGGGTCAGAAGCTCGGCATAGCGCGCGCCCCAGGCGTTGTCGTTGCCTTGCCCCTGGTAGGGGCCGAGGCGCTCCGTCGCCGGTGTGTAGGGCTTGACGCAGGCCTCCGGGCCGCCCTCCCGCGCGATCAGGTCGCGGGCGTAGTCCTTCGGCTCCCACCCGAGTTGGCGCACGATTGCGCCCTGGTCGCGGATGATCCACTCATCATCGATCACATTGTCCCGGGCGTGGCAGTCCGCAAGGATCCGGTAGCGGAGCGTCTTGCCGCTCGCAGCGCCGTAGACGCCCGGATTGGCGTGGGTCGCGGTGGAGTAGAGCCGGTGCGAGGACAGGAGACCCTCGTCCGGCGTCCCGCACCAGATCACATCTTCCCCGAGGAGCGTGCGGTCTGGAAACTCCGCCAAAGTCGCCATCGTGGCGCCAATGACCGTCTCGTTGCCGACGACGACGGATGCCGGGGACCGCACCACGATGTCCGGGGCATAGTACTGGTGGAGGGTCGCGATCCCGCGGTCCTCCCAGATCTCCTTTGTGATGCCGATGATGTAGTCCGGAAAGTCTCGGAACTTCGGGTCGAAGCCCTTCATGTCACCCATCCGTTTGGAATTCTGGCCGACCCACGCAGGACGAGGGGGGCATCGATTGCGACTTGGCGGGGCGCTGTGGCGGCGTCCTCGATCTTGGCGAGCAGGAGCTCGACGGTCTGCTCCACCATGATGTCGGCGGACTGGCGCACGGTGGTCAAATTGTAGGCGGGCCACGCCGCCGCCGGCACGTCGTCATAGCCGACAACGGAGACGTCCCTCGGCACGTCGACCCCCAGCTCGCTGCGGAGCGTGTCGATCACGGCAAAGGCCATGTGATCGTTGGCGACAAACAGGGCATCCGGCGGCGCACCGGCAAAGAGGGTGTGGGTGGCGCGCCGCGCTTCCTCCATCTGGAAGTTGCCAACCGCGCGCGCGTGGAGGCCCTGGCCGGCCTCCGCCAGTGCGGCGCAAAACCCCGCTTCGCGGTCGCGCTGGGTCGAGGCCCCCTCCCACCCGGCGATGTAGGCGATGCGACGGTGACCGCCGGCCAGCAGAAACTCCCCCACTCTCCGCCCGCCCGCAGCGTTGTCGGACGTCACGGCCGAGAGCATCGGGTCGTCCTGGCTCCGATTGAACATGACGGTCGGCACACCTGCCGCCCGACACCGCGCCGACAGATCCGACGACAGCGCGACGGAGGCAGCGATGATCCCGTCCACCTGGTAGTCGAGGATCTGCTGCAGGACGGCATCGATGTTGTCCACAGTCTGCGACGTCATGAAAACCAGAACATGGTAGCCCTCGCCCTGCAGCGCGTTCGAGAGCTTCTCGAGGACCTCCGGATAGAACTGATTGTCGAAGTAGGCGACGACAAGCCCGATGATCCGGCTCCGCCCCGAGACCATTGCGCGGGCGAGAACGTTTGGCCGGTAGCCGAGCTCCTCGGCCGCTTGGCGCACTTTCGCGGCAGTCTTCGCGGAGGCGGAGGCGCCGGGCGTGAAGACACGGCTGACGGCCGATTGGCTGACACCCGCGCGGCGCGCAACTTCGGCAGACGTGACCTTCGTGTGTGCCATCAGTCCGCCGTCCAGCCCCCGTCGACGAGAAGTGCCGAGCCGGTCACGAGAGCGCTCGCATCCGAGGCGAGGAAGACCACGGCCCCCATGATGTCCTCAATCTCGCCCACGCGGCCAAGCTTGATCTTTTCCTCGACCCAGGCGCGCCGTTCCGGTCTGTTGAAGGTCTGCTCGGTCAAGGGCGTGCGGATGAAGGTTGGGCAGACCGTGTTGACGCGGATGCGGTCTGGGCCCCACTCGATCGCCATCGACTTGGTGAACCCCTCGACGGCGTGCTTCGTCGCCGCGTAGACGGCACGGTCGATGCCGCCGACATGGGCCATCTGCGAGGAGATGTTGATCAGGGATCCGGGGCGATCCGCGGCGATCAGACCCGCCGCAACGGCACGCGTCAGAAAATACGCCCCCTTGATGTTGAGACCTGCGACAGTGTCGAAATCGGCCACATCCGTCTCGAGCGCCGGAGAGTGGCGCGCGAAGCCGGCCGAATTGACCAGGATGTCGAACGGACCGCGCGCTCTGACGGCCGCCTCCGTCGCCTCGACCTCCGCCACATCGAGCACGAGGGTGTCGGCCTGCCAGCCGCGCTCCCCGAGGGCCTGCGCCAGCGCCGCAAGCCGGTCGCCGGAGCGCGCAGCCACGGTGACCGCCGCCCCCGCGGATGCCAAGGCCACAGCAGACCCGAGCCCGATCCCGGAGGACGCGCCCGCAACGAGTGCGCGCTTGCCGGTCAGGTCAAAAGAGGGCGGGCGCGGCAGCTCCATCAGACCGAGCCCACTGGGAACGGGATCCGGCCCGGAACCCGGGCCTTGTTGAACTCGCGCAGCCGCGCAAAGACGTCGACGCCGATCTGGCGGTAGAGGTCCAGTATGTCGACCATCACCCAGTTCTCGCGGATGAGGCCGTCTTCGATCCTCCAGAAGTCGAGGCTGCACATCGTCACCCGTTTGCCGGGCGGTGCGATCCCCATCCAGCCATCATCGGTGATCGTCTGGATCATGTTGGGCCAGCCCGTGACCGCCGCGTACGGCCCGTCGCCGAAGAAGTGATAGACAATCTCGCCAACATACTGCCCACGATCCGGCATGGCCGAGAGGAACGGGATCTGGTGCCAGTTGCGGAACCCCGCAATCCCGCGGCCAGTTCCGATGCCCGCGGGCCCGTACCAGGTCATGCGCGGGTGCCAGAACCGCGGCATCTCCATCACTTCGGGCCCGCCCTCGCTCGGGTGGCGTTTCATGTGGTTGAGCATCTCGACAATCTGCTGGCAGGACGCCGCGGCGCGGTTCGCGTCATGCGGCCCGGGCACCACCCCGTCGAGCGTCGCCGGCCCCGGGATCGTGAACTCCCGCCCGAGCGAGGGCGCCATCGGCCAGGCGCTCGCCTGCATCATGACCTCCGGGATGTCCCAAAGGGTCTGGATTTCAACGACCGTGCCACCCTCGAAGCGGTAGAACTCATGAAACCGCATTGTGACGAGGTGCCCTGTCGGCGGAATGTCGAGCCAGGGGGCAACGAACGTCCCCACATAGTGCCCGCCGCAGCCGACCCAGCTGTCGCCCCGCTCGGTCTCTCCGCCCATCACGATCCAATCTCGGCGCTCGAGATCCGGGATCGCGTCGAGGAGGGGCGCGTAGCAGCTCTGATAGAGCGCCTCTGGCCCTGTGAGCGTGCCGAACGGGCACGGCATGCGAACAGGCGCTTCTGCCGCCATCAGCGCGGCGAGCGCAGCCCGCACGGCCCCCTCCTCAAAGTCGATCATGGCCGCGCGGAGGGGCGCCAGGGCGGCCTTGTTTGCTGTGTGGATGTCGCTCATTCCACCGCCGTGCCATAGGCCACGTTCCGACCGCCGTAGCGGCGCACGCGGATGTTGCACTGCTCGGCATGGCCGACAAAGCCCTCCAGCATGCAGAGACGCGAACCGTAGCTGCCCACAAGCGCCGCCGCCTCGTCGGTCAGGACCTTCTGATAGCTGTGCGTTTTGAGAAACTTACCGACCCAGAGGCCGCCGGTGTATCGACCCGCCTTTTTGGTCGGCAGCGTGTGGTTCGTGCCAATCACCTTATCGCCGTTCGCCACATTCGTGCGCGGCCCGAGGAAAAGCGCACCGTAGCTTGTCATGTTCTCGAGATACCAGTCGTCGCGGTCGGTCATCACCTGGACATGCTCATAGGCCATCTCGTCGGCGACGCTGAGCATTTCCGCGTGGCTCTCGCAGAGGACGACGTCGCCGTAATCCCGCCAGCTCGCCGCCGCGGTCTCGGCCGTCGGCAGGATCGCCAGCAGCCGGTCAATCTCCGCCAACGTCTCCTCGGCGAGCTTCCGGGAGTTGGTGATGAGGCAGGCGGGGGAGTTGTAGCCATGCTCCGCCTGGCCAAGGAGGTCCGTCGCACAGAGCTCAGCATCGACAGTGTCGTCGGCGATCACCATGGTCTCGGTCGGCCCAGCGAAGAGGTCGATCCCGACACGACCGAAGAGCTGGCGCTTCGCCTCGGCGACAAAGGCGTTGCCGGGGCCGACCAGCATGTGCACGGGCTCAATCGTTTCCGTCCCGATCGCCATGGCACCCACGGACTGAATGCCGCCGAGCACATAGATCTCGTGCGCACCGCCGAGCTTCATGGCCGCGACGATTGCGGGATGCGGCTCTCCGCCCACGGGCGGCGCCGAGGCGATGATCCGCGGCACGCCGGCGACGGAGGCGGTCAGCACCGACATGTGCGCAGAGGCCACCATCGGGAACTTGCCGCCGGGCACGTAGCAGCCGACCGACTGCACCGGGATTGTCTTGTGGCCGAGGATCACGCCCGGCAGCGTCTCCACCTCGACATCCGTCATGGTGGCACGCTGCGCCTCAGCAAAGCGGCGGATCTGGGTCTGGGCGAAGCGGATGTCCTCCATATCCCGGTCCGAGACCTTCTGCACCGCCGCTTCGATCTCGCTCTCGCTCAGCCGGAAGGTCGGACGCGAGAACGCGTCGAACTTCTCGGACAGTTCTCGGACTGCCGCGTCGCCCCGCGAAGCGATGTCGGCCAGCGTGCTCTCGACCACAGCCCGCACTTTGGCATCGTCCTCAGCCTTCTCCGCCTCGGGTTTGGAGCGTTTCAGGTAGTCTATGGCCATCGTTTCATCCTTCGGTCCCCGGCCGGGGCGGTGTGCGCTCGCCCCGGTCATAGGCCTCCCATCCGTGTCCGTCGAAGACATCGCGGCCGAGCTGCGCCAGAACATGCGGAAAGTCGACCATCACCCAGTTGTCGGTGATCTTTCCGTCGACGACCTTCCAGAAATCCATGTATCGGATCTCCACCCGCTTGCCGGAGGGCTCAATCCCCATGAAGGCACCGGAATGCGTTGCCTCCTGCCGGCCGAAGGCCGCGGCCCACTCTCCCATGTAGAGCCGCGCCTCGTCGATGCAGACCTTGTCTGAGAACGCCGCCTGGAAGGGGCGCTGCCAGTTGTCCTGAAACGCTTGCAAGCCCTCCTTGGTGCCGCAGCCCTGGTTGCCCATCCAGCGAAACCGCTCTGCGAAGAACTGGCCGATGTCGTCGATCCTGTGGTCGTTCAACCCATCGACCATGCCCTCGATCACCGCCCGGGTGGCGTCGGTCTTCGAGAGATCCGTGTCGCGGGTCAGCACCGCCTGGTCAGGTCGTTCGCCCTTCATCCCATGCACTCCACCTCAGGCCGCTCGCGTCGCGATGGCCGACATCCGGGCCAAAACATCGACGCCGAGTTGGCGATAGATGTCGAGGAGGTCGACCATCACCCAGTTCTCGCGGATAAGGCCGTCCTCGATCCTCCAGAAATCGAGGCTCCGGCGGATGAACCGCCGCCCGGTCGGCGCCAGGCCGAGGAAACCGTCCCCGGAATGCGTCGCCTCGGCCGAGGGCCAGCCGGTGAAGGCCACAAAGTTGCGGTCGCCGAAAAAGACGCCCTCGTCGAGCGCACGGATGTTGTCGGACAGCCCCGTTCGAAATCCCCGGAGCACCACGTCGCGGATCCCACGGTGCCCGCGCGCGGACCCAATCCCGGTGGAGCCGTACCAAAGGGCGTTCGGATGCCAACGCCCGCCAAGGCCCCGCTCTGGCATCGCCGCGTCCCCCTCTTGCAGCTCGTGGAGCATGTCCCAAACGACGTTCACCGCGGCAGCGCCTTGCTCCGCGTCATGAGGTGCGTCGATTACGCCGCCTTCGGCTGGCGCCGGGCACATCCACTCCACCCCAAGCTGGGGTGCCATCGGCCAGACATGGGCCTGATGCATGACTTGGGGTATGTCCCAGAGCCCCTCCATCTCCACGACCCGCCCATCCTCGAAACGGTAGTATTCGTGATACCGCATGTGGATCGGGCGGCCTGTCGGCGGAATGCCGAGCCAAGGTGAGACGAAGGTGCCCACGATGTTCCCGCCAAGACCCACCCAGTCGCCCGTGCCGCCCCGCGCGGCGCCGGCCATAACGATGAAGTCCCGCCGCTCGAAATCAGGCATCGCAGCGAGGAGCGGTCCGTAGATCCACCCCCAAAAGGCATCGGGCCCAGCGGCCTCGCCCAAGGGAAAGCCGAGGCGGATCCGCGCCTCGGGCTCGAACAGCTCGAGAAGCGCGTGGTACATCCCCTCGGGCACACCGGCGGCGAAGGCGGCGCGGAATGGCGCAAGGCGCGCCTTGTTCGCGTCGTGGACCGACATCACCCCTTGACGGCGCCGGCCGTGAGACCGCTGACGATTTGGCGCTGGAAGAACAGAACCAAGACGAAGAGGGGCGCCGTGGCCGAGACCACTGCCGCAACCGCAAACATCACATTGCCCTCGACCTGCGTCGTGCCGAGGAAGCTTGCAATCGCGGGGATCATCGTCTCGTTCTGCTCCGAGAGCAGCATCGAGGTCACGGCAAAGTCGTTGTAGGCCAGCAGAAACGAGAAGAGACCCGTCGTGATCACGCCCGGCCACATCACCGGGATGATGACATGCCAGAACGCCTGGAAGCGGGAGCACCCGTCAACCATCGCACTCTCGTCCATGTCCTTCGGGATGTTGAGAAAAAAGCTGTGCAACATCCAAAGGGTGAACGGTTGGTTGATCGCCACCAGCACGATGATGGTCGTCGGCAGGATGCCCCAGATGTTCCACTCGAAGAACGGCAGAAGGTAGCCCGAGACGAGCGTGATGTGGGGCATCGCCCGAAAGACGAGCGCCGCCATCAAGAGCCAGAACGCGTATTTGAAGCCCGACCGAGCGAGCGCATAGCCCCCAAGCGTCCCAAAAGTGAGCGAGATGACCACCGTAAAGAACACGACGATCCCGGTGTTGAGCGCGGCGCGCCAGAACTCCTCCTGCACCCAGGCGCCGTAATAGCCGGCAGTGGTGAAGGCCGCGCCGGTTTCGGCAATGGTGTTCGTGCCGTAGAGCGCGTTGGTCCAGTCCGCCTTCGAGAAGAAGTCCGCCTGCACCTTAAAGGAGCCCCAGAGCGTCCAGAGGAACGGGAAGGCCGCAACAATCAACCAGAGGACCACCAGCGCCGTCGAGAGCACCGCAAGCGGCGTAATCTTCGACCGCACCTTGTGGGCCGGAACCGAGAGGGAGGATGTGTGGGAGTGCGCTTCGGTTGCCATAGCCTCAATGCACCTTCCGGTTGAAGTCGCGCCAAGTTCGGATCAGCACCGGCGTCAGCAGGATCGCAACGCCGATGATCGTCATCATGGACGTCGCGCCGGCCGAGCCGTAGAGTGGGTTTCCACTCTCGCGCAGGTCGTTGAAGATGATCCAAGAGAGCGTCGTGGCATGGGCCTGGGCCTGGAAGCCGACGATCGGCTCAAAGACCCGGAAGTTGTCCATCAGAAGGATCAGGGTCACGAAGACGACGAGCGGCATGAGATGCGGCACAACCACGTGACGCAGCCGCTGCCAGTTGGTGGCACCGTCGATCATCGCGGCCTCGAGCGTATCCTTCGGAACTGTCTGAAGACCCGCATAGAAGACAATGAAACTAAAGGGCAATAGGTGCCAGACGCCGTAGACCATCAGCATGATCCAGGTCAGCGTCGGCGATGCCTTCAGGCTGAGCGAATCGTCGTCGAACACGCGCTGCAGCGTCGCGCCGATGATGCCGTCCGCATCCACCATCCAGAAGAGGATCAGAGACCCGACGAGCGGTGTCACAATCATCGGCAGGAGCGACAGGAAGATCGTCGGGCCCTTGAAGAGCTTCGGCAGGTTGTTCACCCCCATCGCCACGGCGAGGCCGAGGACCAGGACGAAGGGCGTGACAATGAACGTGTAGGCGAGGGTGAAGCCGAGCGCCTTGTAGAACGGCAGGTTGAAGACGCGGCCGAAAAAGGCTCCGAGATCCTCGGACGTGCTCCAGGCCTCAGCGATTTCATCGAAGGCGAGATGCGCGCGGTTGGTATAGGTGCCCAGACCGTTGAACCGGCCGAGCGGTTGCGCCTCGACGAGGGCCGCCGTCGCCTCCGTATCGACCGACGTCGTCTCGGTGCAGCCGAAGGGGCCACAGCTCTCCGAGACGACAATCACTTGCTCATGCTCGATGTGTAGCGACTGGATGAAGACCGACACGATCGGCAGCGCGATGAAGAGTGTCATCGCGGTGAGCGTCGGCAGCATGAACCAAAAGAACGTGCGGTGCTTCATCTCACCCCCCCAAAAGCAGGCGGGGGCCCGAAGGCCCCCGTGTGGATCAGTTCAAAAAGCCAGCTTCCTTGGCAGCGGTGACGTAGGCCGCTTCGACATCGGCGAGTGCCTGTTCGGCGCTCTCCGTGCCTTTGAGGAAATCGACGAGCTCCGCGCCGAGGGCCGTGTGCATGATCCCGATATAGGGGATCATCGGATAGGATTTGGCGCCGCCCATCGCCGTCTCGGCGATCCCTGCCGCTGCCGGTCCAGGCGTGAACCCGTCGAGGAGCCACACCGCGTCGTCGTTGTTTGC
>JBCDHQ010000183.1:0-9550 GCA_038749815.1 Pseudomonadota bacterium | reverse complement strand
GGAGAGGTGTCTGCGGCGATGGAAGGCTTCTCGGCTGCGGCCGAGCTCGGCCTCGATCTCGGCATCTATGTCGACCGTTTCGTGGCGGAGCTCGTGCGGGCCGGGAAGTCCGGTGCAGCCATCGGTGTGAGGCTTCGCTTCGGCGGCTGAGCTTGACAACGCCTCACCTGCGCCCGAAGACAACCGCCAAAGTTGAAATAGAGCGAGCGCACATGGAAGTGGTCGAGATCCACGGTGTGAAGATGCCGGTCGATCCGGCGGTCATGCCGGAGAAAATCGCGGAGCGGATGCGTGCCGGAAAGTACGAGAAGGCGGAGGTCACTGCACTCGGCGCGATCCTCCGGGAGGGGGACCGCGTTCTTGATCTGGGCGCCGGGTTCGGACTGACGTCGACCTTCGCAGCGCTTCAATCCGGCGTCGAGGCCGTCACGACCTTCGAGGCGAACCCAAACATCCTCGACCATCTCGGCAACACCCATCGTCTGAACGGCGTCGATGTGCAGATCGAGCACGCGGTTCTCTCGTCAAAGGGCGGCGGCGACACGGTGGAGTTCTACGTTCGCCCGCTTGTCTGGGGCTCCTCTCTTTTCGAGAACAAGACCAAGGGCCAGAAGGTCACCGTCAAGACGCGCGACTTGGCGGAGACGATTGCCGCCCTCCGCCCCTCCGTCATTTGCTGCGACATCGAGGGGGCGGAGTACGACGTGCTGATGAATGCCGATCTCTCCTCCGTGCGCGCGATTGTCGTCGAGCTCCATCCGCGGATCATCGGCGCCGAAAAGACGGCGGCGATCGAGCGGCGGTTGAAGGCGGAGGGGTTCCGCCTGAAGCCGGAGTTCTCGTCCGACAACACCGTCGCCTATCACCGGGACGCGTCCGGCGGCCTCCCGGCCCCCGGGCTCATGACCCGCATCCGGGGCATGTTCGGCAGCTAGTCAACCGACACCAACGTTCGAACCCCTCGGTTTCGAGCGGCGACCGGGTCGGCGCGGCGGACAAGCGCGTTTGGGTCCGGTTGTTCTCGGCGATAGAGCTGTTGAGGGCGATCAGCAGCTCAATGACGGAGCCGAACACGCCGTGCTTCAGTTGCCGTGGGGGCTTTTTTGCGAAGAAGCCGTCGATTGCGTTGGGCCATGAGCTCAACGGTCATGGTGGCGCCGCGGCCTCCTTCAGCGGCAGGCTGGGCTGGCTCCGGCGTGGCGCTCGGATCTGGGATTTCTCGTCCACTGCCACCACTGCAGTATGGGCGGGCGAGCTGACGCAGCGCCCGAAGACGTTGCGCAGCTTCTCGTCAAAAGCGGTGTCGGTGGAGCGCTTGAGCTAGACCGTGGGCCTTACAGTTGTGCTTGGAAAACGTCGCCAGAGTGCGCCGTCTAGTGCATCGCCTCGTGCGGCGGCGTCTTCAGCGTCATCTCCACGACAGCCGCGGTGCGGCCGTTGGCGAGCGGCTCCGGGTCGGGCGGACGGGTCTCGTGCCGCAGAAGGCCGTCGGCGCCAGCGGCCATGAACCGCTGCCACGAGCTCCAGACCGAGGTCTTCGCCGCACTGGTGACGATCATGAGGGCGGACGTGCCGGCGCCGTTGGCGCTCGGCACCACGCGCGCTTCTGGGCCGTGGTGCTGTCGGTTGCGGTGTGCTCCCGCCGCCGCAGGCTTGCGGCGCTGATTGTGATGGACGCCCAACTGCGCATAGCACAGCCCCACACGGCACCGCTCAAAGCGGAGCCCCGAACACGGACGCATCTGTCCTCGCCGATCCACTAGGCTTGCCAGCCCCGGCGTTTCGGACTATTCCAGCGCGGCCGTAGGGGTATAGCTCAGTTGGTAGAGCATCGGTCTCCAAAACCGAGGGTCGGGGGTTCGAGTCCCTCTGCCCCTGCCACGGCAGGGTCTTGTTTGGCGGGGGGGCACCCCCACATGATGGCCGTGGAGGACACGCATGGCACGCACCAACCCGTTTCAGTTTATCCAGCAGGTTCGGGCAGAGACGTCCAAGGTCGTGTGGCCGACGCAGCGCGAGACGCTGCTGACCACGGGCATGGTGTTCCTTCTGTCCACTGTGGCCGCGATTTTCTTTTTCATTGTCGATTGGGTCATCCGGTTTGGGATCGACCTCTTTCTCAATCTTGCCTCTTGAAGATTTCCGGGCGGGCCGTTAGGGACCGGGGATTATTGGATCGGGTTTAGACTGATTCTCATGTGCCGGAGGCGAGGGCTGAACGGCATCGGACGGGCAGCAATCGCAGGACAGCAGGGCAAAGCGCCCTGGAACGGACAACCGAGGCTTCGAAGAATCTATGGCGGCACGTTGGTACGCGGTGAGCGTTCTTTCCAACTTCGAGAAAAAGGTCGCTGAATCGATCAGGGAGTCGGTGGCGCAGCATGGTCTGGAGGAGGAGATCCACCAGGTCCTCGTCCCGACCGAAGAGGTGATCGAGGTGCGCCGCGGCAAGAAGGTCCAGACCGAGCGCCGGTTTATGCCGGGATATGTCCTCGTGCAGGCGGACCTCTCGGATGAGGCATACCACCTGATCAAGGACACAAACCGGGTGACGGGGTTTCTGGGCCCGCAGGGCAAACCTATGCCGATGCGGGATCACGAGGTGAACCAGATCCTCAACCAGGCCGAAGAAGGGACGGAGCGTCCGCGGAGCCTCATCACCTTCGATGTGGGAGAACAGGTCAACGTGACGGACGGCCCCTTCGAAGGCTTTGCCGGGATGGTCGAGGATGTGGATGAAGGAAATGCCCGCCTCAAAGTGACGGTCTCGATCTTTGGCCGGGCAACGCCGGTCGAGCTTGAATTCACGCAGGTCGCCAAACAGACCTGACGCGACGCGCCCCACTTGGGGCGGCGTGGGAGGCGAGCCGGGCGCGCCCGGCGGACCGCACCACGGCCATGACGACCCGGGCCGGCGCGCTGGTTCAGGGATGGAGAGAAGGAGGGCCGGATGGCCAAGAAACTCGCGGGCACGATGAAGCTGCAGGTGCCCGCCGGCAAAGCGAACCCGTCGCCCCCTGTGGGCCCGGCGCTCGGCCAGCGGGGCATCAACATCATGGAGTTCTGCAAGGCGTTCAACGCGCGCACGCAGGACATGGAGCCGGGCGCGCCCTGTCCGGTCGTGATCACCTACTACGTCGACAAGTCCTTCACGATGGACATCAAGACGCCCCCGGCGTCCTACCTTCTGAAGAAGGCTGCGAACCTGAAGTCGGGGGCCAAGCTGCCGTCGCGGGAGACGGTGGGCACGGTGACGGTCAAGCAGGTGCGTGAGATCGCCGAGACCAAGATGAAGGATCTCTCGGCCAACGATGTCGACCAGGCGATGAAGATCATTCTGGGCTCGGCGAAGTCCATGGGCATCGAGGTGAAGGGCTGATGGGGATCTCCAAGCGCAAGAAGGCCGCGCGTGAGGCGGTTGCGGGCAAAGCCAACCTCTCGATCGAGGAGGCGGTGAGCCTCGTGAAGTCCAATGCGTCCGCCAAGTTCGATGAGACGGTCGAGGTCGCGATGAACCTCGGCGTCGATCCGCGCCACGCCGATCAGATGGTCCGCGGCACGGTCAGCCTGCCCAACGGCACCGGCAAGGAGGTCCGCGTGGCGGTCTTCGCCCGCGGCCCGAAGGCGGAGGAGGCCGAGGCCGCCGGTGCCGACATCGTCGGTGCCGAGGATCTGATGCAGACGATCCAGGGCGGCAAGATTGAGTTCGACCGCTGCATCGCGACGCCTGATATGATGCCGATCGTCGGGCGCCTCGGCAAAATCCTTGGCCCCCGCAACCTGATGCCGAACCCCAAGGTCGGCACCGTCACGATGGACGTCAAAGCGGCGATCGAGGCGGCCAAGGGCGGCGAGGTCCAGTTCAAGACCGAGAAGGCGGGCGTCATCCATGGTGGCGTCGGCAAGGCCTCGTTCGAGGAGGCCAAGCTCGCCGAGAACATCAAGGCCTTCGTCGTTGCGGTGAACCGGGCAAAGCCCTCGGGGGCCAAGGGCACGTATATGAAAAAGATCACCGTCAGCTCAACCATGGGGCCGGGCATCACGGTGGATGTGGGCCAGGCGACGGCCGAATAAGGTTCCGCCCGGGCGACCGGGCGGCGCGGCGGGGCGACCCGCCATCCCGGGGAGCGATCCCCAAACGTCCGAGACGGTGGGTGCCGAAAGGCTTAATTTCCTGCCTGAGACGGGGAGCGATCAGGATCCGCGATGCGGCTCTTGGGAGGGACCCGTAAGGACCCGAACCGGGCGGTTCGCCGCCCAAACAAGAGCCGGGGGCGGTGCCCCCACAACTGGAGCGTAACTGTGGACAGAGCCAAGAAGGAAGAGGTTGTCAGCGAGCTGACCCAGATCTTCACGGACTCTGGTGCCGTTGTGGTGTCGCACTACACGGGCATGACGGTTGCGGAGATGACGGCGTTCCGGGCCAAGATCCGCGAAAGCGGCGGCCAGGTGCGCGTTGCCAAGAACCGGCTTGCAAAGATTGCCCTGCAGGGTCACCCGGCCGAAGGCCTCGGCGACATCCTGACGGGCATGACGGTCTTTGCCTACGCCGAAGACCCCGTTTCCATCGCCAAGGCGGTGGAGGACTACGCCAAGGGAAACCAGAAGCTCGAGATCCTCGGCGGCGTCCTCGGCCCCTCGGTCATCGACCGGGACGGCGTGACGGCGGTCAGCAAGATGCCTTCCCGCGAGGAGGTCATCGCCTCGATCGTCGGCTGTCTCGGGGCGCCCGCCTCGGGTCTCGCCGGCGCGCTCGGGGCGCCTGGGTCCGGCATCGCCGGGGCCCTCGCGGCCCCTGCGGGCGGGATCGCGGGCATCTTGGCCACCTTGGAGGCGCGCGACGCGGCGTGACGACATCTCTCAACCAACGCCCGGGTGCCAGCACACGGCCCCGGATGGCACAGACACTGATCAGGAACCAAGCACATGGCTGATATCGAAAAACTGGCAGAAGAGATCGTGGGTCTCACCCTCCTCGAGGCGACCCAGCTCAAGGATCTTCTGAAGGACAAATACGGCATCGAGCCCGCTGCCGGCGGCGGCGTGATGATGGCTGGCCCGATGCCGGGCGCGGGCGGCGACGCACCCGCCGAGGCGGCCGAGGAGAAGACTGAGTTCGACGTCATCCTCCTCGAAGCGGGCGACAAGAAGATCAACGTCATCAAAGAGGTCCGCGCGATCACCTCGCTCGGCCTCAAAGAGGCGAAAGAGCTGGTCGAGGCCGGCGGCAAAGCCGTCAAAGAGGGCGCCAGCAAGGAAGAGGCCGAGGAGATCAAGAAGAAGCTCGAAGAGGCCGGCGCCAAGGTCGAGCTTAAGTGAGGTTTGGCGGGGCTTTCTTTTCGCCCTGTCTGACATACATAGCCGAAGCTGGGCCTGCTGTGGCAGGTCCGGCTTTGCGTCTTTTCCGGGGCTCGTGCATCGAGCCTCGCGAAAGGTGCAAACGGTCGGGCGCGGGATCTGGGCCATCCCGCAAGCATGGACCGCAGTGCCCTTGGCAGAGCGTGAGACCCAACCGCGGCCCCGGCGGCGGTCTCGTGCACGGCAAGCGAGGACCGCTACTTAATGGCACAGACGCATTCTGGTCAAAAACGCATCCGCAAATTCTATGGCAAGATCCGCGAAGTGGCGGAAATGCCAAACCTTATTGAGGTTCAGAAGAGCTCCTACGACCTGTTCCTGAACTCCGGCGATGGCCCCGAACCGCTGAGCGGTGAGGGGATCATGGGCGTGTTTCAGTCTGTCTTCCCCGTCCGCGATTTCAACGAGACGAGCGTGCTTGAGTTCGTCAAGTACGAGCTCGAATCGCCAAAATACGACGTCGAGGAATGTCAGCAGCGAGATATGACATACTCCGCACCTCTTAAGGTGACGTTGCGCCTGATCGTGTTCGAGGTGGACGAGGACACGGGCGCCAAATCGGTGAAGGACATTAAGGAGCAGGACGTGTTCATGGGCGACATGCCGCTCATGACCAAGAACGGGACGTTCATTGTGAACGGAACGGAGCGCGTCATTGTGTCGCAGATGCACCGCTCGCCGGGCGTCTTCTTCGACCATGACCGGGGCAAAACCCACTCCTCCGGCAAGCTTCTTTTCACATCGCGGATCATTCCCTACCGCGGCTCCTGGCTCGATTTTGAGTTCGATGCGAAGGACATCGTGTTCGCCCGCATCGACCGGCGCCGGAAACTGCCTGTCACGACGCTCCTCTATGCGCTTGGTCTCGACCAAGAGGGCATCATGAAGGCGTACTACGACACGGTGCGGTTCAAGAACCATGCGAAGGGCTGGGTGACCTCGTTCTTCCCGGAGCGGATTCGCGGGACGAAGCCCCTCTTCGATATCGTCAATGCCGAGACGGGCGAGATCATCGCCGAGGCGGGCAAGAAGGTGACACCGCGCACGGTCAAGCAGCTTCTCGATGCCGGCGATGTGCCGGAGATCGTGGTGCCCTTCGATGCGCTGATCGGACGCTTTGTCGCTGAGGACATCATCAACGAAGCCACCGGCGCCATCTGGGTCGAGGCAGGCGACGAACTGACGGCGGAGTATGACAAGGACGGCGCGCTGACCGGCGGCACGATCAAGTTGCTGCTCGACGAGGGCGTGACGGACATCCCTGTTCTCGACATCGATAACGTCACGGTCGGTCCCTACATCCGCAACACCATGACCGCGGACAAGAACATGAACCGCGAGACGGCGCTCATGGACATCTACCGCGTCATGCGCCCCGGTGAGCCGCCGACTGTCGAGGCGGCGTCCGCGCTGTTCGACCAGCTCTTCTTCGATGCGGAGCGTTATGACCTCTCGGCCGTCGGCCGGGTGAAGATGAACATGCGTCTCGATCTCGACGCCGAGGACACCGTCCGGACCCTCCGGAACGAGGACATCATCTCGGTCGTGAAGGCGCTGGTGGACCTCCGCGACGGCAAGGGCGACATCGACGACATCGACCATCTCGGCAACCGCCGGGTGCGCTCGGTCGGCGAGCTGATGGAGAACCAGTACCGCGTCGGCCTTCTGCGGATGGAGCGGGCGATCAAGGAGCGGATGAGCTCCGTCGAGATCGACACAGTGATGCCGCAGGACCTGATCAACGCCAAACCGGCGGCGGCGGCGGTGCGGGAGTTCTTCGGTTCCTCCCAGCTCAGCCAGTTCATGGACCAAACGAACCCGCTCTCCGAGGTGACGCACAAGCGGCGGCTCTCGGCGCTCGGGCCGGGCGGCCTGACGCGCGAGCGCGCGGGCTTCGAGGTCCGCGACGTGCACCCGACCCACTACGGCCGGATGTGCCCGATCGAGACGCCGGAGGGGCCGAACATCGGCCTCATCAACTCGCTGGCGTCCTTCGCGCGGGTCAATAAGTACGGCTTTATCGAGACGCCTTACCGGAAGGTCAGCGAGGGCCAGGTCTCCGACGACGTCGTCTACATGTCGGCCACCGAGGAGATGCGCCACACCATCGCGCAGGCCAACGCGCAGCTCGATGAGGGCGGGCGGTTCAAGAACGACCTCGTCTCGACCCGGAAGTCGGGCGAGTACATGATGAACCCGAACCAGAACGTCGATCTGATCGACGTGAGCCCGAAGCAGCTGGTCTCGGTCGCCGCCTCGCTGATCCCGTTCCTCGAGAACGACGACGCGAACCGGGCGCTGATGGGCTCCAACATGCAGCGCCAGGCGGTGCCGCTTTTGCGGGCCGAGGCGCCCTATGTGGGCACCGGGATCGAGGAAGTCGTTGCGCGCGATTCGGGCGCGGCGATCACGGCGCGGCGCACCGGCATCGTCGATCAGGTGGACGCGATGCGGATCGTGATCCGCGCCTCCGAAGACCTCGACCCGGGCGATCCCGGCGTCGACATCTACCGGATGCGCAAATTCCAGCGCTCGAACCAGAACACCTGCATCAACCAGCGCCCGCTGGTGAAGGTGGGCGACACGGTCAAGAAGGGCGAGTTCATCGCCGACGGGCCGTCGACGGACCTCGGCGAGCTGGCGCTCGGCAAGAACGCTCTCGTCGCGTTCATGCCCTGGAACGGTTACAACTACGAGGACTCGATCCTGATCTCCGAGCGTATCGTGAAGGACGACGTCTTCACCTCGATCCACATCGAGGAGTTCGAGGTCGCCGCCCGCGACACCAAGCTCGGGCCGGAGGAGATCACCCGCGACATCCCCAACGTGGGCGAGGAAGCGCTGCGCAACCTCGACGAGGCGGGCATCGTCTACATCGGCGCAGAGGTCGGACCGGGCGACATCCTGGTCGGTAAGATCACGCCCAAGGGCGAGAGCCCGATGACGCCCGAGGAAAAGCTCCTCCGCGCGATCTTCGGGGAGAAGGCCTCGGACGTGCGGGATACCTCGCTCCGCCTGCCGCCCGGCGACTACGGAACGGTGGTCGAGGTGCGCGTCTTCAACCGCCACGGCGTCGAGAAGGACGAGCGCGCGCTCCAGATCGAGCGCGAGGAGGTCGAGCGCCTCAGTCGCGACCGCGACGACGAGCTTGCGATCCTCGAGCGCAACATCTACGCCCGCCTCAAGGGCCTGATCCTCGGCAAGACGGCCGTCAAAGGGCCGAAGGGCGTCGCAAGCGGCTCCACGATTGACGAGGGTTTGTTGCAGGGTCTCAGCCGGGGCCAGTGGTGGCAGCTCGCCCTCGGTGAGGACGCGGATGCGGCCGAAGTCGAGGCGCTGAACCAGCAATTCGAGATCCAGAAGAAGGCTCTCGACCGGCGATTCGAGGACAAGGTGGACAAAGTCCGCCGCGGCGACGACCTGCCGCCCGGCGTGATGAAGATGGTCAAGGTCTTCATCGCGGTGAAGCGCAAGCTGCAGCCCGGCGACAAGATGGCTGGCCGCCACGGCAACAAGGGCGTCATCTCTCGCGTGGTGCCGGAGGAGGATATGCCGTTCCTCGAGGACGGCACACCCGTCGATGTGG
Organism: Pseudomonadota bacterium; assembly: GCA_038749815.1. GTDB lineage: Bacteria > Pseudomonadota > Alphaproteobacteria > Rhodobacterales > Rhodobacteraceae > Algicella. Next base: position 606 of record JBCDHQ010000183.1, on the reverse strand, counting down.
TGCTGAACCCGCTCGGCGTGCCGTCGCGGATGAATGTCGGCCAGATCCTTGAGACCCACATGGGCTGGGCCGCGCGCGGCCTCGGTCAGTCGGTCGATGAGGGCCTGAAGGAATATCGGCGCTCGGGGGATCTCAGCCCCGTGCAGGACGCCATGCGCGTTGCCTACGGGCCCGAGGTCTACGAGGACGTGATCGCCGAGATGGGCGAGGAGCAGTTCGTCGAAGCCGCCGACAATGTTGCGCGCGGCGTCCCAATCGCGACGCCCGTTTTTGATGGCGCGAAGGAGCCCGATGTCGTTGATGCGCTGAAGCGTGCCGGTTTCAACGAGAGCGGCCAGAGCCTCCTCTTCGACGGGCGCACGGGTGAAGCCTTCGCGCGTCCCGTGACCGTGGGCGTCAAGTACATCCTGAAGCTCCACCACCTTGTCGACGACAAGATCCACGCGCGGTCCACGGGTCCCTACTCGCTCGTCACCCAGCAGCCGCTGGGCGGCAAGGCGCAGTTCGGCGGCCAGCGCTTCGGCGAGATGGAGGTCTGGGCACTCGAGGCGTACGGCGCGGCGTATACGCTCCAGGAGATGCTGACGGTGAAGTCCGACGATGTCG
>JBCDHQ010000182.1:0-9550 GCA_038749815.1 Pseudomonadota bacterium | reverse complement strand
GACTGACAAAGTTTACACAAGTTATCATGACACTGAGTGGGGCGTTCCGGAATGGGACAGCCGCGCATTGTGGGAAAAACTGATTCTCGACGGCTTTCAGGCGGGCCTGTCCTGGATCACGATTCTCCGAAAACGCGACGCGTTCCGCGCTGCGTTTGCCGGCTTCGATCCGGAACGCGTGGCGGCCTTTGGCGAGGAGGACATTGCCCGTCTCCTGTCGGACCCGGGCATCGTGCGTCACCGCGGCAAGATCGAAGCCACGATCAAGAGCGCAAACCTCTACCTCGAGATCGAGGCGGACCAAGGCTTCTCGACATATCTTTGGAGCTATGTCGACGGCGCGCCGGTTCAGAACACCTACGCCCGGATGGAGGATGTGCCGGCCTTCACGCCGCTCTCCGAACAGATCTCAAAGGATCTGAAGGCGCGCGGGTTTCGCTTTGTGGGCCCCACGATCGTCTATGCTGCGATGCAGGCGATGGGGCTCGTCAATGACCACCTGACGGGCTGTTTCAGGCACACCGAGGTCGCAGCCCTCAGCCCTGCTCCGGCAACTCGAGGGTGACACCGTCCGTGCGCCCATTCTCGGTTTCCGCATCGAGCGCGTTGGCGCGCTCGAGGAACGGGGCGAGGATTGCATCGACGCCGCCGCCATCCTCCGTCGTGCAGCGCGCCTCGCGCACGGCGGACGCCGCCTCCTGAGCGATGGAGATGTGCCGGCCCTGGTAGAGCTCGAGCGCGTCGAGCATGCCCTCCCAGGCTGCGATGTCCAGGTCCTCAAAGTCCCGTTTGCCGATCAGCTTTGGCAAAGTGTAGGTCGCGTTGAGGCTGACCGCGCAATCCGGCGTTGCCGTGACCTGCCACAGCGCCGCGCCGTTGGCAGGTCCTTTCGCGACCATGACCTCCGAGACCACATCGAGAGTTGGTCCCTGAACGATATAGTACGAGTAGCCAATCCGCTCCTCCACCGGGGGGAGAGGCGCCTCCAAAGGATCTTCATCGGTGGTGTCCTGAGCCGCCACAGGGAAGGCGGCGAGCACGAAAAGCATCAAGAGGCGCATCGGGATCTCCCAGTGTCTTCATCCTGTAGGGTGCCGCCCTCACGGCGGATCGACAAGCGGAATTCGTGTCAACTTGTCTCCGCGATCAACCGCTCCATGATCGCGCGGGCGCTGTCGGAGGTCCAATCGGCGCCACCGGTGAGGCGCCCGATCTCGCGCCCCTCACGGTCGAGGAGGATCGAGGCCGGCAGCCCGAGCACGCCCATCAACCGCGCCGCATCGGAGCGGGGGTCGAGCCGGGTCTCGAGCGCGGTCACGCCAACCTCGGCATTGAACCGTTTGATCCCATCGAGGGAGTTGCGCCCCGTGGCCAAGGCCACAACCTCGAAATCGGCCCCGCCGAGCGCCTGCTCGAGCGCATCGAGCGCCGGCTTCTCGTGCCGGCAGGGCGCGCACCAGGTGGCCCAGAAGTTCACAATCCGGATCTTCCCGTCGAGATCGGCGAGCCGATGCTCGACGCCATCGGCGGTGGTGAAGGCCACGTCGACGGCGTCCCGGGGCACATCGTGGACCACGAGCTTTCGCATGTCGCCGTCGCGCAGCGCGCGCAGTCCCTCGGGATCTGCGGCGGCAGCCGGAATTGCAGCAAGCGCAAGCGCCGTATAGAGAGCCAGAAGAACGGGGCGGAGCATGTGGTTTCCCTTCAAAATCAGCGCGGCGGGGCGGCAATGAGCACAAACACGATGTGGGGCGGTCGGTTCTCCGAAGGCCCTGATGCGATCATGGAGGCGATCAATGCGTCCATCGGCTTTGACCGCCGGCTCGCATCCCAGGACATCGAAGGCAGCCGCGCCCACGCGGCCATGCTCGCCGCCTGCGATATTATCAGTGCTAGCGATGCGGAGGCGATCCGGGAAGGTCTCCTCACAGTGTTGTCAGAGATTGAGGCCGGCACGTTCCCGTTCCGCACCGACCTCGAGGACATTCACATGAACGTCGAGGCGCGGCTTGCAACGCTGATCGGCCCGGCGGCGGGGCGTCTCCACACGGCCCGGTCGCGCAACGACCAGATCGCAACCGACTTTCGCCTCTTCGTCCGGGAGCAGTGCGACGAGGCGGAGGCGGGGCTTGTCGCGCTCCAGCACGCGCTCCTCGATCAGGCCGAGGCGGGGGCTGAGCTCGTGATGCCCGGGTTCACCCATCTCCAGAGCGCGCAACCCGTGACCTGGGGCCACCACATGATGGCCTATGTGGAGATGCTCGGCCGCGACCGAGGTCGGTTCCGCGACGCGCGCGCGCGCATGAATGAGAGCCCTCTCGGAACCGCAGCCCTCGCCGGAACATCCTTTCCGATTGACCGACAGATGACGGCCAAGGCGCTTGGCTTCGACCGGCCGATGGCGAACTCGCTCGATGCGGTTGCCGATCGGGACTTTGCGCTCGAATACCTCGCGGCGGCGAGCGTCACCGCCATGCATCTCTCGCGCCTGGCGGAGGAGCTGGTGATCTGGTCCTCGGCGCAGTTCCGCTTCGTCCGGCTCTCGGATCGGTTCTCGACGGGCTCGTCGATCATGCCGCAGAAGCGCAACCCGGATGCAGCAGAACTCCTCCGTGCGAAACTCGGGCGGATCCTCGGGGCGACCATGGGGCTCTTTACCGTGATGAAGGGGCTGCCGCTCACCTACTCCAAGGACATGCAGGAGGATAAGGAGCCCGTGTTCGAGGCGGCCGATACGCTGGCGCTGTCGATTGCGGCCATGACCGGCATGGTGGCCGATATGTCGCCGCAACCCGACGCCCTCCGCGCCGCGGCGGGGGCCGGATATGCAACAGCCACGGACCTCGCCGACTGGCTGGTTCGCCGCCTCGGCCTGCCGTTTCGCGAGGCGCACCACGTGACGGGCCAAATCGTCTCCCGCGCAGAGGCCGCGGGTGTCGAGCTCTCGGCGCTTGATCTCAGTGCCATGCAAGCGGTGCATGCCGGGATCACGTCAGAGGTTTTCGACGTGCTGACCGTCGAGGCCTCGGTGGCCAGCCGGCGGAGTTTCGGCGGCACGGCGCCAGAGCGCGTCCGAGCGGAAATCGCGCGCTGGCGAGCAGCGCTGTGATCCGCGCGCTCCTGATCCTTGCCCTTGTGGCAGGCTGCGGCATCAAAGGGGATCCGGAGCCCAGAGAGGGATCCGAACCCGATGTCACGACCGTCTCGGACCTCTGATCACAGCGTGGCGAGCATCGCCTCGCCCGAGGTCACCTCGACGCTGCCGGGATTGTCCTCAACGCTCAGGCTTTTGACCTCGCCGTTCTCCACCAGCATCGAAAACCGCTTCGAGCGGCCATAAAAGCCAACCGGCGGCGCATCGAAGTCGAGCCCGATGGCCTTGATGAAGGCACCGGACGGATCGGCGAGCAAACGGACGCCGCCCTCCCCCGCACCGGTCGACGCATCCCAAGCCTGGTTCACAAAGGGATCGTTGACCGTCACGCAGATGACCGCCTCCACGCCCTTCTCCTTCATGGCCTCACGCGTCCGGAGAAAGCTCGGGATGTGCTGGTTCGAACATGTCCCGGTGAACGCCCCCGGCATCCCGAGCAGAACGGCCTTGCCCGAGCCCAGTGCCTCTGCCAGCGGCACGCTCGTCGGGCCGTCGGGTCCCACCTCGAGGAGGTCCGCCGTCGGCAGCTTCTCACCCATCGCAATTGCCATCCTGCATCTCCCTGATTGCGTCTTGGTCCCACGCTCATATAGCCTCACGACGCGGACGCACAGGGGACCAAAGCGATGTCAGGCATATTGGTGGTCGGCGCCGGCCAAGCGGGGGCGAGCCTCGTCGAAACACTCCGCACTGAGGGCTATGACGGCCCCGTCACGCTGATCGGAGCCGAGCCGCACCTGCCCTACCAACGCCCGCCCCTCTCGAAAAAATACCTCCTCGGAGAGATGGAGGCCGAGCGTCTGCACCTGCGCACCGAGGCGTATTACGCCGACCACGACATCGCGCTCCGCCTCGGCGCCCGGGTCAGCGGGATCAACCGCGAGGAGAAGGAGATCCACATCGGGCATGACCGCATCGGCTACGACCAACTCGCGCTCTGCACGGGGGCGTATCCGCGCCGCTTGCCGGCCGCGATCGGCGGCGCGCTGCCCGGCGTCTTCACGATCCGAAACCTCGCCGACATCGACGCCATGTCCCCCTATTTCAAGCCGGGCGCGCGGGTTCTGATCGTCGGTGGCGGCTATATCGGGCTCGAGGCCGCTGCCGTGGCGGCCGAGCGTGGCCTCAACGTCACCCTGGTCGAAATGGCCGACCGGATCCTGAAGCGGGTCGCCTCGACAGACACGGCCGCCTATTTCCGCGACCTCCACCGCAAGAACGGCGTCGACATCCGCGAACACACCGGGCTCGAGGGCCTCCACGGTGACACGCATGTCGACGGTGCCGACCTGACCGACGGCACGCATCTCGACGTCGATTTCGTGATAGCTGGGATCGGCGTGCGCCCGGACACCTGGCTCGCCGAAGCGGCAGACCTGACCGTCAATGACGGGATCCGTGTCGATACCGCCGGCCGCACCTCCGACCCCGCTGTCTTCGCCGCCGGCGACGCGACCTCGTTTCCCCACGAGGGCGCACATCTCAGGCTCGAGAGCGTTCCCCACGCAATCGAGCAGGCCGAGGTTGTGGCCCGTGCCATGCTCGGCCAGGACGTCACGTATCAGGCCCGCCCTTGGTTCTGGTCGGACCAATACGACATCAAGCTCCAGATCGCAGGCCTGCACGCAGGGTGCGAGACAACGGTTGTCAGACCCGGCACACGGGCGGGCGCGCAATCGGTCTGGTATTACACCAATGGCCGCCTGGTCGCGGTCGACGCCATGAACGACGCCCGCGCCTACCGGATGGGCAAAAGCTGGATCGAGGCCGGCCTGACCCCACCCGCCGCAGCCGTCTCCGACCCAGAGCGTGACCTCAAGACCCTCTGCAGCCCCGAAGCCCAGGCGGCCGTCTGAGTGCGGATTGTCGGCGGTGCCTGGCGGGGCACCCCGCTCGCCGAACTCGGTGCGGGGGACCCCGCCGCGCAGCTCCGCCCCACGACGGACAAAGTCCGTGAAAGCCTCTTCAACCTCCTCCATCATGGCCCCTACCCACCGCTTGAGGGCGCGCGGGTCCTCGATCTCTTCGCCGGGACCGGCGCTCTTGGGCTCGAGGCGCTCTCGCGCGGCGCCGCCGCGGCGCACTTCGTCGACAACAGCCCAACGGCCTGTGCGCTCCTCCGGACCAACATCGCAAAACTGAACATGCGCGACCGCGCGACGCTCTCCCGCCGGGACGCAACCCGCCTCGCCCCGCCAAGCGGCGCGCCCTTCACGCTGGTCTTTCTCGACCCCCCCTATGGACGCGACCTCGGCGCTCCAGCCCTCACTGCTGCAGGGGCGGGCGGCTGGCTGGCCCCGAACGCTCTTGTCGTCTGGGAGGAGGGCGCGCCACTCGCGTCAGCCCCGGAGGGCCTCACCCTGCTCGATCAACGGCGCTACGGCACAACCCACATCGCCCTTCTCTCAACCTAGGCGCACGCTCGTCCGGGGACGGGGGGCGGGGCGACTTGGCCAACGGCCAAGAGCGCCCGACCCCGTCGCAGGTCACACCGGATGGCGCCACCGCGCCACCCGCTGCACCAGAGGGCGCGCCACACCTCCGTCGACAACAGCGACAGCCACCGCCAGCACCAGACCCCAGGAGAGAACCCGAGCCGTGTCGGCCCCGTCGAAGCCCAAACGCATCCGCGCCCCAATCCCATGCGAGGCCCCAAGAAACTCCACCAACACAACGACATGCCACACCCCGAGCAGCCCTTTGCGCGCCCCCGCCGCAAAATAGGGTGCAAGCTGCGGCACGAGGACAAACCGGACATATCGCACCCCGCCCAACCGGTAAGAGACCGCCATCTCAGCCAAGTCTCGATCGAGGGAGCGGACACCCAGTCTGAGCCTCTCGGCAATGACCCCCCCCACCCACACCGTTCCCGCAAAGAGCGCAGCACCGCCATCCGCGCCGAACACCAAAACGGCAAGCGTCAGGACTGTGAGCCCCGAAACAGGCTGCGCCGCCACGGCAAGTTCCTCGAGCCAAGGGTCGAGGCCCGGGATGACGCCGACCACGCCACCGAGAGCCGCCCCCACCAGAACGCCGAGCGAAAGTGCCGCCAGAACCCGCCCGAAGGTCGCCAGCAGCGGATCGGTCAGCGCCCCGGACGCGACGTCCTCAGCGAAGACTTCTCCCACACGATGCGGGCTTGGGACAACCGAGCTCGGCCCAAGCGAAAGCAGGCTCCAAAGCGCAAAGAGTGCCAGAAGCGTCACCACGAACCTGATGGGTGTTGAAGCGGGCGCGGTCATCCTGCGCAAAAGGCGGCGGGCCGCACGAGACTGTCAAGGCGTCTCTATCGGCAAGGCCGTCGTCGACTTGATCTCCTCCATGGAGAGCTGCGACGTGACATTGAAAATTGGAACCTCGGCGATCAGCCCCCGGTAAAAGTCGTCATAGGCCCGCGCGTTCGGCACGCGGACTTTGAGAATGTAGTCAACATCTCCAGCCAGGCGGTGCGCTTCGACCACTTCGGGCCGACGCTGCAGCGCATCCATGAAGCGCTCGAGCCACGCGGCATCATGGGCCGATGTCCGCACCAAGACAAAGAAACACACATCCAGCCCGAGCGCCTCAGGATCCAGAACCGCGACCTCCGCCCGGATCACGCCTGCGGCCTTCAACTTGCGAATCCGGTTCCAAACCGGTGTCCGAGATCCCCCGACCAGAGCCGCCACATCGTCAAGAGACCGTGAGGCATCCTCCTGCAGAGCTGCGAGGATTTTCCGATCCATCGCATCCAGCCGAACCGCCATCCCATCGCATCCTCAGTTTGGGAACACTGCTCCTTGCCCCTGCTGGATAGAGGGAGATCTTCCTTATTTCCAGCCGATAGTGGAAACAGATCGGGATTGAGGACTATTTTCTACCGCAGATGCGGAGAGGTTTCCCAGATGCGGCACTACCCAGTCTTCCTTGACCTCCGCGGCCGGCGCGCCATCGTCGCCGGCGCGGGTGAAACGGCCGTGGCCAAACTGCGCCTCCTCCTCAAGACCGAGGCGCGGATCGTCGTCTACGGCGCAGAGCCCGAGGCCGACATCCGGGCCTGGGCTGCCGCTGGCCGGCTGGTGCTTGTTGAGCGCGAGATCGCGGAAGGTGACGCGCTCTGCGCGGCCCTCCTCTACGCGGCCGCCGACGACCCGGAGGCCGATGCACGGGCGCAGGCCATCGGCCGTCGCGCCGGTGCGCTGACAAACATCGTCGACAATCTCGAGGCCAGCCAGTTCATCACCCCTGCAATGGTCGACCGGGATCCCGTCACGGTCGCGATCGGAACGGAGGGGGCTGCCCCAGTCCTGGCCCGGAAGATCAAAGCAGATCTCGAGGAACGTCTGCCGGCAGCTCTCGGCCAGCTTGTCCGTTTTGGCCAACGCTTCCGGCCCCAGGCGACCAAGCTGCCTCAAGGCCCGCTCCGCCGTCGCTTCTGGTCTCGCTTCTACTTTGAAAAGGGGGCGGACGCGCTGAAAGCCGGCACTGTGGACACGGTGCTGGAGAGCCTGCTCGCCGAAACACTGACAGAGGGGGCGCGGCCCGGCCATGTCTCTCTCATCGGCACCGGACCCGGCGATCCTGAGCTCTTGACGCTGAAGGCGCGTCGCCTCCTCCACGAGGCCGATGTCGTCATCCACGACCGCCTTGTGCCCGCGGAGATCCTTGAGCTTGCGCGGCGCGAAGCGACGCTGATCGATGTCGGCAAAACACCGTTCGGCCCTGCCTGGAAACAGGACGACATCAACGCGCTCCTCGTCGAGCATGGCCGGCACGGCCACGTCGTCCGGCTCAAATCCGGCGATCCGGGCGTCTTTGGCCGGCTCGACGAAGAGATGGACGCCCTCGATGCCGCCGGCATTGGCTTTGACATCGTGCCTGGCATCACGGCGGCAGCGGCGGGTGCTGCCGCGCTCGGTGCCAGCCTGACAAAGCGCGGGCGGAACTCTGAACTCCGCCTTCTGACCGGCCACGACGTCGACGGCTTCGCGGAGCAGGACTGGCGCGCGCTCGCCCGACCCGGCGCAGTCGCAGGGATTTACATGGGTCTGCGCGCGGCGCGGTTTGTCGCCGGTCGGCTTCTGATGCACGGCGCGGCGCACGATACGCCCATCACCGCGATCGAGAACGCCTCGCGCCCGGACCAGAGGATCATCCCGGCCACCCTCCGCGACTTGCCGGAGCGTCTGAGCGAGGCGGCCCCCAAGGGCCCCGTGATCCTCTTCCTCGGCCTCGCCCCGCGCGCTGCGGCAGCGGCGGCGGCGGATCAGCCGATGGAGGTGCGCGCATGAGCCGCCCCAAGCCACCGAAGATCGCCACGGCGAACGACCTTCTCGAAGGCGACGTGGTCTACTTTACGCCCGAGGGGACGTGGTCGCGGACCCATGAGGAGGCGGCCGTCGCCGACACGCCCGAGGCCGCTGCTGAGCTCCTCGACCGCGCCAGCGGCCGGGCGCTTGAGGTCGTGGGCGTCTACCTCGCCGACGCGACGCTCGCGGGCGGCGCGCCGCGGCCGGTCCATTTCCGCGAGATCGCCCGCACCCGCGGCCCCTCGAACTATCCCCACGGAAAGCAGGCGGAGGTCTGAGCCATGTACCGCTACACCGAGTTCGACGAGACGTTCGTGCGCGCCCGCGTGGAGGAGTTCCGCGGCCAGGTTGAGCGTCGTCTCACCGGCGATCTGACGGAGGAGGAGTTCAAGCCCCTCCGCCTCATGAACGGGCTCTACCTCCAACTCCACGCCTATATGCTCCGGGTCGCGATCCCCTATGGCACCCTTAGCAGTGCTCAGATCCGCCAGCTCGCCATGATCGCGGAGCGCTGGGACAAGGGGTATGGCCACTTCACCACGCGCCAGAACATCCAGTTCAACTGGCCGAAGCTGAAGGACGTGCCCGAGATGCTGCAGGCCCTCGCGGATGTCGGCATGCACGCGATCCAGACCTCCGGCAATTGCATCCGGAACGTGACCGCCGACCAGTTCGCCGGCGCTGCTGCCGATGAGATCGAGGACCCACGCCCCACGGCGGAGCTGATCCGGCAATGGTCGACGGACCACCCGGCGTTCTCCTACCTGCCGCGGAAGTTCAAGATCGCGATCACCGGCGCGCCGAACGATCGCGCGGTCACCAAAGCCCACGACATCGGCCTGCGCATGGTGCGCCAGGACGGCGAGGTCGGGTATGAGGTGACCGTGGGCGGCGGGCTCGGCCGCACACCGATGATCGGGCGCGTCGTGCGGGAGTTTCTGCCGAAGGCCGACCTCCTCGCCTATCTCGAGGCGATCCTCGAGGTCTACAATCTCGCCGGCCGACGCGACAACAAGTACAAGGCCCGGATCAAGATCCTGCTCCACGAGACGGGGATCGAGACGCTGCGCGCGCAGATCGAAGAGACCTACGCGAGAAAGCGGCGCCT